>REEK01000158.1 GCA_007695115.1 Sphaerobacteraceae bacterium
AGGACTGCGTTGGAGGCGGCAAACCCGAGCCCCACCACTGCCATCGCCCGGCCGCGACGCTCTACGAACCACGACGCTACAAGCAGGGTGGAATTGATCGGCAATGATCCCTGTCCGAACGCCCGCAGCGCCGCAAAGGCGATGAAGAACGAGATCGTGCCCACAGCGAAGGCCATCCCGAAGCAGACAGCCCCGAAAACGATGGTGACACCGATCAGCGTCGCCCTCGGTCCGGTGCGATCAGCAATCCGGCTGACCGTCATCACCATCAACGCGCTGACGCCAGTGCCCACTGCATAGAGCATCGAGACGTTCGTGCGGGATAGTCCGGTATCTTCGATGATCGAGTCGAGGAAAATCGAGAAGACGAACGATTGCCCGGGGCCAGAGCTGAACGAAACCAGCGCACCAACCAGCACAATGGCCCAGCCATAGAATGGCCGACCATTTCCCGGCGTTACACGGTCGATGAATGATCCGATGATCGCCCCCTGGAATGAAGATCCCTGCCCACCGGCTAGTGATGTACTCCAGCAGGCAACAACACATTCTTAACAACCAGACAGGATCTGTCCAGAGTAAGGTCCGCGGCTACCCGCGGTTGCGGACACAGAAATGCGCCGGGCGAACTGCCCAGCGCATGGTACCCAGTCAGATTGTCTATCCAGAGCTAGTCGAGATCAGCATCTTCCAGCAACTCGGTGATCTCGGCGAATGCCACGAACGTAGCAATCGTTCCGTCCGGGCCGATCGCTTCACCGTTCCCAAAAACAACCAGCGACACATCGTACCCGGGGTGATAGGCGACCATTGTCGTATAGCCGAAGAGCACCCCATTGTGCGTGTACCAGCCATCGGAGTACATGACCCCGAACCCGTACCCGGGCGGCTCATCACCCATCGCCTCGACGTCCCATTCATCATCATCGACAACCTGGATCAGCGACAGGCGCTCGGCATCGACATCATCGCTGAGCAACTGGCTCTCGGCCAGTTCTGGCGCGTACTGCAACATATCGCCGGCGGTGGAGATCACCTGACCCGCAGTCCAGGACACAGATGGATGCCAGTTGGTCGAGTCCTGTTCTCCGGCAGCGGGACTGCCGGTGTAGAGGGCGCGAGCGTACGGTTCGGGCATTTCCCCATCATCCGGAAATGAGGTGTGGTCCAGCCCAAGCGGCTGCAGCACCCGCTCCTCGAGCGCGGTACCGAAATCATCACCAGTCAGCTCTTCCACGATCAGCCCCAGCATGATGTAGTTGGTGTTGGAGTAGTGCCAGCTGCCGTCTGGTTCAGCAGTGTCCGTCATTTCGAATCCGTACCAGAGCAGATCTTCTGGGTCCCACTCCTGTTCGGGATCTTCCAGAGTCGCTGACAACCAGGCGATCGTGTCGGTGTAACTGTAGATCCCGCTGGTCATGTTGCCGAGCATCCGGACCGTGACTTCGTCACTTCCATCGAGCTCGGGGAACCACTGATCGACGGGATCATCGAGATCGAGCAATCCTTCTTCCACAAGATCCAGCACAACCAGTGCAGTCAATGGCTTGGTCACACTGCCAACCCGGTGATGCGTCTCCAGGGTATACGGCTCGTCGGTCTCATCATTGGCCACGCCGGCCTGCCACTCGAAGTCACCGAATTCCGATGATTCCATCCAGGCGCCGATCCCGGTATCACCGTGCTCGTCGAGAATTTCCTGCAAACGGGTATCGAATTCCTCGAAAGCCAGCTCGGGCTGATCTGTGCTGGCAACGCGCTCGTCTCCGAGGGGGGCCATGGCGATGTTGCCGTCGGCATCCATTTCCAGCCGGCTCCGCTCGAACCACTGAATCAGCGTCTCATCGTCGTCGGCATATTCCGCCGGGCTGATCGGGTATCCGAAAAGGGCCAGTGACGACTGAAACGCATCGAGACCGTTAGCGGTTCCCGTACCAGTGGACTCCCAGTACTCCTGGAACTCCGGTGCAATCGACTGCCCAGTAGGCTCGCTCCAGGTCGGATCATCCGGATCACCCTCATCGAAGTCGCGCCAGTCGATGCCATCTTTAGCCAGCAACTCGGCACCAAGGCGACCAGCCTGAACATAGTACGGAGTGCCTTCGAACTCCGGATGAATCTCCAGGCGGGCGTGTGCAAAATACTGCACCGTCATCGTTTTATCGGTATCGCTGTTGAGTTCATCCGCTGCCGGCGCCAGAGGATAACCGTAGGTATCGGGGCCTCCGTAATCGTTCCAGTGATCCAGAATCTCTCCACAGATGCTGACACCGTCCGGACCTGCGGTCTCGCACTCCGTGGATTCCTCAGACGCCGCAACCGTACCGACGGCAGAGATCAAGAGTGTCAGCACCATGACGATTAGCAGCGACGATCGTTTCATCGATACCTGACCTTCCATTAGCCTGAAAACTCCATACGATCAAACAGCAGTCCGGCGATAACCATGAGCACCACCCCGATGACCAGCGTGACGGCGGCAGCGGCGAGCATCCCGGCCACCGGACCAACCGCTACGTAGAGGCCGATCAGCGTCAGCAGACCTGGAATGAAGGCGATCCCGGTCGCCCCGAACGTCAGAAACACGCGTGGTTGCTGACCAACCCAGAACGGCAGGACAATCTGCACCAGTGCCATCGAAGCCTGGCCGAGCAGGGCGATTGCCAGCGAGAGCACCAGCAATCCACCGGAATGGGCAAGGGGTATTGCTCCCAGTGCAGTCATTACTCCAATCACCACCACGCCGGAGAAGACACCATCCAGCACTGACGTGAGCGCACCAGCCGTCAGCTTGGCCCAGGATGAACCAGGGATGAGAAAGAGGAACTGGCGGCGCAGTTCATCCATGAACATGTTGACGGAACCAAAGAACGGGAAGATCAGCACCACCACCCACGCCACCTCGACCGGAATCAGCTCCAGCCGGACCCCCACCGCGGCTAACAGGCCAAACAGTCCGAGAATGAACGTGGTGATCCAGGCCGCCGCAATCTGATAGCGCACCCAGCGAGTCAGGCTTCCCCAGAGGAGTGCTCCGGCACCACTTCCGAACGGCGGCACACTGGTCCGCACTCTTGGGGACACGCCATACTGAGCCAACGCAGCCCACTGGACATCACTGCCGCTCTCCAGAATCTGTCCTCGTGGATCCGTCTTCCGTTCTGCGTTGACCGCAATCGGCTCAATGAAGTCCCTGGCCCAGTACAGTGCCAACCCGGCGACACCTGCCGTCAGCGCCACCAGACCGAGCGCACTCAGAAGGCTCAGACCACCGGGCATGAGAACACTGGCTCCCAGAGAGAGTGGGGGAATCGACGCAAGCACTTCGCCCCGCTCAAGCAGGATTTCGATCGCTGCCCGCCAGTTTTCCGTTTGGCCATCGGCCAGTGGCCAGAGCAACCCGGCGGCAGCACCACCACCGATTGCCAGCGTTACGATCTTGATCATCCGGCGAAGCCGTCGTCCGCGCTCTGGAGCGCTGACAACCACTTGCTCGGTTCCCACCCAGACCGCACAGCGAAGGAACTCCGAGAGCAGGACCGCAATCAGCACGCTGAAGGTCACCCGAAGCGCGATCCAGGTATCAGGGAAACCAAACAGGAGACCGCTAGATGCCGCCAGTGACCAGAAACTGAGGAGCAGCGCCCTGACTATCGAGCTTCGACCGATAAGCAGTGCATAGGAGAACCGTGGAGAGATCGGGGAATTCATCAGAATCACCACATCAGCCAGCGAGGCGCTCGGCGTGCTGGTTGTCCCGCGCCACAGGCCGATCAGGATGCTGGCAAGCAGAACAATCGCGCTGATCGTGCCGAGATACGCAGCGTCGAGATTCTTGGCGAATTCAGATGGTTCCGGTCCGTCAATCGCCGCCGCGATCTGGCTGATGACCAGGAATCCGACGAACACCACCATGAGCCAGAAGAACGGTGAACGGATGGACCGGCGCAACCAGTTGGCAATGATCCGTCTCTGGAGATACCAGACCGCCGCGCGGTTCGTACCGGGAGTTGTTCTCATTCCGTCACCTGGAGAAAGACATCCTCGAGCGGCGTATCGGCGGGGAGCTGGAACGTCTCTCGCAGTTCTGCGAGTGTCCCTCCGGCGATCGTCCGCCCGTGCGACATGATAATGGCCCGGTCCGCGATCGGTTCGATCTGCGCCAGAATATGGGTGCTTACCAGCAACGCGTGGCCGTCGTCCCGAAGCCGGAGCAACTGCCGGGTCAGCTCGCGCTGAGCCTGGGGATCGAGCCCCACCGTCGGCTCGTCGAACAGATACAGTGATGGCTGATGTAATAGCGCGCAGGCGATCAGCACCTTCTGACGCATGCCCTTGCTCAGTTCGCCGGAAAACGCATCGCGTTTGTCACTCAGTCCAAACTGTCCGAGGAGCTCGGTGGCGTGGTCTTCCCAGTTCTGCAGCCCGTAAGCGAGGGCGATGAACTGCAGGTGCTCCCAGGGGGTCAGCAGATCGTAGAGTGACGGCACCTCCGGAATGTAGCCAGTGGAGCCACGCGCTTCCGGTGTGCGCACCAGAAAGCCGTCCACCGAGATCGCCCCATCAGACGCACGCAACAATCCGGCAATGCACTTGATCAACGTGCTCTTCCCGGCTCCGTTGGGGCCAAGCAACCCGACGATCTCGCCTCGGCGAACGCTGAGCGACACATCCTGAACCGCTGCTAGCTGACCATACATCTTGCTGACATTCTGAACGTTGAGAATCTCTTCTGTTCGCACACCTGCTCCCGGACGCATGCGTCAAAGCCGGAGCAGCCGCTCCGGCTCTATCTGCTGGTGTCAGAAATGTTACACAGGAGCCGCTGACGTCGACACTGTACGTTGGGACGAATTCGCGCTGTATCGTCAGGCAGGATGCAGGACTCGGAAATCGAGTTGACTCCACTCGTCCTTCGGAAGTCGATCACTGACCAGATCGAGCATCAGGCGGAATCGGGTGGCAACCCCGACCGCCTCGGCAGGAATGCAGAGTGGTTGCGCTGACGGATCGGCACTATCCTGCACGATCAGATAGAGCTCCCGAGACTGAGGATCAGTTCTGACGTCAACAACGAGGCCGATCTGCTGATTGTCTGCGGTGTACACATCACGACCGAGGTAGTCCTGCCAGCTGGAGCGGGCACGCGGTTTCATTTGATTCATGGCTGGGTCCCTGTTGTCATCATTTGAGGCAACCGTGCCTCACGTATCGTATTCAGCACTCAGGAGTCCAGCGGCAGGATGCATGCCAGACATCCCTCTGCCGAATATAACGCAGACTGCGAAACAAGAGTTACGCTGGAATATCTCCACGCAAGACGTTTAGAGCTGGGACTGGCTCGCCTCAGGAGATTCATCAGTGCTTTCCTGCGCCGCCTGAGATTTCGGTGGCGGTTCAGGCAGTGGTGGGCTGTTACGAATAACGACTGCCCAGTAGATGGGGAATGCGAAAACGTTGAGGATGCAGATAACTGCGGTCCAGAGCATTCGGGCTTCATCACTGACGTGCTCATCAGGACGTCGGGTGACATCCATCAGGGCGAGCATCAACCCGAGCCAGACGAATGGAATGCCGGGAAGGGCAATCGCCATCAGCAACCAGGCAGGCCAGTCCAGCCAGACAGCGCCGTAGACAGCAGTCCCGACGAAGGCCAGAAAGCCGATCGATGAGATGGGAAGCAACCAGGACAGACCGGACATCCCGCGCATGATGGAGACTCTACTCTCTGTGGAACGAACACGGTTCCGGCCGGGTACGGTGACCCGGCCGGCCAGTCGTCAGTAACGTGTGTCAGGCCGTGAGACGAGGCTCAGGTTACCCTGTCGTCTGGGCGGCCTTACGACGGCGCTTGTGCTCTGCTTTACGGATCTTGGCACGGCGCTGTTCGCTCTTGCTGACGAATCGTCGCTTGCTGCGGAAATCGCGAAGCTTGCCCGATTTCTGGACTTCCTTCGTGAAACGTCGCAGCAACGCATCAAAACCTTCGTTATCGCGTTGGTCGACTCGCATGTTCCGGCTCACCCCCTCTCTCACCTGGCTATCCCGGCCTGTGCATCAGACTGATCTGGTCACACGAACGGGCGCATTGACGCCTTACAATGGCGCACAATAAGAATGAGTGGCACCCGTGGGCGCCACTCGTTGAGTATAGCATAGCTGGTCTTCGGCTTTGTACCGCGTGACTATCCCCGCTGATCGATCGGCTTGAATTCAGCCGTCTCCGGGCCGGTATAGCGGGCCTGCGGGCGAATCAATCGCATATTCGGCAGTTGCTCGTTCAGGTTGGCAGTCCAGCCAACGATCCGGCTGATGGCGAATGCCGCTGGCATTGCATCGATCGGAATACCGAGCGAGTACAGCAGTGGCGCCGAGTAGAACTCGACGTTCGGGTAGAGCTTGCGTTCGGTAAAGAACGGATGCTCGTTGGTGAGGTCTTCCAGCCGCACAGCCACATCATGCCAGGTACGATCACCCTTCTGCTCGGCGACCGACTCGGAGAAGCCCATCAGGTGCTTGGCTCGCGGGTCACGGGCACGATAGACACGATGGCCGATACCCATCAGGCGTCGCTTGATCTTCAGCGATTCCTCGATATATGGCTCAACGTTTTCCTTCGTACCAATATCGAGCAACATCTCCATCGCCCGTGCGTTGGCGCCACCGTGAGCATCACCCTTCAGGCAGCCCAGTGCAGCCGAAACAGCCGAGTAGAGATCGGTGATGGTGGAGAACGTCACACGGCCGGAGAAGGTCGATGCGTTCATGCTGTGCTCGGCAACCAGAATCAGATAGCAGTTGAAGGCGTTTGATTGCAGTTCGGTTGGCTCTTCCCCGGTCAGCATATAGAGGAAATTGCCTGCCTCGCCGAGTTCCTTGTGCGGTTCGACGATGTCTTTGCCTTCACGCAGACGGAGATACGCCGCCAGCATGGCCGGGAATGCAGCCGCCATTCGAATGGCACGCTCCTGGACATCGTCTGCATCGAGCGAGCGTTCATCCGGATCTTCCATCGCCATCGCCGTCGTGGCGGCCCGCATCGCGTCGATCGGGGCACCGGTGGTCGGCAGGCTGGAGAGGACGCTCTTGACCGCTGGCGACAATTGTCTGTGCGAACGCAAACGCGCCTTGAGATCATCGAGCTGCGAACTGGTTGGCAATGACCCGAACCAGAGCAGGTGCATAATCTCTTCGAAGGACGTCGTCTGAGCCAGGTCATCAATATCATAGCCACGGTATCGCAAGATACCGTTCTGGCCATCGATCATACTCAGGCTGGTCTCGGCAACAACGACCCCTTCAAGGCCACTGTTAATCTCCTGCGTGTCACTCATGCGTTCGTCCTTCCTTGAATTAAGCGTGACCACCCAAGGTGGCTCGTTCTTGTTTCAATTGGGCAATCGCCCACAAGATCCATTCGTCAGCATGCAAATGCGCCAGCTTGATAACGACCAACACCCGGCATCGTAGCAGAGAAGTACAGACTTGAGTATACCGGTATCCTCAATCGCCTCCGTTCCTGCTATTGTTCCCGCATAGTGCGCGCCGCGAACGCGATTCTTCGGGCCGGGCACAAGACTTGCTGTGCAGATACCCGGGGTAGTGATTCGGGGGCTGAGCAGGTCCAGCGATACTGTCTATAATTCCAGACTCTCCTGCGGCAATGTTGCTGACAGGGGAAAGGGGGTCCGGGTGGCGCGTGTGCTGATCGTCGATGACGATCCGGCGATATTAAATATGCTTGATGAACTACTGCAGGACGAGCTGTACGAGACACTTCTGGCAACAGATGGGCGTGCGGCAGTAACCATTGCTCGCCAGGAGAAGCCTGATCTGATCCTTATGGATCTGATGCTTCCGATTATGGATGGAGCCGAGGCGATCCGCCGGCTCAAACGGGATCCGGACACACAGCAGATCCACATTATTGCCATGTCAGCCGGTGCCAATCTGCGAATGCACGCAGACCAGCTTCCGGCGGACAGTGTCATCGGAAAACCGTTCGATCTCAACACACTCCTTGCCGGCGTTGCGCTGCACGCCTCTCCTCACAAGATGGCAACCAATGGCCAGGGGAATCGTGAGCAGTAGCTCTCCGCTATACATCTGGCTTGGTCGTGCCCCTGGAGCGTTCGATCCCGACATGGAGATCGAGGACGTTCCGGGAACGGCTGACCTTGACCTGCTTACCGCCGCCATTATGGACGGCAAGCTCGGCACGATCCTGCCTTCACGTATCTATATGTCCACCCACCACTCACCAGAGCTGTCACGGTCGATCCGGACCATTGATGTCGGGAAGTTACTCCGGGACATCGGCGTAGACCATAAACGCTGTTACGAGATCACACTGCCCGAATAGCCTCCACCGCTCTCCGTTGCACCCCTCATCCGTCGTTGCGATAATGCCGGGACAACCGTCTACCTGTCAGCGAAACGGCCTGAATCATGAAGCTCACCCAGAAAGAACTGGACCGGCTAACCGTTTTCACAATGGCTGAACTCGCCCGGAAACGTCGCAGTCGCGGTCTCCGGCTGAACCATCCAGAGGCTGTTGCCATCATCACCGACGAAATCTTCGAGGCAGCCCGGGATGGCCGCACTTATGATGATGTAGCCTCCATCGCCAGTCGCGTGTTGACCTCGGACGACGTAATGCCGGGCGTGCCCGAGATGATCCCCATTCTCCAGGTCGATGCGATGTTTACTGACGGCACAAAACTGGTGACGATCAGGAACCCGATATCATGACCGATGAAACCCGGCCACCCGGAGCGATCATCCCTGGAAGTCATGAGCCGATCGTGATCAACGCCGATCTCCCGCAAACCACTGTCCAGGTCACCAACACGGGCGAGATTCCGGTGCACCTCACCGCACACTTCCACGTCTTCGAAGCCAACCCGCGTCTCAGGTTCGATCGCCGCAAAGCCTACGGGATGCGTCCCGATGTGCCGGCTGGCGGAGCGATTCGCTTCGAACCGGGAGAGACCGTACCGCTGCAAATGGTGCCGATCGGCGGGAACCGGATCGTCCGCGGGTTCAACGGACTGGTCGATGGCCCGCTCGATGAACTCGATGTCGATACCGCGCTCGAGCGCGCCATCGCCCGGGGATTTCTGCATCAGACAGAGGAGTAACCCACTATGCCTCAGGAGATGGACCGACGAGACTACAACTCGGTCTACGGCGCCACCACGGGGGACCGTGTTCGCCTCGCCGACACCAATCTCTATGTCCGGGTGGAATCCGACCATAGCCTGCCGGGTAGCGAGACGATCACCGGTTTCGGCCGTCCAGTTCGCGACGGAATGCTGATCGGCCATCAGCCCGGCCCCAGCAAGCTGGACATGATTATCACCAACGTTCTGCTGCTCGATCCGGCACTTGGCGCCATCAAGACCAACATCGGAATCAAGGATGGGCGAGTTGTCGGGGTCGGTCGAGCCGGAAATCCAGACGTTACAGAGAACATCGATCTGGTGCTCAGTGCCAGTACCGCCATGGTTACCGGGGACGGGATGATCGCAACACCCGGCGGGGTCGATTCCCATGTCCACCTGTCGTCCACGTCGCTGATTCCGGCCGCGCTCTCCAGCGGCCTGACCACGCTCGTGGCCCAGGGATCGGGCGGAGTCTGGGATCTTGGCGTGAATCCGCTGAACAACATGCTGCATGTCTTCGAGGCGTTCGAGGCAATCCCGATCAATCTGGCCCTGCTTGGTCGCGCTTCCTCCAGCAAAGAGCATCTTGAAGAGCATGTCGAAGCCGGGGCCGCCGGACTGAAGATCCATGAAGACGTCGGCGCATTCCACGCCGTGATCGACCGGGCGCTCCAGATTGCCGATCAGACCGGCGTGCAGGTCGCGATTCACACGGACGGGCTGAACGAGGCTGGTGCGCTGGAGGAGACCCTCTCGGCGATCAATGGCCGCTCGATCCACGCCTATCACGTGGAAGGTTCCGGTGGCGGACACGCCCCGAACATGCTGGAGATCGTCAACGCGGACAACGTGATCGGCTCCTCGACCAACCCCTCCCTGCCCTACGGCATCAACAGCGTAGCCGAGCAGTTCGAGATGGCGTTCACCGTGCATCGGCTCCACCACCATTTCGAGACCGATGTCCAGGCCACCCGCGATCGCGTTCGGGAGAGCACAATCGCCGCCGAAGACGTGCTGCATGATCTGGGCGCAATCGCGATCATGTCTTCAGACTCTCAGGGGATGGGACGGATCGGCGAGGTCGTCAGCCGCACCTGGCAACTGGCCCACCGGATGAAAGAGGTCCGCGGTGGCGGATTCGATCCGGACACCGGGGAGGGTGACGACAACCCGCGCATTCTCCAGTATCTGGCCAAATACACGCTCAATCCGGCGCTGGCTCACGGTCTCGGTAGCTCGGTGGGGAGTATCGAGCCGGGCAAACTGGCGGACATCGTGCTCTGGCATCCGGCGTTCTTCGGGGTCAAACCACAGGCGGTCATCAAAGGCGGCTTCGTGGCCTGGTCACCGGTTGGCGACGGACAGGGCTCTACCCGCTCCAGCCAGCCGCTGATCTATCGGCCGATGTTTGGCGGGATGGGTGCAGCTCCGGCCCAACTCGCCGTCAACTTCCTGTCCCGACAGGCAGTGGAATCCGGTTTCCCGGCCGGGAATCATCTGCGTCGATCTGCCGTGGCGATCGACGACACGCGGCAGACCTACAAGGCGGCGATGCGCTACAACACCACCAGCCCGGATGTCCGGGTCAACCCGCAAACCCTGGAAGTGACCATCGATGGCTCGCCGGTGGACATCGAACCGGCAACATCACTGCCGATGACCCAGCGCTATTTTCTGGCTTGAGGAAGTGGGTTCTATTGAACCTCGTTTTCAGCAAGCACTGATTGCCAGTCAGACCGCAATGGCTCCACGTCGAGTTCCTCGATCGCCAGACGAACCACGGATGCCATAGGCATGATCCCAGTGGGGAAATGTATGCGGTTGACCGTTCGAGTGCCAATCTGCATCGACGATCCGGCTATCGCCGGGCCGATGTGGAGATGGGGAGTTCGAACCCCAGGGCGAACATCGGGTTGCCAGTGGTAAGAAATGAATTCGCTCACATTGGATGCCGTCCTGAACAAAAGCGTGTAGGCATACTCGCTGGTACGTGCTGTCCAGCCGGTCCCTGTAGCCCTTCCGTCAACCAGTTCAAACCGCATCAGCACGCGAAGCTGAATTTGATCAGGTGATCGAAGCGAGACATTACGTCCGTCAGCCAGCATCATTGCACGGGGGAATCTACCTGGACCATACGGGTTTCCGCCACCCGGAGCACGAATTGTAAGAACTTGCTCTGTGACACAGGCAAGTATTCGTTGCACCACGGATCGATACTGCTCTACCGCATCAGCGGGACGACGGGCAATCAAGCAGACTCCGTATCCTTATCCTCATGCTTGCGCGGCATCATTATGTACAGCGCAATCACATCGTTGTTGTAGTCCAGGTCATCCGCACTGATCTCGCCGGCATCATAACGCCGGATGAACTCTTCACCGCTGACGCCCAGCCACGCCTGTGCCTGGCGATCGAACAGTTCCCACGCCTCTTCCGGGGAGAGTTCTTTGATTGGTGGCAGTTTTTCGTTGGTGTGGGTGCTCATGGCTGCCTCGCTCTTATCGATTCTGAGAAAACGCTGATGGTCCGATTGTAGCATCTGAGCTTCATCTACCGGTTCTCCTGCAACTCCCGGGGCAACATCTTCCAGACCAGCAGGAAAACGACGCCGACACCCGTCCCGGCAACCAGAAACGCGGTGGATGGAGACGTCAGATCAACGATCTGTCCCCCGATTAGCGCAGCCAGACCCGCGGCGATAGCGATCGGTCCATAGACCACGCCGAACGCCCGACCGAGTTTGTCTCTGGGAACCGATCGACCGATCAGCGTATCGATCCCGATGTTTTCCAGCCCGTTCCCCGCTCCAGCGATAGCATAAGCGGCCACCGCAGCAGCGACGACCGGTGACAGGCCAGTGAGGAACATGCCAGCACTGGTCAGCAGGAGCCCGACGAGCAGGATCAGCGATGGCCGCGCGCGAAACAGCTCGAACCGGATCAGGATGAGGGGAGCCAGCACCATCATCACCGCGTAGAATCCGAGCGCTGTTCCCAGGGCGATCTCCGGCCCACCCAGCGAATCGCGAATCAGGAAGACCAGCGCAACGTTGTCGATCGCAGCAAACAGCACGCCGAGGAACATCCCGATCGCCACGGCACGGGCAACCTTGTGCCGGGCAACGAACGTCACACCGTCGCGAACTTCGTCCACGAATCGAGTCGTGCGCAGCGACTCCACCGCGCCATCGGCTGTCGCCGCACCACCGAATGCAGGTAGTCGGAGCAACAGGCTGAACGAGATCAGAAAAGTCAGCACATCGAGCAGCAAGGCTCCACGAACCCCGACCACCGCAAAGAGTGCAGCCCCGATGACTGGCCCCACCGCAAAACTGAGGTTGGTCGATGAGCCGAGCAGCGCATTCGCTGAGGTGAGATCCGATTGATCGACGAGCTTCGGCACGGCAGATTTGCCGCTCGGCATGAAGAGCGCGGCAGTGAGCGAACTGGCAGCAACCAGAGCCACCAGAATCGAAAATGACGGCAACCAGATCAGAATCAGCCCGATAAGCAGACTGTTGGTGAGATCGCAGCCGATCATCACTCGCTTCTGATCGACTCGGTCAGCCAGCGCACCAGCTACCGGACCCAGCAGGTGCGGAAGCTCACGCGCAGCCAGCATGATGCCGATCTGGAGTCCGCTCGCGCCGATCGATTCGAGATACAGCAGAAGCGCGGTCAGCGTCACCCAGTTCCCGAGCGTGGAGACGGTACGGGCACCCCAGAGCGCAGCATAGGCCTGATTGCGTCCCAGCAACCCGAGCCGTTCGCGCCATGACATCCACTACCCCAACCCGGGCTAACTCGATGAAATCGACATCAGTTTAATGGTGCAAAACGCGCAACTGTGAAATATCAGGGCGTCAGCCCGTAACACTGCAGGTCTCACAAAACGTCTGGTGTCAGGGTGGCAGTCCCGTCCGAACCGGCAACAATCACCTCATCGACGACTCCCACGAACAGTCCGTGTTCGATGACGCCAGTGATCTCCTTGACTCTCCGGGAGAGCTGGTTTGGGTCACCGATCGGACCAAAGGCCGCATCCAGAACGTAGTTGTCATTGTCGGTCACGAACGGTTGTCCCGTAACCGGGTCCAGACGCATCTCGATCGTCGCGCCGAGGGCCCCCAGTCCACGAGCCGGTACGCGCCAGCCGAACTGGACCACTTCCACCGGAACCGCGAAATTGTTGCCGATCAGGTCGACGATCTTGGTGTCATCCACCACCAGAATGACTTTCGACGAATCGAGCGCAACGAGCTTCTCCCGGAGCAGCGCACCACCAGCACCTTTCAGGGCGAAGAGGGTTCCCGGCTGGATCTCGTCGGCACCGTCGATAGTCAAGTCGATGTGCGCTACATCCTGTAGATCTCTGAGCGGGATACCGAGCGAGCCAGCCAGCTCGGCCGTCTTCCGAGAGGTCGGCACTCCGATGACGTCGAAGCCCTCGGCAACTTGCTCGGCCAGGCGCTTCGTCACCAGATCAGCAGTCGATCCGGTTCCCAGTCCGACGATCATCGATTCTTCGATCTGCTTCACAGCCAGCTCTGCGGCCTGCTGCTTTCGCCGTTCCTGTTCGGCGCTCACACGTCACCCCTCAATACTCGTCACACGTCGCCCATCGCGCAGACAGCCCACCGCCAGCCGCATACGGCACTCGCCCCGCCATCAGGTACCATCCATGACCAGCAGATCCGCCCACCAGTCGGACGCCTATTATGAGATAGAGCCACACAGAACGCCAAATGTATCGCGTGGCAGACTGAGTAAAGCCTGATTGGATGTGTCCAACAGACCAGTGATCACCGAGGATTGGCACAAGCAGGAGTAAGGACTGGCGATCAGCACGCTACAGGGAAGGACCGAGCATGGTCGAAGGCAAGCCAACCGAACACCCGTACAACATGTATCGCCACATCATGGATCAGGCCGACGCAGTGCGACATGCCGTCACGGAGTACCGGGCGCATATCGATCAGGTAGCATCAGCGATCTCCGGATCGAGCCGGCTGTTTCTGGTCGGAATCGGCACCTCGTATCACGCGACACAGGTCATCGATCATGCGATGCGCGAGTACGGAGGTGGCATCCAGGCGTATCCGGTCCACTCCTTCGATTTCACCCTCTACGGGCCGGAACTGACCGCCAATGACTGCGTGATCATCATCAGTCACAAGGGCACCAAGTCGTACAGCGTCCAGGCACTGGACAGAGCACGAAACGCCGGTGCGACAACCGTCATGGTGACCGGCATCGGGCTGGAGGGCAAGCCAGACCAGGTCGATCACGTGATCGAAACCGTGGAACTGGAGCAATCCGCCACCTATACGATCAGCTACACCGGCGCGCTCTCGGCGATGATCCTGCTGGCCGAGCGCATCGGCTACCACCGGACCAATCAGTCCGCTGTCGAGCAGATATTCTTCGAGCAGGAACTCCCGGCAGTGATCGAAGCTGGCACTCAGTTCGATGATGAGATGAAGGCGTGGGCAAATGATGCCATCAAGGCTCGCCGAATCTGGCTGACTGGCGGCGGCCCGGGATCAGTCGTCGCTCAGGAAGTTGCCCTGAAGATCAAGGAAGCCAGCTACCTGCAGGCAGAGGGCATCCACGTCGAGCAGTTCCTGCACGGGGCACTGCAGAATGTCGAACCCGAGGACACGTTCATCGTGATTGCCCCGGAAGGTGCCGCACAGTCGCGAGTCTTCGAATTCGTCGAAGCCATCAAGGAACTCGGTGTTCCGTACCGGGTCGTCAGTGATGGAACGGCCGGACAGATTGTAGATGGGGCATCTGGCTCGATCGACGTGCCCTCTGTGCCGGAGCCGTTTGCGTCGATCTCCTGCCTGGTTCCGCTGCAGCTGTTCGCCTACTACCTGGCGCTGGCAGCTGGAACCCATCCGGATACCTTCCGTCTGGACGACCCCCGCTTCGCCCGGGCCTTCCAGAAAGCAAGCCTGTACTAGGCACCTGCCTGAGTTGACCCCGTGGCGGCCATTCCCGGCCGCCACACTTCGCCGCTGATTGCGCTCGCCATCTGATCGATCTGAGCCAGCAGATCATCCGGTGACAACTCCAGATCGAGCGCCCTGACCTGCACGGTTCGCCCGATGTTAACCACTTCGTGTGTCCGTGGGTCGTCCTCACCCTTTCGGTCAGTTCTTCCGTGCCACTAAACTGGGTACTCATCAACGGTACCTGCCTCTCGCGGAATTCCACTTATGATTTGGTTTCATGTAACGGTTACACCAACATATACCAGAACGATTCATTCGGAAAGCCGTACTTTCCGATCAACATCACACTATCCCGACTGCAGGAACACAGTTGTTCTCGCCAGAGTCACTGTGCGCCAGACTCTCCCGGGTATTAGGATTGGTTCCGGAGATGATCGTTTCGCAGAAGGAGGCCATAACCATGCGCGCACTCGACCACACTGATCTGCCAAGGTTCAACAAGGTCAACTGGGAACAGAGCATGGAACGGCTCGGTGAGATGGTCTCGGAACGAGCCAATCGGGACTGGGAGTTCGAGGCGCACTTCGATGAGGATGATGGCTCGGTCGGCTTCTCATCTCGTGCTGGCGGCAATATCCAGAGCGATGCCGATGAACAGACCCGGATGCACGAGGAAGATCAGCAGATCATTCGCGAGGTGTTCGACTCCTTCGAATGGGTGATCTACCGCTAATCCAGCCACTCGTTTTCAAGCCCCACGAAGCACTACAGCTGCTGCATCCTGCAAGAATTGCAGCAGCTTTCCTCTTGACCAAAGCCCTGCATCTGAATAGGCTATGCAAGGTCAGTCGATGGCGTGGGAGCGCCGACATCTGAACGACAATGTGTGAAAGCTGGATCGCCAGCCGGGAACGAACCCGGATGCGCGACCGGCATTGTGCACTGTCCTGCATCCAGGTCTGTTGATCAAAAGTCAAGCCAGGTCGATACACACGTTTGTAACGAGGCTGGTTCTGCTGAGACAACAGTGAGACTTTGCTGCGGCTATGCTCCGCAACGTATGTAGCGAGAACGAGCTGTGCCGCCGGCGTAGAACCGGAGCACACGTCGGCGTTGAATTCGGTGGTCCGCCAGCCATGTGGCACGGGCCGTTCGGAGCGTTACGTGATCATGAGAGCAACGCGATACACGCGCGCATCGGTATCGGGTGAGGTGCTGTCCCTGTGACACGCACCATTCTGCTCATGGTTCTCGTACTCATCGTTGGCGGGGGTGCGGCGATCTACGTCTGGTCATCGTTGAACCTGCTCCTCAAAGGGCAGGCATCGCTGTTCCAGGGCGTTACCACGGTTCTGGCGATCGTCGGGATTATCGGGTTGATCCTGCTGCTGCAGCGGATCTCCGTTCGCAACGAAGAACGACGCGACGAGGATCCGTAGTCGATAGCCAGTGATCAGGAAACCATGGGGAGGCAACATTGTCAGGGGACAAGTCTGAGAACACCGGGCCACCAGCGCCTGAAGAACCAGACGATCACGATCACGAAGAGGAACACAATACCCAGGGCACGATGGTGCTGATGCTCCTCTTCCTCGTTCTCATCATCGGGGTCTGGGGCACCATGTTCCTGCTCCTGCTCGAACGGGGGTAGGCCATGAAAATCGATCGTTACGAGAAGATCTTCATGCTGCTTGGCGTCGGAATTCTGGCGATGGGACTGATCGCGATCGCGATTTCCGTTCTCCATTACGGATTGCACGTGCCGAGTCCGGATGGGCGCATTGCCCCCGGGGATGTCCGTGCAACATCACCATGGGATGAGCCAGGAGTCTACGAGACCGGTGATGGTGAGTACGAAGTCATCATGCTCGCCGAAACCTGGCGATTCGTGCCAGATGAAGTCCGCGTGCCCGCCGGATCTGAAGTGACCTTCCGGATGACGTCACCAGACGTGGTCCACGGCGTTCTTATCGAGAAGACCGCGGTCAACGTGATGATCATCCCGGGCCAGATCGCAACAGTAACCCACACCTTCGATGAGCCGGGCGAACACCTCTTCGTCTGCCATGAATACTGCGGAACGGGACATCATCTCATGTCAGGACGGGTGGTCGTGGAATGAGTACGGTCGCAACTACTGCCGAACAGGTAACACCACACGAAGAAGTCGGCGTCGAAACGCATGGGCAGATGTGGCCAGTTACGGGCCAGATCGCCATCTCGCTGTTTGCGCTTGGCCTTGGCGGGTTCATCGGGCTCTTTCAGGCGATCGAGCGTGTGAACATCACCCTGCCACCGTTCGGGCCGTTCGAGAACTACTATCAGGGCCTGACGTTTCACGGCGTTCTCCTGGCCTTCGTCTTTACCTTCGGCTTCGCCAACGCCTTCGTATCCTGGACCACGATCCGGGGGTTCGATCGCCCGCTCTATAGCACCATGCTGGCTCAGGGAGCCTTCTGGGTACTGCTGACCGGGACGATTCTCGGCGCCATCATCATGACGATGAACGAGGCCACGGTCCTCTTCACGTTCTACGCACCGATGCAGGCGCACTCATTGTTCTATCTCGCGGCGGCATTGCTGGTCGTCTCGACATGGCTGGTCCTGGCGAACATCGTTCTGACCTACCGGGCCTGGCGAAAAGAGAATCCCACCGCGGCAATTCCACTCATGGGATTCACCTCGCTCACGACCTACATCATGTGGGGACTGGCGTCGCTCGGGGTGGCCATTCTCGTAGTCGGGATATTGCTGCCATGGTCGCTTGGTCTCTGGGATCACACCGACCCACAACTGGGCCGGACTCTCTTCTGGCTGAGTGGTCACGCGATCGTCTACTTCTGGCTGTTGCCGGTCTACATCTCCTGGTACATGTTCATCCCGAAACAGGTGGGAGGGCGCCTCTACAGTGATGGGCTGACCCGGTTTGCCTTCATTCTGTTTCTCTTGTTCTCTATTCCAACCGGTCTGCATCACCAGTACACGGATCCCGGCATCCACGAGGGGATGAAGGGGTTCCACCTGCTCCTGACATTCGTCATCTTCTACCCGAGCCTGATCACCGCGTTCTCGATCATGGCCGCACTGGAGCATGGCGGACGTAAAGCGGGCGGACGTGGTCTGTTTGGCTGGATCATGGCCTTGCCGTGGAACAATCCCGCCGTGGTAGCCCAGCTTCTGGCGATGCTCGTCTTCACCCTTGGTGGCGTGACTGGACTGGTCAATGCCAGCATGTCCGTCAACCTCGTGGTTCACAACACCGCGTTCATTCCGGGCCACTTCCACCTGACAGTGGGAACCGCGGTCGCGCTCTCGGTGCTTGGAATCTGCTACTGGTTCGTCCCATATCTCACCCAGAGACCGCTCTTCGCCACCAAACTGGCGCTCTGGCAGGCGTGGATGTGGGCAATCGGGGTACTGATCTTCTCCCGCGGTCAGATGTCTGGCGGGCTCGATGCCCAGCCGCGTCGCACGATGCTCGGTGAGGCTTCCTACAGCCTGCCTGGCTGGGAAGTCGCCAACTGGCTGACGGCGATCGGCGGCATCGTGATGACAGTCAGCGGATTGCTGTTCTTCGTCGTGATGATCGGGACGCTCCTGAACAAGCGAGCAGAAACCGCCGAGGAGAAGGCCGCGCTGCAACCGCTAATGCCAGCACCACCGATCCATGACCATCGAAAATCGTGGAAGATCTTCGATCGGATTGGCCTCTGGACGCTGATCGCGATTATCCTGATTCTGATCGCGTATATCCCGGTATTCCTTTTGTACCTCCCGGCGGAGTTCACGTCGCCAGGGGTTCGGGTCTGGTGACGGAGGAGGAACAATGTCGAAAACAACGGTCGGAGCGCTCTTGCTGGTCTTTCTTGCCGTCCTGGCGATTGGCTATGGCGGTACCATTCCGCTTGGAGATAGCAGTCCACGCGAGGTTTCCGATGACAACAGTGTGGCGATGACCGGCGATCCGGTCGAGCTCGGGGAGTCGATCTATTCCCAGCAATGCACCGGGTGTCATTCCATCGACGGCTCGGATGGGGTCGGCCCGACACTGGCCGGACTGTTCGGCAGCGAGGTCACGATGGAGGACGGTGAAACGCACATCGCCGATGGTGATTACCTGGTCATGGCGATCACCGATCCGCGGGAAACCACCCGGGAAGGCTATCCGGATGTCATGCCAGCCTTCGACAACCTCAGCGAGGATGAGATTGCCGGACTGGTCGCGTTCATCGAGTCGCTGGAGTAACGCAGCAAATCCCG
>REEK01000145.1 GCA_007695115.1 Sphaerobacteraceae bacterium
CGGACATCTCCGGGCAATGCGGCCGATCGAAGGCGAAGAGCCAGGGCCAGCCGAGCTCTGCCTGAGTAACGCGCTTGGTGAACTGCGCAAGGCGATCGGGCGATAACGTCAGGCGGCGGGCCATAACAGCGTGTCATTTCGAGCTTGTCGAGAAATCCCTGACTTCCGCCGCGAATTCGCTTGACCGAAGGCGGATCGCTGCGAAACATCTCAGATCCCTCGGCTCCGCTCGGGATGACACGAAGCCTAGGTCCAGTTCGCTAGTCATCATCCCCGGGCGCGTAAGCGTGGCTGTCTCGCATGGACCAGCCACGGATCTGGGCGGAGATGAGCCGCGAGTAGAAACCATCCAGGGCCAGGAGTTCCTGGTGGGTACCGGACTCGACCACATGCCCCTGATCCAGCACGAGAATCCGGTCGGCGCTGCGAATCGTCGATAACCGATGGGCAATCACCACTGTGGTGCGGCCTTCCCGCAGTGTCTCCAGCGCGTTGCGCACTTCCAGCTCGTTGACCGCATCGAGGTGCGATGTCGCTTCATCCAGAATCAGGATCGGGGCATCTTCGAGCAGCGCCCGGGCGATCGCCATGCGCTGTCGCTGCCCGCCGGAGAGCTGCATCCCTCGCTCGCCAACCTGTGTCTCGTACCCATCGGGCAGATCCACCGCAAACTCGTGGACGTTAGCCTGCCGGGCAGCGGCGTAGACCTCTTCATCGGTCGCTTCCGGCTGACCGATTCTCAGGTTCTCGAACAGCGTGCCCCGGAACAGGTAGGTATCCTGAGCCACCAGACTGATCTGACGGCGTAGCTCATCCAGTTTGAAATCGCGGATGTCCCGGTCGCCGATGGTGATCCGACCCTCCTGTGGATCCCAGTAACGGAGTAGCAGGTGGGCGATCGTCGACTTTCCAGCTCCGGAGCTGCCAACCAGTGCCACCGTCTGACCGGTATCGACCCGGAAGTCGATGTCCTTCAAGGCTGGCGATTCAGCCGGTCCATACCGGAATGTCACGTTCTCGAAGGCAATCGCATGGGACGGCAGGCTCTCGCCCTGCGCCAGAACGCCGGGACCGTCGTCCACGGGAACCGGCTCATCCTCGATCGCGAAGTAGCGGCGGGCCGCCGCCACCGTCTCCGAGAGCTCTTTGACGACAATCGCTATGCTCGCAACTGGCCCGAACGCCGAAAGTGCTAGCAGGGTTGCCAGTGGCAGCATCGTCCGCTCCAGCACGCCATTACTGACGAACCAGGCACCCAGCGCCAGAACTGCCAGTGAACCGAGCGCGGTGAGACCCTCCACCGACGACATCTGGATCGATTGCTGTCGCAGGAAGTGGTGCTTGGTGGTTGCCAGATTGTTGCCGAGTTTCCGGATCTCTTCCTGTCGCTCATCACCGTAGTCGAAGGCGACGATCGTCCGGAGTCCCTGCACGCTATCCACCGAATGCGAGTTCACCACCGCGGTCTGCTCTCGCAACTCTTCTCCGAGGTGGTCGAGCTTGCGACGAGCCATCGCCGGTGTCAGTGCCACGGCCAGCAGGAACGGCAAGAGAATCAGTGCCAGTCCCGGGTGGATCCAGGCCATACCGATCAGCACCCCGGTCGGCACCAGAATCGAGAGCATCGCCGGGACGATCGTATGGGCGTAGAACAGCTCGATGAGTTCGACATCCTGCGTGGCTGTGCCGAGCAGATCGCCCGATCGTCGCCGGAACATGTAGGCCGGTGACAGACGATCGAGCAGGTTGTAGAGCCGGATTCTCAACTCGGCGAGGAGTCGATACGCCAGGTCATGCGCCAGCCAGATATCGAGCCAGGCGAAGAGCGCGGTGATCGGTGCCAGCGCTAGAAGCACCCAGATCAGACCGCCGATTTCACCACCGGTCACCACCCGGCCAATCAGCAGCGCACCGACAACGCCGACGGCAACCACCGTGATGGCGTGCAGCAGACCGGAGACGATCACCGCCACGAACTCTCCGGGCCACGGGCGCACCATCTTGAGTAATCGCCAGAACAGCGTCGGGACCGGGATATTGGCTGGCTGAATCGCTGGCTCCGGGCTCGATTGCGCCGTCTCGCCGCCAGTCTTCGCAGCGGTGTCCACCTCGTCCGGATCTCGCCGCTGGTCCAGTATCTGGCCTTCCACCACGTCCTCGGTCTCAGCCTCACGCTGGGTGGCGATCAGTTCGGCGTAGACACCATTTTTCCGCAACAACTGTGGATGAGTACCCTCTTCGACGATCTCGCCCTGCTGCAGTACCAGAATTCGGTCGGCATTGATAACGCTCGACAGTCGATGAGCAATCGTCAGCGTCGTTCGACCCTCCTGCAAGCGTTCGAGCGCCTGCTGGATCGTCGCCTCGTTCTCGGCATCAACGCTGGAGAGCGCTTCATCGAGGATGAGGATCGGAGCATCCTTTAGCAGTGCCCGGGCGATGGCGATCCGCTGGCGCTGCCCACCGGACAGACGGGTTCCCCGCTCGCCAACTACGGTTTCGTAGCCGTGCGGCATCGCCATGATGAAGTCATGCGCATTTGCCAGCTTCGCCGCGCGTTCCATCTCGTCTTTCGAAGCGTCCGGGCGCCCCAGCCGGAGATTGTCGGCCACCGTTCCATCGAACAGATAAGCGTCCTGCGCCACCAGCGATATCTGCTGCCGGATCGTCTCCAGCGGGAGATCACGGAGGTCGTAGCCACCGATGAGAATACGGCCGCGGTTCGGATCGGAGAAACGCATCAACAGCGAAACGAGCGTCGACTTCCCGGCTCCAGACGGTCCGACCACCCCGAGCGTTTCCCCCGGTCGGAGATGGAACGAACAACCCCGCAGCGCCAGATCGCGATCGGCGCCGTAGGAGAAGTCGACGTTCTCGAACCGCACCTCGGGACTGATCGATGCAGGATAGACCGGATTCTCGGGGCTGGTAATCGCCGGATCAGTGTCGAGCAGGTCATAGACGGAATGCGCCGCGGATTGCCCCATCATGCCCTCGTGGTAGATACGGGAGAGCTGTTGCAGTGGCCGGAAGACTTCGACCCCGAGCATGAGCACGATCAGGAGGGTCCGGAAGTAGAGCTCGTCGTTGGAAACACGCACCGCACCCCAGCTGAGCGCGATCGCCGAGGCGGCCGTGATACAGAACATGATGATGCCGGTGATGCCGATATTCACCGCCAGTACGTGCATCGTCCGGCGGGTCACCTCCCGGGCCTGATGGGCCAGATGCTTGCCGCGTTCGCCGCTCTGTCCGAAGATCTTGAGCGTCGGTAGACCCTGCATCGAGTCGAGGAAATCAGCGTTCAATGCGCTATACGCTTTGTGCCGTTCGCGACTCATCCGCTCGTTGAGGCTCTGCAGAATGTATGGAGCGAGCAGGGCGATCAATGCAAACGTCATGAAGATCATCGCGGTGCGGAAGTCGAAGAAGACCATCGCCCCGAACAGCAGGAACGGGGTCACCGCCGCGGTAATGAACACCGGCAGATAACGCCCGAAGAAGACCTCGAGTCTCTCGACACCCTCGACCAGTGCGTTGACCGCGTCTCCGGTGCGTCGCTGGTCGAAATGCCCGGCGCCAAGCGTCAGAACGTGATCGTAGACACGCTGTCGAATCAGCACCTTCATCTTCGCTGCGCTGGTATCGGCGATCTCGTCACGCAGGTACTCGAGGAGTGATCGCACGAGAATCAGACCGGCGATTGCCGGGAAGTACCAGATGATGCTGGAGAACGGCTCACCCTGAAACACGGAATAGAGCGCGATGGCGGTGAGGATCAGCCGCCCGATCGACGCTGCGACACCCAGGACGCCCAGCAGCGTCGAGACAGCCAGTCGTGGTCGAACACCGGGTTCCCACCCGGTCATTTCAAACAGTCTACGGTCGAAGTGCATTGAGTTTCATTTTCCTGGTCAACGTCGAGTTCATCCTGTGCGGGCCTGAAACCGGCACCGAACAAATGTACCGCATAATGCCGACGGTGGCAGTAGGAATTCCCACAGTCGCACGGGTACATCGGCGACCGGTGTTGTGTATCAGATCAGCGAGCGCGCTCGACAATCGGAGTAGCCACTGCCTGTCCTCGAGTAGGAGCAGCCCGCCGTACAGCGGGAAAACGGATCGCTACGAAAATCATTACCGCCATCGCCACGATCGACATAACGATCAACGCAATTGGCGCACCAGCTGCGTCGGCAATCGCACCGGCCGGAAGGGTACCCACCGGGAGCAGGCCCCAGGTCAGAACATAGATTCCAAGTACCCGTCCCCGGACTGCGTCATCGACGTGGAGCTGAATCAGGGTGTTGTTGACCGCCAGGAAGACCGCGCTGATGAACCCGGCGACCAGAATCAGCAAGATGCCAACGAACGTGATCGGCGTCAGCGCAAACAGGATCAGCACCACGGCGAAGCCAAGGCCAGTACCAATCAGCACGCTCGGGTTCTCGGTCAGTCGTCGACTCGCGGCCACGTAGAGCGAACCAAGAACCGCGCCGAACCCATTGGCCGCCATCAGGATTCCGAGTCCCGTCGATCCGAGACCCAGCACATCGCGGGCGAAGACCGGCATAAGGTTGATGTAGGGCATCAGGAACATCGTCGGAACACCAGCCAGGATGATCATGCCGAGCAGGTATTCGCTCCGCCAGACCGTACTCAGGCCGACGCCGACACTGCTCAGGATGCTGCCTCCGCTGGCGCCATCAGCGGCAACCTGAGCCGGTAATCGAGATGTCACCACGAAGGCAATCACCTGGAGTGCGGCGCAGATCGCGAATGTGCCCCCGACTCCGATCAAGGCAATCATCGGACCAGCCATTGCCGGTCCAACCACACGAGTCGCGTTCTGCCCGGCCGCGTTGAGCGCTACCGCATTGGCAAGGTGATGCCCCGGGACGAGGTTGGCCACCATCGCGTTCCGAGTCGGAAAGATGACCGACATACAGGTGCCGTTAATAAACGCACCAACCAGCAGTTGCCACGGCTGAAGAATATCGAGAAAGAGAAAGACCGCCATGGTGACGACGATCACCGACACCACCGCCTGCGCTACCAGCAGGACGTTTCGACGTGAGAACCGGTCGATGATCGCCCCGACGAAGATCCCGAAGATCAGGGTAGGGATGCCGCCGACGAATCCGACAAGCCCGACGAAGAATGGCGAATCGGTCAGCAGAAGCGCAAGCCAGCCACTGGCGATGATCCACATCCAGAAGCCGGAGTTGGTTGCCAGTGTGGTTCCAAAAAGGGTGCGAAAAGCCGGGTACTCTCGCAACGAGTGCCACAGAGACATTTCGCTGACGGCATGCTGGCCGACATCGAACCGCGAAGGCTCCTCAGGTTGTTCGGATTCCGGGGTCTGGCTCATCTGGCGTCAATCTGACGGATCCAGTGAATACCGCGAGTCGTCACTCTATTAATGGACGAGATCCGCTACGGTTGCACGTTTCCGGAAATCGTGACTCAACTCGCGGTTCGCGATGCCGTCTGAACCTGTTGCGGCTCACCACCGGACTCGGGAAGAATCGATCTGCGAAGCGATGGGAACCGTATCGCCACCAGCGTGATCAACACCAGTGCGGTGGCCGCCAGAGTGATCATCGCGGTCGGGGCTCCATAGGCATCGGCAATTGCTCCGGCGGGGAGTGTGCCCACCGGCATGAGTCCCCAGGTAAGCCCGTAGATGCCAAGAACTCGCCCGCGTACCTGATCATCAACCTGCAGCTGGACCAGTGTATTGTTCACGGCGAGGAAAACGGCGCTGGCGAAGCCACCGATGAGTAGAAAGAACCCGGCCAGGATCGGATACGGCGTCACCGAGAAGAGAATCAGCACCGTGGCAAACGTCGAGCTCCCGATCACCAACACCACTGGGCGGGTGGGCAACGTTTTGGCCGAGGCAACGAACAGCGAGCCGAGCACCGCGCCGACGCCACCTATCGCCATAAGGATCCCGAGGCCGGTGGAGCCGATCATCAGCTCATCGCGGGCGAAGACCGGCATCAGATGGACATGTGGCATGAGGCAGAGTGTGGGAATCGCCGCCAGCGCGAACAGTCCCAGCAATTTCTCCGAATACCAGACGGTCTGAAAGCCGAGGCTGATCGACTTGAACACGCCCGAACCGCGTCCGGTGTCCGACGCCGGACTCCACGGCAGACGCAAGCTGAACAGGAACGAACTGATTTGCAAACCGGCACAGATCGCGAAGGTGCCTTCGACACCGAAGATGGCAATCGAAGGCCCCGCCATCGCTGGCCCGATGATGCGCGTGGCGTTCAGTCCGGCCGAATTGATCGCGATCGCGTTGGCCAGCCGTTCCCGGGGGATGATGTTGGCAACCATCGCGCTGCGAGTCGGGAAGACGAGCGACATCGACATGCCGTTGAAGAACGCGCCGACCAGCAACATCCACGGTTGAAGCAAACCGAAGAACAACAGAATGGACACCGACACGGCCGTCACCGAGATAACTGTCTGGGCCGAGAGGAGAATCGTCTTCCGCGGGAACTTGTCGATCAGTACGCCGCCGAATGGGCCGAACAACAGCGTCGGGATTCCCGCCGTAAAGCCGACCAGGCCAACGAAGAGTGGTGAATCGGTGAGGATAAGTGCCAGCCAGCCGATGGCGACGTTCCACATCCAGAAGCCGGAGTTTGTGGCGAGGGTACTGCCGAAGAGCAATCGGAACGCCGGGTAATCGCGCATCGATTGCCACATGGTGAACGATTCTTCGCTGGATTCTTCCTCGGTTTCGGCGCCACCGGGCATCCGGGTCGATTCTGGTTCGGGATCCTGGTTTCGTTTCATCCGTTTTCAATCAGTTGAAACCAACGCGACAACACTGCTTACCCTACCAAGAATTAGGCCACCGAAAAAGTCCGTCATCTCGCGTTGCCTGCCGGAATGCTCGCTGCTACACTGCTCCGGTCCGAGAGTCTCCATTCAACACGAGAGGAAGACGCACGATGCCTGCAGGTCGTACCCCTTCGTTGACTCCTGAGGAAGCTCAGCAACTGCATCATAACGCACTTGTCATCGACACACAGCAACCCCCGATCACATCCGGAATCGTCTTCACACCACTCATGCAGGAAACCGTGGCAACGATGGCCGAACGCGGCCGTAGCCGGGCAGAAGCTGGCCCGGCAGTCGAGGCCGCGCTGGTGCGCGATGTCCAGACCTCGGAGATCGCAAAGCAGATGTACCTCGATATGTGGCGTGAGAGCGGGGTGACCGTTGCCTGCGGCACGTACTCCGGCAGTCACAAACCGAGTCAGGCCTACGATTCCGCTATCCGGAAGATCGCCAACGCCCACGGCATCGTCGCAGCTTGCCAGGAGAGCATGATGCTCATCCGGAGCGCAGACGATGTGGAAACTGCTCATCAGCAAGGCAAGTTCGGGGTTCTGATTGATTTCCAGAATACATTGCCGATCGGCGACGATCTGAACAGGATCGCAACGTTCCACAACCTTGGGCTGCGCATGGTCCAGCTCACCTACAACCTGAACAATCTGGCCGGGGACGGCTGCACCGACGCCACCAAAGGCGGTCTCTCGCTCTTCGGCAAGGCGATGGTCGAACAATTGAACGATCTGGACATTCTGGTCGATGTCAGTCATTGCTCGGAGCAGGTCGGCTGGGATGCAATGGACGTCTCCAGCGCGCCGGTGATCGTCTCGCATTCAACGGCCAAAGGCGTTGCCTTTCACGATCGCGGGAAGACAGACGAGCTCGCCCGGGCCGTTGCCGAGCAGGGTGGTTACTTTGGCGTGGTCACGCTTCCCGGATTCATCCGGGACTCACCGGGAGCGACGCTGGACGATGTGGTCCGACAGATCGAACATCTGGTGGACGTCTGCGGGATCGATCACGTCGGAATCGGAACCGACAAAGCCGGTCCGGGTCCAAGTACCAGCTCGCTGGTGGAGTACCCGGCGTCGATGCCGCAGAGCTACGGCGATGATTTCGACTGGGTCGGGTTCCGCCACGAGGAGCATCGACTCGGCCCGGAGTACGACATCGAGGGCTTTTCGAAATTCAGTGACTGGCCGAACATCACCGTCAAGCTGGCAGAAGCCGGGTTCACCGAAGACGAGATCCGCAAGCTTCTGGGACTGAACTACCTGCGGGTGCTTCGGGACGTGGTCGGATAGACAGGGCGCGAGACATCCGCCCGACTGAGCGTTGCCGCGCGCCACGGTTCGCGGTAACGTGTTCCTGCGTGCCACGCATTCGGAAGAGAAAGGGTTCAGCACAATGAATACAATCGAGAAATACCAGAAGTACGTCACGACCAGCTTCGTCCCGTCGATCGAGCCGGTTGTCTTCGATAGCGCCCAGGGTGCAACGGTCACCGACACCGACGGCAAGTCGTATATCGACTGTTTCGCCGGGATCGCCGTCAGCAACGCCGGGCATCGACACCCGAAAGTCATTCAGGCGGCGAAAGACCAGCTCGATAAATTCGTCCACGCGGGGAGCTACATTTATCACGTTCCCCAGGTTGCTGATCTCGCCGAGCAACTGGCCGCGATTACGCCGGGAAGGCTCCAGAAGACGTTCTTCGGCAACAGTGGCGCGGAAGGTATAGAGACCGCGCTCAGACTCGCCAAGACGTTCACCGGTCGCACCGAGTTCATCTCGCTGACGCACTCGTTCCACGGGCGGACCAACGCGACGCTCTCGATTACCGGAAACTACCAGCGCAAGAAGCGTGGTGGCCCATACCTGCCGGGCATCGCGTTCGCCCCGGCGCCATACGTGTACCGAAATCCGTTCGGAACCGACGATCCGGAAGAGGTCGCTCAGCGAGCAGCCGAGATGGTGCGATGGGCCATCGACTTCCACACATCCAACGACGTCGCGGCATTTATCGCCGAGCCGGTGATGGGAGAAGGCGGAATCATCGTCCCACCGGAGAACTACTTCAAGTACGTCAAGGAGATTCTTGACGAGCGTGGGATTCTCTTCATTGCCGATGAAGTCCAGAGCGGGTTCGGGCGTACCGGGAAGCTCTTCGGAATCGATCACTATGGCGTAGAACCAGACATCATGGTGATGGCCAAGGGCATCGCGGACGGGTTCCCGATCTCGGCGACGATCGCCCGTGAAGAGATCTCCGACTGCTTCCAGCCGGGAGAACACCTCTCGACATTTGGTGGCAACCCGGTCTCCTGCGCTGCAGCGCTAGCCAACCTTGAAGTCATGCGGGACGAGGACCTTCCCGGACAGGCCGCCAGCAAGGGCGATCAGATCATGGCTCAGCTGCAGGAAATGATGAGCGAACACGAGATGATCGGCGACGTACGGGGCAAGGGGTTGATGATCGGTATCGAGCTCGTGACTGATCGCGGAGATCGAACTCCGGCAGCCAAACAGGCCGGCGCCATCCGGACCCACTGTCGGGAGAAGGGCGTCCTGCTGGGCGTTGGTGGACAGAACGCCAACGTCTTGCGCATTCAGCCACCGCTGACAATCAACGAGTCCGAGCTCGAACAGGTACTGGACACTATCGGTGACGGGCTGTCTTCCGTCTAGATTGCTACTTTTCCGGGGGCGCCGGGCGGCGCCCCCGAAATCGCTGGCCGGGGTCATGCAGTAGGGCCTTACTGGACGTGGAGAGGACCTGCCGATGCTGCCCTATCGCGATGACCCAAGGCCTGGCGCAACACGATTCCCCTGGTTCACGATTCTGTTTCTCATCATCAATCTGGCTGTCTTCGGCTACCAGGTGATGCTCGCCACCACTGGCGAGATCGATGGATTCATCGAACGCTGGGGATTCTATCCGGCTGATTTCTGGGCTGGTGAACGGCTCTATACCGCGGTCACCGCCGTGTTTCTGCACGGTGGCGTGCTCCACATCGTCTCCAACATGATCTTTCTCGGAATCTTCGGGCCAAATGTCGAAGATCAGCTCGGCCGCCGCACCTACTTCGTCTTCTATCTGGTTGGTGGCGTCGTGGCGTCGATTGCCTACGCGCTGGCATTTCCGGACATGGACGCTCCACTGGTTGGGGCCAGCGGGGCGATCGCCGCGGTACTGGGTGGCTATGTTCTGCTCTTTCCCCGGGCGATGGTGCGGAGCCTGCTCTTCGTGGGGCCATTCATCACCGCGGGCCGGGTTGCCGCGATCATCCTCATCGGGTTCTGGTTTCTGATCCAGGTAGTTCAGTCGGTCGTGTCGGTACTGGCGATCGCCGACACCGGGAACGTCGCCTTTCTGGCCCACGCGGCGGGCTTCGTCTTCGGCATCATCGCCGTGGGCGCCATCCGTGAGGCCCGCGATCAGCCGGTGACGCACTGGGGCAAGGGTGATGAGCACTGGTGGAACCGATCGTTCCGAAACTGGATCCTGCTGATGATCACCTTCGGTATCGGGCTGGTGCTAGTCCAGTTCATGGCCGAAGCTGGAAGCGAAGCGCTCGCCTCGCTAATTCAGTCCGGGTTGCTGATCCTGGCCGGTCTGGTCGCCATTCTCGATGGATGGTGGCGATTGCGTGGCTACGATGCGCTACTTGGATCGACCCAGCGCCTGGAACGGGTGGTGGCGATCATCCAGCTGGTGGCAGGCGTCAGTCTGCTCAGCAGCATTTTCTGGATCTAGGCCTCAACCAGCTTGAGTGGCTGCAACTTCGGATAACTGGAATCGGACGAATACTCTGCATCGTACAGATGGCAGGCAACCTGGTGACCCTCGGGCGTGGTGAGCATCCGGGGATCGACCTTGTCACACGGCTCGAACCGGTATGGGCATCGGGTATGGAACCGGCACCCGGACGGCGGATTGATCGGGCTTGGAACATCTCCCTGGAGGACAATGCGCTGCTTGCGCAGTGTCGGGTCGATGATTGGCACTGCCGAGATCAGAGACTGCGTGTACGGATGTAGCGGGCTGTCGTAGAACGCACTGTTCTCGGCCAGCTCCACGATTCTTCCCAGGTACATCACGGCGATTCGATCACTCACCGCCCGCACCACGCTTAAGTCGTGGGCAATGAAGATGTAGCTGAGCCCGAGCTCAGCCTGCAGATCCTCCATCAGATTGATGATCTGCGCCTGAATCGAGACATCGAGCGCGCTGACTGGCTCATCAGCAACGATGAAATCTGGCTCGGCGGCAATCGCCCGGGCAATGCCGATGCGCTGTCGCTGACCGCCGGAGAACTCGTGCGGATAGCGGTTGGCGTGGGCCTTGTTGAGCCCCACCCGCTCGAGAATGTCATTGACCTTGCCGCCGACGGTGCTCCGATTTGCCAGACCGTGGATCAACAACGGCTGCCCGACGATTGCCCCGACGGTCCGTCGCGGATTCAGCGACGAGAACGGATCCTGAAATACGATCTGCATCTTCCGGCGGAACGGCCGGAGCTGGCGCTCGGATAACTCGGTGATGTCCGTACCGTCGTAGATGATCGAACCAGCTGTCGAATCAATCAACCGGATAATCGATCGTCCAGCCGTACTCTTGCCGCATCCCGATTCACCGACGAGACCGACTGTTTCGCCACGCAACACATCGAAATCGATCCCATCCACTGCCTGCACATCACCGATCTTGCGCTGGAGCAGGCCCTTGCGGATCGGGAAATAGGTCTTCAGACCCCGGACCTGCAGCAACGGTTCGGCATCACGTTCCACCGTCTCGGTGATCTTGCGTTCGTGGATGACTCGGGCACCGTTCCCCGCCTGATCGGTATCGTGCAGCCAGCATCGACTGAGCTGTCCGTCGCCCAGATCGAATAGCGGCGGCTCTTCGGCAACGCACTTTTCCCAGGCATAGGGACATCGGGGCGCGAATTTACACCCGACTGGCAGACGAGCCAGGTTCGGCGGCTGCCCGACGATCGGTGTCAGCCGTGATCCAAGTGCATCCTCGAACCGGGGAAGACAGTCGAGCAGCCCCCACGTGTAGGGATGAGACGGCCGATCAAACAGGCGACCAACATCAGCCTGCTCGACGATCCGCCCGCCGTACATCACGTTAACCCGGTCGCACATCTCCGAGACGACTCCGAGATCGTGGGTAATGAAGATCATCGATGTCCCGAGATCGCGCTGAAGTTCGCGCATCAGCTCCAGAATCTGCGCCTGGATCGAGACATCGAGCGCGGTGGTTGGCTCATCAGCAATCAGCAACTGCGGATTGCAGGAGAGCGCCATCCCGATCATCACTCGCTGCCGCATTCCTCCCGAGAGCTGATGCGGGTAATCTTTGAGGCGCTCTCCCGGAGATGGGACCCCGACCAGACGAAGCATCTCTTCGGCACGTTCCCACGCCTGATTCGTGCTCATGCCCTGGTGCAAGGTGAGTGGCTCTGCCATCTGATTGCCGATCGTGTAGACCGGGTTCAGAGATGTCAGCGGCTCCTGAAAGATCATAGAGATCTTGTTGCCACGAACACGACGCATCTCCCAATCGGTAAGCTGGAGAACGTCCTGCCCATCGAACTCGATGCTGCCGTCGATGATTTTCCCCGGAGGGCTGTCGATCAGGCGCATCAGCGAAAGTCCGCTCACGCTCTTTCCGCTGCCAGACTCCCCGACAACGCCAAGAACCTCACCACGGCGAACGTCGTAGCTGATCCCATCAACGGCGCGAACGACGGTACCCTCACTGAAGAAGTGCGTCTTGAGATCCCGCACCCGGAGCAGCACGTCCTGAGGATCGTGTTCCGTCTGTGGTTTCTTCTGAACAGTATCGGTCACGAATCCTCCGTTGATACCTGATCAATCGAGCCGTGAGCGTGGGTCGAGCGCGTCGCGGATTCCGTCACCGACAAAGTTGAAGGCGAGCACGGTCAGCGCAATCGCCAGCCCGGGGAACAGTCCCATCCACCAGGCGTTGTGATCGCGCATCTGCGACCAGGCCGGTTCCAGCATGTTGCCCCAGGATGCCAGCGGTGGCTGAATCCCGAAGCCGAGGAATGAAAGCGTCGACTCGGCGAGAATCGCCGTCGGGATGCCGAGCGTGGCGGCGACGATCACCGGTCCCATGGCGTTGGGTAGCAGCTCCCGGAACATGATCGAGGTTGGCGAAACGCCGATTGCCCGGGCCGCTTCGGTGTACTCACGGGTACGCAGCACCAGAAATTCGGCGCGTACCAGACGGGCGACGTTCATCCAGCCGATGATCCCGATCACGATCGCGATGTTCAGCGCTGTTCGCGGGACTGCCACCAGCACCGCCATAAGAAACAGGAGCGGCGGAAAGGCGAGCATCATGTCGGCCAGACGCATGATGATCATGTCCGTCCAGCGACCGGTATACCCGGCAATTGCGCCGAGGATCGTGCCGATGACGATCGCGACCCCGGTAGCAATGAATCCGACGAGCAACGAGACTCGTGAGCCATGGATCAATCTGGAAAGCGTGTCCCGCCCCAGCTGATCGCTTCCCATCGGGTGGTTCAGCTGTGGCGAAGCTGGCTGTCCGAACTGAGCCAGCTGCAGATCCTGCTGGTTTGGATCGTGGGGAGCAACGATCGGAGCGAAGATCGCCACGAGAAACAGGAGAATCAGAAACACCGCGCTGATTACCGCAAGCTTGTGCTTCCGGAAGCGCCGGAGAGTAACCGCGGCAGGGCTCCGTGGCGCCTCGGCGGCCGATGCGCTCAATTCCGCCTGATTCGCCAGTCCTGTCCCTGCTGACACCGTGCCTCCAACTCTGGCTGAGTATGCTCCTGGCTGTTCTCACAGCCGGTCGCTCGATCAGTCGTACCGAACCCGCGGATCGACGACAGCGTAGAGAATGTCCGAGATCAAGGTTCCGACGAGAATACCGACCGCCGACAGCATCACGATCGCCATCACCACCGGGTAATCCCGCTGACTGAGCGAGGTAACCGCCAGATCGCCCATCCCGGGCCATGAGTAGATGACCTCGACCACAATCGATCCTTCAATCAGGAGCACCAGAATGTATCCGAGCAGTGTCAGGATCGGGATCAGCGCGTTCCGCCAGCCATGCTTGAGAATCACCACCGCCTCTGACAGTCCCTTCGCCCGGGCGGTGCGCATGTAGTCCTGCCGGATCACTTCCAGCATCGCCGCACGCTGGTAGCGCATGTATCCGGCAAGGCTGACCAGGGTCACAGAGATGACTGGCAGGGTGTAGTAGCGAAACACATCGACGATGCTGTTCCAGAGACCTGGTTCAGCGTATGGACTGCCCATCCCCCGGGTTGGGAACCAGCCAAGCGTTGCCCCGAACAGATACAGGAGCATCAACGCCAGCCAGAACTGCGGGATCGATATGCCGATGAAGTTGAACGACGTCAGGAAGTAGTCGAGTCGAGAGTATTGCTTGTACGCAGAGAGAATCCCGAGCGGAAGCGCGATGGCAAAGGTGAGAATCAACGCCGCACCCATCAGCCGCAACGTGTTCGGCAAGCGGGACATGATGAGCTCGTGGACCGGAGCGTTCGTCCGGGTTGAAACGCCGAAATTGCCCTGGAGCACCTGCCCCAGCCAGTCGGTGTATTGCAGGTATACCGGCCGATCGAGCCCATACTGCTCGCGCAGTCTGGCCCGGTCTTCAACCGATATCTGTTGCCCGGCCTGCCGGGCGTCGGCCACCAGAATGGCGACCGGATCGCCCGGAGCCTGTTTGAGCAACGCAAAGCAGATGACGGACACTCCGAGAAGAATCGGAACCATCCAGAGTAGCCTGCGGATGATAAATGCCGTCATTGCTGCACCTCTGCCATCATTACCGTTCGTGCATTTCTCTCAAACCGGGCAGGCTACTCCGGCTTGTACAGATTTTCGATGAACGTTCGTTCCCACCAGCGCATACTCGGCGTATCTTCCATCGGGAAGTCAGACGGTCGTTCCTCGACCCGGCGATGCAGCAACCGGGCATCCACCGCACAGTACAGTGGCAGACACGGCAGCGTCTCCAGGCGTCGCTGATCGAGTTCGTGGTACACCGGCTGACGATCTTCCAGCTCGGCGATCGCACGTCCTTCGTCGATCAGCCGATCGACTTCATCGTCGGCAAAGAACATGTGGTTGTCGCCGTTCGGCGGGTGACTGTCGGAGTGCAGCTCGCCGTAGACATCCGGATCCATTTCGAATGGATGCGGCCACTCCTGAACTTCCATCGCCAGATCCATTGGATCGGTATCCGGATCGCCCCACATACTCTGCAGCGTGGTGTACTCGAGCACGTCCAGCTGCACCTCGATACCGACCTCGGCCAGCATCGACTGAATGATCTGCTGTGCGTTCTGGTACTCATCGAACCCGGCATAGGTCAGAAGTGTGAAAGACATCCGCTCGCCGTCTCGCTCGCGAATTCCATCGTCACCTTCTTCGAAACCGAGCTCGTCGAGGATCTCGCGAGCGCCATCCGGATCGAATGGATAGGTCTCGGAGTAATCGACGTTGTCGTAGTCGTTGAAATCGTCCAGCACCGGCGCCGTCTGTGCGTACTGGTTGTTGGCGGCCAGACCAAGGCCAACTGTCACCGAATCTCGCAAGCCATCCCGGTCGATCGCGTGAGCGATTGCCCGCCGGACATCGAACTCCTGCAGAATCGGATGCCGATGGTTGAACGTCAGCGTAATCGGCGTGAAGTAGACGTACTGCAGTACGCGAACATCCGGGTCATCCATATAGCGCGGCTGAAGCTCCGGCGGGGCGAACATATAATCGACTTCGCCGGAATCGAGCGACGCAGAGGCGGCTTCGACATCACTTACGTAGAAGATGGTAATGCCTTCGGCAGCTGGCTGACCGGCGTAGTAGTCATCGAATCGTTCCAGCCGAAGCCACTGATCCGGCTCGCGTTCCATCCAGCGATACGGGCCAGTTCCGACCGGGTTGGTGTTGAAGTCGTCGGTGTTGATGTCGTCTGAATCCGCCAGCACGTGCTCGGGGATGATCGGAATCTCGGACAGGGCGTAGAGAAACGGGCCGAAGGAGTCCGGCGCCGTGACCTCGATCGTCCGGTCATCCGGGGCGCTCCACTCGACGGGCTCTCCACCGATTCGCAAGCGGGAGGCGAACCCGGTATCGGTTGCGTCGTCGACTACGGTATCGAAGGTGAAGATCACGTCATCGGCATTGAACTCTTCACCGTCGTGCCAGAGTGCCTCGCGCAGGTGGAACGTCCAGTCAAGTCCGTCCTCGCTGATCTCGAAATCTTCAGCGAGATCGTTGACGATACCGCCCTGGTCGTCGTAACGGAACAGGCGACTGAATGTCCACCACTCAACCCACGCCAGGCGGCCGTTGAGAATCGGGTTCGCGATTCCGCTATCACCAGTGGTGGCAGTCCAGTTGATGAAACCGCCGGTCTCTGCCGGTACGTCGTCGTCATCATCGTCCGGATCATCATCTGGTTCGTCGACGTCTTCGTCATCTTCTTCTACGTCTGCATCATCTGTGTCATCGTCTGGCTCATCGACCGGATCAGCATCATCTGGTTCGGCATCCGGTTCGTCGGCGTCATCGGTATCTGGCTCATCGACCGCGTCGTCGGTGTCATCATCCTCACACGCTGCCAGCAGCGATGAAAGAACGGGAACCGTCAGGCCAATAGCAGCAGCCCGCTTGACCAGATCACGTCGGGTGAGGTGACTGGCGGACATCCTGCCCAGAAACTGATATAGACCGGGATCTCGCATCGTACTCCTCCTCAGGATACGTAATGTTCGGCAGCCTATCTTGTCGGTGTACCACCCGGGCACTGGCCAGCGCTTCAGACACGGACGGAAGCAAGGCCACCGGCGCCAGGAGACTGAATCAGTCTCTAGTGACCCGGCACATTCCTGCCAGAGTCGTCCGGTTAGAGGCCTCGCTGGGCATCACTACCGGGTGCGTTCACTGATTAACTTCGGCCGCGAAGTTGGCAAATTCTAATCAGCGCCGGAACCTGCTGTCAAGCAATAGACGAACCGGTCTACACTGGTTTTTGACCTCGATTACGACATTCTTCTGATGGTACCCGCGGCTAATGAGGACTACGATCAGATTCAGCGTTCAGACGTATCAGACAAGGTAGTGACGGCCATACCGGTTGGGTTTGCACCATCCGAGAGTTGTTCTTCTCGATTCAGCAGCCTAGTGGCCGGCACCAGACGGTGGCCAACCCGCTTCGGAATCAGTCAAGTCTCCAGCCTTGGGGTCCGAAAATCTCACGCAGATTGGAGCCAACCAGATGGAAACGTGTGAGCTTCTCGCCGGGACTGCCGACGGCATCCTCAGAATCACTGTGAGCGCTACCGGAGAGGCAGAAGTGGTCTCACGTGGTCTGAAGGGGCACGCAATACGCGGAATCGCTCAACACCCCTCCAAACCGGACACTTTCTCTATTGCGGCAGGTCTGAGAGGATGGGGGCTACATACAACCTGCGATTACGGGCAAACATTCACGTCGCTCGGTTTCGAACACTACCGGTGCTGGGACATCGTGGTCGACCCGCACGATCCGCGACGAATGTATGTCTATGTGGACAGTCAACAGTGTCCTGTCTATCGATCAACGGACGGTGGAGCATCGTGGGAGCCGGTCGGTTCGGGACTTCCATCCAGTCGACCGGCAGACCCGATTTGCAGGCATCCAGGCAGCCCGGGTACCCTGTTCTACACCGGTGACTATGCTGACGGGAGTACACTATATTTGTCGGAAGACAGCGGAGATAGCTGGCACCGTATCGAACTGGAACTTCCAGAGGTCTGGCGACTACAGGAAACTCCAGAGGACAGGTCACATCCAGAGGGATGAATCATCGAGGGGACGGAAGCGTTGCGAGTACGTATCGACCGTGAAAAGTGCATCGGCTCGGAGAACTGCATCGTTAGCGCACCGACCGTGTATCAGATCGACGAGCGCGATAAAGCTGTATTGATCGATCCGGACTCGGTGGATGACGACACGTTGCTACTCTCGGCAGAGTCATGCCCCACTGAGGCAATCATTCTGGAAGACGACGAAGGTCGGCGAATCTATCCATCCTGATAGCTGATCACCGTGGCGAACAGCTGAAAGAGGCAAGGATGAGCCGACCATTCGAACAACGAGCCCACCGGGCGTTGAGCATGGTTGCCCGGGATCAGGAGCAAGCCCACCTGTCCGCGGCATTTGACCATGCTCGAAACGAGCAGGCCACCGTGGTGCTTGTAAGCGGCGAACCGGGAATTGGAAAGACACGACTGATTCAGGAGTTCCTCAAATCCCATCAGGACGATGCAACCATCATTGAAGCTGTCTGCTATTCGGACATCGTTCACCCACTCGCCGCGATGCAGAGCGCCCTCCAGCGCATATCGGAATTCTCGGCACCCGGGTGGGACGAAGCGCTGGGTCAGGCACAGCTATCGAGTTTCATTCGTTCTCGAGGAGATTCTGGAACCAACGCCGATAGTGCCGAAGATGTGCGAAGAACGATTGATCGCATCACCGTTCTGCTGCAGACACTCGCCGAGTCACAACCGGTAATCGTTTCGATGGACGATGCTCAGTGGGCATCGGAACCGGATCTGGAGCTGGTGCGCTACCTGCTGCGATCACCTCGCGATACGCCGATTCTGGTCATTCTGGGCTACCGGGACACCGACATCGATCCACGCGGTGCCCTGCAACAGCTGATCCGGGACGCCTACCGGGAGAGTACCGTCGAACGCATTGCGCTCAAGAGAATCGGCGAACACGGTGCCCGGCAATTGATCGGTGCGATTCTGGATAGCGCTGCACACACGATCGCCAGGCCGCTGGCCCAGGCGATTCAGCAGGAAGCCGAAGGCGTTCCCTTCTTTATTGAGGAACTGGTACTTCACCTGCATGAGAGCGGCTCCCTCCGAAGAGAGGGTAAGACGTGGATGATCGCCAACAAGGCGGAGATCGATATCCCGCAGAGTATTCACGGCGTGGTCACCAGCCGCCTGATGGCGCTGTCTGAAGAGGCACAGAAGACGCTCTCAATCGGGGCTGTCTACGGACGAACATTCCCGCTCGATCTGATCGTCGATGTTGCCCAGCGTATCGAATCGAGTTCGCCTGAGGAGGTCGCCGCTCAGCTCGACGAAGCACTAAGCCGCAGCCTGATCGTGGAAAACCATGCTGGTCCGGATGTCCGGGCACAGATCTCCTACGCATTCGCCCATGACCAGATCCGGGAGGTGCTGACCCGCGATCTCAACGCCATTCGTCGACGGATTCTGCATCAGGCGATCGCCGAAGCGCTTGAGGAACATGGCAACCCGGCCGAACCGGGCTACGACGCTGCACTCGCCTACCACTTCGGCAATGGGGAGGATATCGCCCGCGCCTCGCAGTTCGCGGAGCGTGCCGGAGATCAGGATGCCAGGCTCGGAGCCTTCTTCCAGGCATCGACCCACTATTCGACGGCAC
>REEK01000016.1 GCA_007695115.1 Sphaerobacteraceae bacterium
CACTGATCGCCGCCTTCATCGACATGCGCTTCGCCTTCGTGGTGCTCGGCGTCTCGATGCTTCTGACCGCCATCTACATCCGGTTTGCCTTGCCGAAGTCGCTGGATCACGGCCGGCAGGTTGTCACAAACGACTGAGCGGCGCCGGTGTGGGGCTGATTCTGCAGGAACGCAAGGTTGACTTCGATAGAGCTACGGTTTCCGATCGAACGCACGATGTTCTTCCTGGCCGCAATCTGGGGCCTGCTTCTTGCTCCGATACTGTTCCAGCGTATGGGGCCTGGAACGGACCTGGCGGACCGTGAGCCGGCCCCGGCTAACTGGCTACCTGGATCTCGCATCACCGGACGGGCATCCTTTCCAGCGATGATATCCTGCCGATGCGTCGCTATCACTAGACTGAACTTCAGGAGTATCGATCTTCATGACACCGGATGAAAGCCGCTGGTACTGGAACCCGGAAAACATCGTCCGGGTGCAGGAGTTCTTTGGATCGACATGGGAGCTTCCGTTTCGACTTGTCACGTACCTCGGTGACTCCGGACTGATCCTGATCATGGTGGCAGCCACGTTCTGGGTACTCGGCCGGCACGTCACCTACGCCACGCTGGCCACGGTGATGATCGGTGCTGCGCTCGGCTCGGCGATCAAGGTGCTGACCGATGTCCCGCGTCCGGCCCATCCAGATCTGATCCTCTACGAAAGTGGGACATCCCCCTCGTTTCCCAGTGGACATACGTTTCTGGCAATCAGCTTCTGGGGATCGCTGGTCTTTCTCGGGGTGATCCGGACGATGGTGGCCGTTGTGATCGTGCTGCTGGTGATGATCTCCCGGCTGTTTCTGGGTGTGCACTACCTGGCGGATATGTTCGTCGGACTGGCGCTGGGCCTGCTCGCAGTGACAATCGGCTACGGATTCGTGAAACTGGTGCTCGAACGATTGACGCAAGAGCAAGCGGCGATGCTCATGGGCGCCGGGCTGTTTGGATCGCTGATCATGCTTCCGGTTACTGGCGACTTCCCGCTCGGCTGGGAAATTCTGGGTGGCCTGCTCGGAGCCGGAGTGGGGACGGTGATCGAATCGCGCTGGATCAAGTTCGCACCATCACCTGGTAGCTGGTCTGATCAGACGATCCGGGTGGCGATCGGCGCCGGGGGTATCGTGATGTTCGTGTTACTCGGTTCTCTCCTGCGCGATCTCGGCGGACCGGCGATCATCCGCGCCATCCTCTTCTCCGGAGCTGGACTCTGGGCAATGCTCGCCACGCCGTATCTGCTCGACCGGCTGGGTCACAATGCCGCAAACCACTCGTCCCAGACATCCTCTACAAGTACCGCAACCCAGCATTGACCCGCGCAGGCGCGCTTCGCAAAATCAGTCGCTACTCACCACCGGTCACCATCGAGACGAACTCGACGCGAATACCCTCTGGTGAACCGTCGATACGCTCCAGGCGAGCATCCCACCGAACTGGAGCGTGGCTATCGAGCAGTTTGTCGCGAATCACACTCTGCAGATCGATCTGATAACGGGTGCTCTCCAGTCGGGAAAACCCGGCCTGTTTCCGGGAAAGCTTGTCCAGGTTGTGCTGGGCGATGCCAAGCATCACACGATCAATCGGCGACCAACGGCCGTGTGGATCAACATTGATCAATATACCGCCAGGCATCCGGCCTGCTACCTCCAGCCCGACACGAATCCGCGCATTGAAACCCATGCGAGTCGCCTGAAGATGGATCGTGCAGCGGCCACGGGCGGCATCGTTGGAGATGCTGACCTGCAGTGGCTCCTCCGGGATAGCGCTGGCCACAAGCTGTTGCAGTCCTTCGTGCGAAAGGTGGGCAACCAGTGAGCGGATCGCCAGCATCATGGCATCACCATCAGGAACAAGGTTGATATCGATTTCCTCGACCCTCAGGTGGCTCGAAGCGCTTAGGTTCTGGCTCATCTTCACCTCGTCTTCCGTAAAAAACCCGATTCCGTTCCTGCAAGAACATTACTTGACATCCTGGAATCCGTCGCTATAGACTTAAACCTAGCAAGTGAATTTACTCACTTCCTGTTAGGTGAGGCTCCTGGGGAACGCGTCATCTGCTGCCCTGAAACGTCGAGAGACGAGTAAGGGTTGAACAGGCTCTATCGGATCAAGGTATTGCCTAACGCAGATGCGGAACCGGAAATCGGCTCCATTAGGTCCCCAGTGCTGAAGCTCAACGTTGGGAAGGCAGTCCGCCATCGGTTCGTGCCTAATCAGGCTATGATCGAGTCGGAAGTTGGCCTCCCATGTGGAGGTCTTTTTTGTGTCTCACCAAGTTTGTTTTCGCGAAAGGAGCCGGACAACCCCTATGTCCGACGGCAGTAATTGCGGTCATTTATATTCGCTTTACGCGCTGTGGTGTCACGCAGCACGCTCCACCTCTTGATCTGACCCCGATGCGCCGGGGGATCACGGATGTGTGCCCCGGGTGACACCGCTGCGCCAGCAGAGGGAGTCATCTATGCGCGACATTCTCGAAATTACCGAGCCAATCCGGGAGCACATTCACCAGCGAGAGCTGGAAGCAGCCAAGAACGAGCTGGCAAATCTGCACTGGGCCGATGCCACCCGGGTAATTCAGGAGCTGGATCCGGCTGATCGGGCCATTGCCTTCCGGCTTCTCGATAAGAACAAGGCGATCGACGTCTTCGAGGAGCTCGAGGTCGAAGAGCAGGAGTCACTGCTCGAAGCCCTGAACGATTCCGAAGTCGTGGAAATCGTCGAGGCAATGGATCCGGACGATCGGACCGAGTTTTTCGACGAGCTTCCCGCCAAAGTTGCGGCACGGCTGCTCGGTCAGCTCAGTCCACACACCCGGGATAGCGTCACCCGCTTGCTGAACTACGCCGAAGACAGCACCGGTTTCGCGATGAACCCGAACTACGTTCGGGTGGAGCGCGATACCAGCGCGGCCGATACGCTGCGAGCGGTTCGACGTTCCCCGCTCAGCGAAGAGTCCATCGCGGTGGTGTTCGTCACCGACCGGCAGCGACGCTACGAGGGAATGATCCCTCTCAACCGCCTGGTGAAGGCTGCCCCGTCGGCGACGGCCAGTGAGCTGATCCAGGACGAGGATCTCCGGGTGCAGGCAACCGATCATCGCGCCGTGGCGGCCCGGCTCCTTCGCCAGCGTGACTTGCCGTCGATTCCGGTGGTCGACAGTGAAAACCGGTTGCTGGGAGCGATCACCTTCGACGACGCGATGGACATGCTGGAGGAAGAAGCCTCCGAGCTGATGTACGGTCTGGCCGGTCTGGCAGAAGACCTGCAATCAACGGAGATGTCACGAAGTGAGCGATTGACCGGGGGTGAGCTCATCTATCCGGTTCGATCCCGGCTCTTCTTCCTTCTGGTGCCGCTCGCGGGTGGATTCCTGGTTGGTGGCGTGATCGATCAGTTCGAGGATGTGCTGGCGGCAATCGTGGCCACGGCGATCTTCATTCCGGTGATCATGGATACTGGCGGTAACGTCGGTACGCAGTCGACGACGATCTTTGCTCGCGGGTATGCACTGGGTCATATCGATGTCGGCCGATTCTTCCGACACATCATCCGGGAAGTGCGCATCGGAGCCACGCTCGGTCTGATTCTCGGAACGCTGGGTGGTATTCTGGCCTTCTTCTGGCAAGGTGCCCCGAACGATATTCCGGAACTCGGCATTGCTGTCGGCGTCTCGCTGTTCATTGCCGCAACGCTGGCGAGTCTGCTCGGATTCCTGCTGCCGTGGCTGCTGGTGAAGGCCGGACTGGATCACGCACCGGGTGCTAACCCGCTGATTACGACCATCAAGGACTTCACCAGTCTGCTGGTCTACTTCAGCCTGGTGGCCTGGCTGAT
>REEK01000008.1 GCA_007695115.1 Sphaerobacteraceae bacterium
GTAACCCGGCTGCTGGATCGGTTTGCCGAACAGGGAGTGCCGGATAAACGATCCGCGCCAGGAAAGTAAACGGCCCGCTCCAGAGTAGAGCGGGCCGAAGAAGCGTTCGAGTCAGCGTCTACTCCCGCTCGATCTTGTCCATAGCATCACGCCAGACTTCTTCGTCCAGGACATTCGAAACGCTGGACGTATCGATCTCGATCTGGCCCGAGTCAGGTTCGAGAGACACCAGAGTGGCCTCCGGAATCAATGCCCCTGCTTCATCGAACCGAATAGCAAACTCCTCGAACTTATCCAGTCCCTCATAAAGCTTCGCCTCGTTGAAATTGTAAAAGCCCTCGGTGAAGTCGTCAGCCGATTGTCCCAGCCACCAGTAAGCGTCGAGGAGTTTGTAATGAAACGGCTCCCATGCCGGCGGTGGATTGAGCGAATCGAGCGCAGGATGGAACAGTCTCCAGAGTTCCATCACTTGATCGAAGTCGTGATACCACTGGTTGGTAAACGTCGGGTTCTCCAGCAACAAGAGGAAAACATAGATGCTGATGTCCGTCGCTTCGAGAATTTCCACAAGACCCGCAACGTAAGCGAGTTCATCCGGATCATCACCCGGTGGTGGCGGGGATGGCGTCACTGGCTCCTGCGGGCTCTCCCCATACCGCCACATATAGTAGTGCTGGCCGATGTTGCCCGCTTCGACCTGCCATCCCGGCTGGTTCCCCGGGGTATAGGTCAGGCAACGTCGCTCGAAACACTGGGCGAGGACATCAGTCCACTGCCCGGCAACCGGCACGTGCATCCAGTACGCCTCAGTAATCGGATACCCGGTTGCAAAGAACGAATTCTCGAACAGCTGAGAGCTCACGAACTGACCATTCTCGAAGACTGTCCCCGAGGAGTTCATGAAGTCCCAGAAGACCGAAGCCACGGTGTGATCGGTCTCGGGAACATGGTATTCAGCCGTAACTCCGTACTGGCTCAGGTTCGAGTCATCGCCGATGTTCCCCGCCTTATCGATGGTCTGAACGATCGTCCACCCGGTTTGTAGCGGATCATGATCCAGTACCCCGTTGAAGGTCGCGTAGCTGGGGCTGTCTGGATGACTGTCCCCGGCAACCTGCTGAGCGGCTGGGCTCCGCTGCTGATGATTGGCATCGCCAATCTGCATCCGGCCAGTAATGAGTTCGGTTGCTAGCAGTCCGTTGGTCACATCCCACGGCGGCCCGGCATTGTGCGAGTTATCTTCCATCCGGGATTTATCGGTGTACTGCACCAGCCTCGTGCCACCAGGAGCATCGTTGTACGGCTCCTGGAACATCGGAGAGTGGGCGCTCGGTCCCCACATCCAGGTCCGACTGACTTGCCCCTGAGCTACCGGAGCGTCGGTACGCGCCCAGGTACGATCGAATGGGCCATGATCGAACGAGTGCGCCTCAGCCGAATCGATGGTTAGCGGCAGGGTTCCGAGAACCAGACCGAGCACGATCGCCACACGCAATAGCAGACGAGACATACGTTTACCTTTCTTGAGCAGTGAGATGTGTTTAGTTCGTCCAGACGTGCAGATTGTCTGTTTTCCTCCATTCCCAGCTCGTGTACTTCAACGACTGAGTCCACTGTATGCGGGCGATGTGAACACAGTGGTTCCCGGAGCATGGACTGGCGCCCAAACTCACCGCTTGCGTGTACTCCTGTTCCCCGAAACTGGCACACTTGTTCGGTGATACAGGCACCCTTGCAATTTGCGTGGAGATTGAATGAGCGAAGAAGAAGAACAGCAACAGGAAGAAAAACCAACCCATGTCCGCATCCGGCTGGACGACATGGCGTTCGAGGGATCGGCGATCGGGCGGCATGACGGCCGGGTAATCTTTGCCGATTACGGCATCCCCGGCGAAGAAGTGACCGTCCGGATCGAGCAGAACAAACGTGGCTTCTGGAACGGCATCGTCGAAGAAGTCCACGAGCCGTCTCCGCACCGGGTTGAGCCTCCATGCCCCTACTTCGGAACCTGCGGTGGCTGTCAGTGGCAGCACATCGACTATCAGCACCAGGCCGAACTGAAACGGCATGTGGTGGCAGAACAGCTCCGCCGGATCGGCAAGTTCGAAGATCCGCCGGTATCCGAGACGCTTGGTGCCCCGGAGCAGTTTGGCTATCGGAATCACGCCCGGTTCACGATCCGGAACGAAGGAAAGCTGGGCTTCGTCTCCCGGGCTGGTTCCGGCCGCCGTTTTCTGCCGATCGAGAAGTGCATGCTGATGCACCCCTGGATCAATGGTGTGCTCAACACACTGCAGGGGCAGGCGCAGGGCAAGCATCAGGTGGTGATTCGCTACGGCGTCAACACCGAAGACGCCTTTGTTCAGCCCGACCAGAGTGAGGTGGCTCCCGAACTGCCAAGCGACAAGACCTGGCTGGAAGAAGAGCTCAACGGCAATCGGTTCCGAATTTCCGGGCCGTCGTTCTTCCAGACGAACACAAAGCAGGCAGAGCGGCTTGCCGAACTCGTCCGGGAGCGGCTGAAGCTCACCGGCAACGAGACACTGGTCGATGCCTACGCCGGAGTCGGAACCTTTGCAGTGATGCTTGCAGCGTACGTCCGGGATGTGATCGCTATCGAGGAATCGCCATCGGCCACCGAGGACGCGAAAGCCAACCTGGATGGCATCCCCAACGTCGCCTACTACAAGGGCAAGGTCGAGCATATCCTGCCGGAGCTGGATATCCAGCCCGACATCGTCCTGCTCGATCCCTCACGGCCGGGCTGTCACAAGAAGACGCTGGAGAAGGTGGTCGAGTTCAAGCCACGGCGGATCGTCTACGTTTCCTGCAATCCAGCGACGCTGGCTCGTGATCTGCGCTATCTGGTGGACGAAGGCTATCGTCTGGTCGACGTGACGCCGGTCGATATGTTCCCGAATACCTACCATGTCGAGTCTGTTTCGATTCTGGAGCCTGCATGAGCACGCCCACGCCTCTGATTCTGGCGTCAGCATCACCAAGACGGCGAGAGTTGCTTGCCTACCTTGGTGTCGCCTTTACGGTGCTGCCCGCCGAGATCGATGAATCAGTTCCCGAGTCGATGGACGATCCGGTTGCGTTTGCCCGGCATCTGGCAGAGACCAAGGCAAGCGCAATCGCCAGACGTCATCGTCGAGCTGCTGTGCTGGCCGCCGATACGATCGTGGTTGCCGACGGCCGGATTCTCGACAAACCGGCCGATGCCGAAGCAGCCCGGAACACGCTCCGGACGCTCCGCAATCGACCGCACGAGGTCACCACAGCGGTGGCGCTGGCGTACGAATCGAACGTCTGGGTCGATCACGCCACCACCTGCATCTTCATGCGGGATTACACGGATGAGGAAATCGCCAGCTATATTGCCTCTGGCGATCCGTTCGACAAGGCTGGCAGCTACGCGATTCAGGACCGGCGATTTCATCCGGTCGATCGGTGCGAAGGGTGCTATTGCAACGTCGTGGGCCTGCCGATCGTGCTCACCCAGCGGTTGATGGAAGAGGCGAGCCTGACGGTGCTGGATCTCAATCCACCGGATCTCCCGCCAGAGTGCTACCCGTGTCCACTCTCCGAACCGGCAAACATCTCCAACCCGCTCATCACCTGGTAACGAAGCCACCTGTCGAACACAAAAGAACCGCCTCCCGATTGCTCGGGAGGCGGTTTTGATTACACACCTGCTGGTCGATCAGCCGGGCTAATCGTCGTCGTCATCCTCTACAGCTTCGAGGATCACGAATGTGTCACTGCCGACCGCGATCGGGTCATCCGAGTCGTCGATGTAATCAAACTCGTCGACCGGATAGAGTTCGAACGTGAACGTGTAGGT
>REEK01000007.1 GCA_007695115.1 Sphaerobacteraceae bacterium
GCACCCAGCACGCATCATTCTGTGCCTTTGCCCCATTCGATGATCCAGAGATCGCGATTACTGTGTTGCTGCCGGGTGGTGGTGAAGGTTCGACCTTTGCCGTGCCGATCGCTGACGCGGTCCTGGCGGCGTACTTCGGACGGGAACCAATGGAACCGGAAGAAGACGACGATTCCGAGGAGAATGATGAGCTCGATGATCCGGATTTCGATGACGAGTCATCGCCTGAGCAGGATGAAGAACCGGATTCGGACGAGCCCACCTGAGGTGTTCTGACCCTGGGTAGACGAGAGGGTATGGGTGCCTGTGGCCGAGGATAGTCCGCTTTCCAGCCGATCGAATGTCCGCATTCGCGGGACGCGCGAAGGGCTTGTCATCATACTTCCGGAAAATGTTCCGGCTCTGGATCTGGTCCAGAATCTGCAGGACGATATCGATCGGTCGGGAAATTTCTTCCATCAGGGCGAACTGATCATCGACTTCGGGAAGCGGCCACCAGATCTCGAGGAAATCAGCGCCTTCGATGCGGTCCTGCGGGAGCGAGGAATCCGGCTCAAGACGGTGACGGCGGGAACGGTTCAACATCGAGACACGCTTCAACGCTGGGGATTCCGGCAACCACGACCGCGACTTGGAGATCCCAGACACTTCCCGTCAAGCGAGTAACTGATCGGAAGAGGAGTGCCCGTGTTTACTGGCCTATCACGGCTGGAGCTTCACCATGTCGGCATCATCGTGAGAGATCTGGATGCGGCGATCGTGCGCTACCGGCAACTCGGTTTTCCGGAACCGTATCGATCCCGGATCGAAGATCAGCAAGTGGAGCTGGCCACGTTCGAAGCCGGGGCCGGCTATGTGGAGATGGTTTCCCCGATCATTGAAGAGGGCGGCCTGGTCCGGTATCTTGACTCACGAGGTGAGTCCGTCCACCATGTTGCTTATCGGGTCGATGATATACGCGCAGAACTGGCGCGGCTGGCTGACGAAGGGTTCGAGTTGATCGATCCCGAACCCCGCCGGGGCGCACATGACTGGCTGGTAGCCTTTGTTCATCCCCGTTCGTGTCATGGTGTGCTGACAGAACTGGTCCAGCCGTCCGATTAAGGGAGTACCGTTCTCATGGCAGGCGATGATACAAAGCCGGTCTACTCAGATTCCGGCATCGAGATTCACCCGGTCTATCGGGATACCGGTCGGGATCCAGAGCCTGATCCAGGAGTCTTCCCCTATACCCGTGGTATCTATCCGACGATGTATCGCAGCCGTCCCTGGACAATGCGCCAGTATGCCGGATTCTCCTCGGCCGAGGCGACGAACCAGCGGTTCAAACTCCTGCTGGACCGCGGCCAGACCGGGTTGAGCGTGGCCTTCGATCTGCCAACCCAGCTCGGCATGGATTCGGACGATCCGCAGGCTCAGGCAGAGGTTGGCCGGGTCGGAGTGGCGATCAGCACGCTCGATGATATGCGCCGTCTTCTCGACGGGATCGACCTTTCGAAAGTCTCTACGTCGATGACGATCAATGCCCCAGCTTCCCTGTTGATGCTCATGTACCAGATCGTCGCCGAAGAGCAGGGCGTCGATAGCAACAGGTTGGGTGGCACCGTTCAAAATGACATCCTCAAGGAGTACGCGGCTCGCGGAACGTTTATCTTCCCTCCACGGCCATCGATGCGGCTCATTACCGACACGTTTGCCTACTGTCAGGATCACCTTCCGCAGTGGAACACCATCAGCATCAGCGGATACCACATTCGCGAGGCGGGCTCGACCGCTTCGCAGGAGATCGGGTTCACACTCTCGAACGGGATCGCCTATGTTCGTGCGGCGATGGAAGCTGGCCTGGATGTTGATCAGTTCGCTCCCCGGTTGAGCTTCTTCTTCAACGCACACAGCAATTTCTTCGAGGAGATCGCCAAGTACCGGGCAGCCCGTCGAATGTGGGCGACACTGATGCGGGAATGGTTCGGCGCGAGCGGTGCAAAATCGATGATGATGCGATTTCATACCCAGACGGCCGGCAGTTCGCTGACCGCTCAGCAGCCGCTGAACAACGTGGTTCGGGTTGCCTATCAGGCGATGGCCGCGGTGCTCGGCGGCACGCAGAGCCTGCACACCAACGGCTACGATGAGGCGCTGGCACTGCCCACCGAGGAGTCCGCAACCCTGGCGTTGCGGACACAGCAGATTCTCTCGGCCGAGACCGGTGTGGCTGAAGTTGCCGATCCGCTGGCAGGGTCGTATTTCATCGAGGAATTGACTGATCAACTGGAAGCGGCTGCCTGGACGATCATCAACGAGGTCGAGGAGTACGGCGGGGCGGTGGTTGCCACTGAGCGCGGATTCATTCAGGATGCCATTGCTGATAGCGCCTACATCTGGGAACAGAAACTGAATGCTGGCGAGCAGGTGGTGATCGGCGTCAATAAGTATCAGACCGATGATGAAGGCCAGATCCAGCTGCATCACATCGATGATGAGATCGTTCGACATCAAATCGAACGGGTGAAAGAGTATCGCGCACAGAGGGACAACGACGCGGTCGAGCGAATGCTCGATCGGATCGAAAAGGCAGCCAGCGGGGATCAGAATCTTCTACCGGTGATGAAGGAAGCCCTGCAGGCCGGCGCCACGGTCGGCGATATCTGTGGACGATTGCGGAAGCTCTGGGGTCGGTATCGACCAGCGGTGTAGCATAGCGGCGAGAGTAAACGGGGCGACAGGGGAAACGGGAGGCCGATGTCCGGCGAGTCTGACATGAGACAACAACAGCTCAGCGAGGTGCGCCTAGCCATGGACGCCCAGGAGGCGAAGGCGAAAGAGCGGCAGCACGCTCGCGGAAAGCTGACCGCCCGTGAACGTGTAGAAGAGCTGCTCGATCCGGGGTCTTTCGTTGAGCTGGATGCGTTCGTCCGGCACCGATCAACCTCACTCGGTATGGAGCGCAATCGTCCCTATGGGGATGGTGTGGTGACCGGGCACGGGACCATCGACGGGCGAACCGTTGCGGTCTTTTCTCACGATTTTTCTGTGCTCGGTGGCAGCCTCGGGGAAGCGTTTGCCGAGAAGATGTGCAAGGTCATGGATCTGGCGCTGAATATCGGTTGTCCGGTGATCGGGATCAACGATTCCGCCGGTGCCCGGATTCAGGAAGGCGTCGAGGGTCTGGCCGGGTATGGAGAGGTCTTCTATCGAAACGTGCAGGCATCCGGGGTGGTGCCGCAGATCTCCGTGATCGCCGGACCATGTGCTGGTGGCGCGGTCTACTCTCCAGCCATGACCGACTTCATCTTCATGGTCAAAGGCATCTCTCAGATGTTCATCACCGGCCCGGATGTCATCAAGACGGTGACCGGCGAGACGGTGACGCACGAGGAACTGGGTGGCGCCGAGACCCACACCGGTGTGAGTGGGGTGGCCCACATCGCGGCGGAAGATGAAGAGGACCTGTTTCAGCATGTCCGCGTGCTGATGAGCCATATCCCGTCGAACAATCTGGAGAGCCCACCCCGATTCGAGACCGACGATCCGGCCGATCGAGAAGATCCGGCGCTCGATTCACTGGTGCCGGCCGATTCCACCAGGCCGTATGACATTCTGGACGCCGTTCGACTGGTGGTCGACGATGCCGAGTTCTTCGAGATCCAGCCGCTCTGGGCGAGGAATATCGTGACCGGTTTCGCCCGGCTCGACGGAGAGACGGTTGGAATTGTGGCCAATCAGCCGAAGGTGCTGGCCGGAACGCTGGACATCGATGCATCCAGCAAAGCGGCCCGGTTCGTCCGCTTCTGTGATGCCTTCAACATCCCGCTGGTCACGTT
>REEK01000166.1 GCA_007695115.1 Sphaerobacteraceae bacterium
GTTCGCCGGACGCCGGATGTGGTCCGAGATGGGCGCTGGCGACTGGGCCGGCCGGAATATCGATCAGATGTCTCCGCAGACCTTCAACACCTATCAGGCCAAGTAAGACGTCTCTTTATGGCCCCGGAAGCATCATGACGATGCTTCCGGGGCTGTCTCCCGCCTCCCGCTTCTGGTCATTTCACGAGCGCGTTCCGGATTCGTTCTACTGGAAACGTCATGGTTGAAACGAATCAGACGGGACGGTGCCTATGCAGGACATCCGCCAGGGGCGCTACCCCATCGATATGGATGGCTTTCTCTTCGTGATTGCCGATGCTCGCCAGTCGCTGGAATCGGCCACTTCCGGACGAAGTGAGCACGATCTGACCGAGTTACGGGATGCTGGTGGCTGGGCGGTCAAGGACCATCTCTATCATCTGGCGGTCTGGGAGCGCGGCATCCGCTATCTGCTGCAGGGGTTGCCCAGACACGAAGGTATGGAGCTCACCTGGCAGCAATATCGCGAGCTCGACGCTGACGGCATGAACGCGGTCATCTTCGAGAAGAATCGGGACCGATCGCTCCAGGATGTGCTGCAGGTTTTTCACGCCGAGCATGAGACGATGGTCGATTATCTCGCATCGCCGGTAATCACCTGGGATGATCTGCAGAAGCCGTTCAACCACTATGCGCCGGACGACCCCGTCGAGCATGGAGATCAACCAGTGCTCTTCTGGGTTTTCGGCAACACAGCCGGTCACTTCGACGAGCATCAGCCGTGGATCGAAGCGATACTGCAGCAATCGAGATAGCCCGGGCCGATACTGGCGGGAATTGCCGTCAATCCAGGGAACAATCGTGAATAGATACGTCGCGCTGCTGCGTGGGATCAATGTTGGCGGTCGGCAGAAGCTCAAGATGGCCGATCTGCGGGCCTTGCTGTCCGGGCTTGGCTATATCGACGTGGCGACCTTGCTGCAGAGTGGAAACGCAGTGTTCACGGCAGCCGACGGTTCGCCAGAGAGGTTCGCGGCCGAGATTCAGGAACAGATCTCTGCCGAGCTCGGCCTGACGGTCACCGTGATGGTGCGCCCGGTAGATGATCTGCGGCGAGTCGTCGAGCAGATTCCCTTCGAGGTGCGGGACCCGTCGAAGTGCGCCGTTGCCTTCCTCGCTTCTCCTGTCGATCGTGCCCGGATCGAAGCCCTCGACCACGTATCCTTCGCCCCAGAAGAACTGGTTGCCGGCGAGCAGGAACTCTACCTGTACTTTCCGAACGGCATGGGAAGATCGAAATTGCTCCCGATCCTTGCCCGCGATACGTTCGGCCCTGCCACGGTGCGCAACTGGAACACCATAACGAAGCTGCTGGGCATGGCCGAAAAGGGCTGAGCTATTCCGGGCAGCGCGCTCCTGCCATTGCATCAGGAGAGAATTTCCGTTACGATCATTCCCCTGTATACGAACATGTGTTCGATCAACGAAAGAGTCACTATCATGAGCACGCCGATTTCCATCGTAACGCTTGGTGTTGAAGATGTTGGACGTTCCCGACAGTTCTATGAGGAAGGTATGGGCTGGCCAGTCTCCAGCGAATCTTCCGAAGAGATCGTATTCATCAATCTGCGAGGCACGATTCTCGCCCTCTATACCTACGAGGATCTGGCAGAAGAGACCGGATTGCCGATGACCCGCGGACTCGGCTTTGGCGGGATTACGCTGTCCCAGAACTTCAGCACGAAGGAAGAAGTCGATCAGGTGATGGAAACAGCCCGGGCCGCCGGTGCACTGATTCTGACGCCACCGGTCGACCGTCACTGGGGCGGGTATTCCGGGTATTTTGCCGATCTCGACGGTTATCCATGGGAGATTGCCTGGGGACCGAATTCCGAATTCAATGAGGATGGTACCCTACGATTGCGTGAGTAACGCGCGTCCGGTGGAAGTCGCGGCTGATCAGAAGCCGATACGCGGGAGTTTCGAGGGTCATGTCACGGAATCAGTTGTTGCTCTGGGTTTCGATGGGAGCCTTTGTGGGGCTCGGAGTCGGGGCGATCAACGACAACATCCCTGTCTGGGTCCTGTTCGGCATGGCTCTCGGACTGGCAATGGGTTATCTCCAGGGCAGATTCGACCCCGAAGCCCGGGAGTAACCTACACTGGACGTTCGGCGGATCAGTTATGCCTATCAGGGAGTTCCAGATGACCGTGTCCGATCTGTTCGATCAGCCCCGTGAGGGCGATCCCGTCTGGCAGCCAACCGAAGAACACCTCAACCGGAGCCGGCTTCTCGATTTCATCGAGGAGCATGATCTCGATTCCTACGACGCACTGCTGGAGCAGGCTAACCGCAGTCCTGACTGGTACTGGGACGCCGTGGTCGATCACCTCGAACTGGAGTGGTTCCAGAAATACGATCAGGTCCTGAATCTGGAGCGCGGACATGCCTGGCCTCGCTGGTTCGTCAATGGTCGCTACAACTACGTTCGGGATGCGGTCGACAAACACGCCACTGGCGCTAACGCGGCCAAGACGGCGATCCTCTGGGAAGGCGACGGCGGCGATGTCCGCCAGCTAACCTTCGCCGAACTCTCCGCCGAGACCGACCGGGTTGCGGCTGGCCTTCGATCGCTCGGGATCGAAAAGGGCGACACTGTCGGTATCTTCATGCCGATGCTCCCGGAGACGGCAATTGCCACGCTTGCCTGCGGAAAGATCGGCGCGATCTTTGTTCCGATTTTCTCCGGATACGGTGCCGAGGCGGTGGCCAATCGCCTGCAGGACTGCGACGCGAAACTCCTGATCACCGCTGATGGTTTCCATCGTCGGGGTCGCGAGATCCCGATGAAGCCGATCGCCGATGCCGCGGCCCGGCTGGCGGAGAGCGTTCAGCATGTGGTGGTCTATCAACACACGCGCGGCGAGATCGACTGGTTCGAGCCACGCGACGTCTGGTGGCAGGAACTCTCCGGAGATGCGCCACAGACCGAAGAGACCGCGGCCGATGACCCCTACATGATCATCTACACTTCGGGCACCACGGGCCGTCCGAAAGGCGCCGTGCATATCCACTCCGGGTTCCCGATCAAGGCGAGCCACGATCTGGCGTTCTGTTTCGACTTGCAATCAGACGACACACTGCTCTGGATCACCGATCTGGGCTGGATGATGGGTCCCTGGGCAATCCAGGGAACGCTGATGCTCGGAGCGACCCTGGCGATGTTCGAGGGAACCCCCGATTACCCGAATCCCGACCGGATGTGGGAACTGACCGCGAAGCATGGCGTAACGGTGCTCGGTGTTTCACCGACCGCTATCCGCTCGCTAATGAACAGTGGCGACGACTGGGTTACGAAACACGACCGCAGCAGTTTGCGAGTCTTCGGATCAACCGGCGAACCGTGGAATCCGTGGCCCTGGCTCTGGCTCTTCGATACCGTTGGCGAGCGTCGATGTCCCATCATCAACTATTCCGGCGGCACCGAGATCTCCGGCGGGATCGTCGGCTGCGTCACCATCAAGCCGCAGAAACCGTGCGCATTCTCCGGCCCGGTTCCGGGGATGCACGCTGATGTGCTCGACGATGCCGGTCAACCGGTGCGTGGAGAAGTCGGCGAGCTCGTCGTCCGGCATCCGTGGGTCGGGATGACCAGCGGATTCTGGAAGGACTCAGAGCGCTATGAAGATACCTACTGGTCCCGGTTTCCGGATACCTGGGTGCATGGCGACTGGGCGCTCGTGGATGACGATGGGTTCTGGTACATCCTCGGACGCTCGGATGACACGATCAAGACGGGTGGCAAGCGTGTTGGCCCGGCAGAGGTCGAATCGGCCGCAGTAGCGCACCCCGCGGTGCAGGAAGCGGCCGCCATCGGTGTGCCGGACGAGATCAAAGGTGAGAAGGTGATCGTCTTTGCCGTGCTGAGTGCCAGCAGTGCCGAGAGCGATACGGTTCGAAGCGAGATCCGTGATCTGATCACCGATCATCTTGGTCGACCGCTCCGTCCAGACGCTGTCTACTTCGTCGATGATCTTCCGAAGACGCGTAACGCCAAGATCATGCGTCGTGTCATCAAATCGACGTATCTCCAGCGCGATGCCGGGGATCTCTCTGCGCTCGAAAATCCCGCGGCGGTGGAGGGTATCCGGTCCGCCCGCTAGCCAAAGTGTCTGCATGGCAGGATGTTCGGTAAACGGCTGGACATAACGAATGCGAGACCAGAGATGGCGAAAGAACGTGTCATCAAGCAGATGAGCAACGGGAACGGATCATGAACTCCCCGGGCGTGACTGTGCGGCGGGGAACGGGTCGTCCGCCGAAGGACACAACCCACCAGCCCGCAATCCGACTGAATCACCCTGTTTCTGTTCGAGAACTGCGTGGCTGGGATGATGATGTCTGGGACGGGTCCGGGTAGTGGTTGTATCCGGGTCAATCGTTGGCTTCATGCAGCTGTTCACAACACGCACCGTTTCTCGGCTGAAGTGGTAGCGCCGTGAACGCGCCGAAGCTTCTGCAACTGAACCGCCGAAATCCGGGACCATCCAGTTCGAGGCAGGTTCGGCAGGGCTTGCATTGGCTCATGCTAGCGGTGGTGCTTCTTGTATGCGCCTTGCTCGTTTATGTGTACCGCACGCGCCATCGAAATACCGATCATCCGCAGCCAGGCAGGTTTTCCCGGGCACAGAAGATCGCTGAAGGCGTGTTCTGGTTGCCGATCCACGGGTCAAACGTCTATTTCGTGCAATCAGATGCTGACTGGGTGCTGATCGACACTGCCTGGGGTAACAGTGGTCTCGTGATCCGGGAGGCTGCTGAGTCGTTGTTCGGTCCGGCTTCAAGGCCAGCTGCGATCCTGCTTACCCATGATCATCCTGATCACGACGGCGCCGCGCTGCAGCTGGCACGTGAGTGGGAGTGTCCGGTCTACGTTCATCCCGCCGAGGTTGCCCTTGCCACTGCAACTGATCTGGCAACTATCGAACAGTATGCCAACCCGATGGACCGCTGGGTTATTCTCCCGATAATGCGCGTTCTCCCTCAGCGGTGGGTCAGATCGATGATTGCGAGAGACAGTCTCGAAGACGTCGTGCAAACACTGGATCTTACTTGGGCCTTACCAGCTCTGCCCGAATGGAGGTGGATCCCAACTCCCGGTCACTCGCCGGGTCACGTGGCGTTCTTCCGGGAGCGCGACAGGGTTCTGATCACGGGTGATGCCCTGCTGACCGTCGACCTGGATTCGTTTCCGGGGTGGCTCTCACTGGGTTCTCAGCGAGGCAAACCCCGATTGTCGGTCGCCCCCTGGTACATCAACTGGGATCAAAAGGAAGCCGAGAAGTCCGCATCCGCCCTGCTGGCGCTGGAACCAGGGGTTATTGCGAGTGGCCACGGAACTCCACTGGTTCTGGGCATGAGCGATTCTGACAAGTGATCGGCTGAAGACAGTTCCCGATACAACAAGACGACCAGAGGGTTGAGGCGGTATTTCGCAGTTCAGGTGGCTCCGCCAATTGCACGTCTTCTGGACATTGCTCGCTCAACGCTGAGACGAAGCTGATACGCCGCTCCGGTGCAATTCATCCATCTGACACCAACCAGGATCTATGCTCTCGGTGAGATCCGTTCAACAGACCGGCATGTGTTGAAGTTCTAACTGGAAACGCGCTGGAAAGTCTGGGGCATTATGTGGTGGCACGACTTGCTCTGGGGGTTCTGGAACGGGCTAACGGCCTGGATCGTTCTGATTCTCCACGTCTTCAACACCTGGGAAAGCCAGCCGTTCTACGATGTGGCAAGAAGCGGCAACTGGTACAACCTGGGATTTCTTCTGGGGGCCGGGTCTCCACTTCTCGGCGCAATCGGCCGAAGCAATGCTTCAGCGCCGGCCGCCAGACAACAACGGCAATCTGCTGTGAAGGCAGATTGAGGCTGTTCGCGTTTACTGATAGTGGAGGACAGTGATGGTATCTCAGGATGAACCATTCGCAGCTCGTCTCGAGATCGACTACCCCGAGCAACTCGATCGGCTGACGACGGCATTGAGGCTGATCTGGATTATCCCGATCGCAATAGTTTATAGCCTGCTCACGGCATCAGGGAATGAGACCGTTGTAGCTGAGACCGGGGAGCGCGTACAGAGTTCCGGAGGCGGAATCATCGCCGGGCTCTTCCTCGCGACGATGCTTATGATTGTGTTCCGAATGCGCTTCCCGCGCTGGTGGTTCGACTTCGCACGGGAGCTTCGCCGCTTTTCCGCTCGCATTGGAGCATATCTCGTCCTGGTAACGGATCAGTATCCGTCGACTGTGGACGAGCAGTCAGTTCATCTCGAGATCGACTATCCGGATGTCGAACGAGATCTCAATCGCTGGCTGCCGCTGGTGAAGTGGCTACTCGCTCTTCCACACTACATTGTCCTCTTCTTCCTCGGAATTGCCGCGTTCTTTGCGGTTGTGATTGCGTGGTTCGCGATTCTATTCACGGGTCGATACCCAAGAAGCTTGTTCGATTTCGTGGTAGGAGTCGGTCGCTGGGGGTTGCGAGTTGATGCGTACGCATTCTTGCTCGTCACTGATCGGTATCCGCCCTTCACCCTCAAGTAGGCGACTATCCCAGCCATTGCGCTAACCGCACCCGGAGACGATGGCACTCGACTTCGGATCGCGACTGTTTCGATAAGTGATCTGGCGAGTACTCGTAAACTTCGGCGGTTGCTGTCCCCCCGAGCACCATTCTGGTCGAAACGTAGCGGGTGTTTCCCCCGCGCCCTGGATTCTGTACCTTCGGCCAGTTGATGTGACCACCCGTCACCAACATAATGCGTACAGATGTTCTATGACTGTTCGGCATGAACGTACATCAGCATCGTGGTTTCACAAACGGTGGCCCGACGGGTTTCACTCACTGTCACTGACTCCGAAGTTTGTTGTACGGTCGTTGGCACGAATCGAAAAATGCGAGGTCTTTCTGATGTTTTGGTCATGCTAACAAGATAACCTGAGATGCAGGAGTACACGGCTTCACGGTGAATGCCGCGTTCTAGGGAAGGAACAGGTTCACATGTCTCAACACCTGGCAATAGATGTAACGGGACTGGTCAAGACATTCGGCGAAACCCGCGCGGTAGCTGGTGTCGATCTGAAGGTCCCGGTGGGAGCCGTCTACGGCATTCTCGGGCCGAACGGGGCCGGAAAGACAACCACCGCTCGTATGCTGGCAACGCTGCTCCAGCCTGACGGGGGAGAAGCCCTCGTGATGGGCTATGACGTGGTCAAAGATCCAGATGCCGTTCGCAGTGTGGTCAGTATGACCGGGCAGTTTGCATCAGTCGATGAAGATCTCACGGGAATCGAGAATCTCGTGCTGATTGCGCGGTTGCTCGGCTACTCCTGGCGAGATGCCCGGTACCGGGGTCATCTGTTGCTCGATGCGTTCGGGCTGTCCGAATCGGCAGACAAGCAGGTCAAGACCTACTCTGGCGGTATGCGTCGGCGTCTCGATATCGCCGCGAGCATCGTGATTACACCAGAGGTGCTGTTTCTGGATGAGCCGACCACCGGGCTCGATCCGCGCAGCCGCAACGAAGTCTGGGACATTGTCCGGGCACTCGTGTCTGCGGGAACGACCGTGCTGCTGACGACGCAGTATCTCGACGAAGCCGATCAGCTGGCCGACCGGATTGCGGTGATCGATCACGGCAAAGTGATCGCCGAAGGTACTCCGGGTCAGCTCAAGGCATCGGTTGGCTCCGGCAGTCTCAAAGTACGGTTGCATGATCCGGCACAGAGACCAGTCGCGCAGAATCTGCTGGAGCAGATCATCGGTGGCGAGGTTCAGCTCGAGTCCGATCCGGCTGCGCTGACCTCTTCCGTTCTGCAGCAGCATCTGGTTCCAGAGGCGCTGGGCGAGCTCAATCGGAATGGTATCTACGTAACTGAATTCTCGCTTGGACAGCCGAGTCTGGATGAGGTCTTCCTGACGCTCACCGGTCGTCCGGCTGAGGTCGAGTCAGAGGCAACGGAGGAAGCGGCATGACAGTCAAGCAGATGGATACGAAGGCAAATGAGAGCCTGCGGTTTGCTCTGGCCTCTGGTACGCGACCGAGCCGTCCAAACCCGGTATCGGCATCGATCACCTTTGGCTGGCGGGCGATGCTCAAGATCAAGCACGTCCCGGAGCAGCTGTTCGATGTCACGATGTTTCCGATCATGTTCGTGCTGATGTTCACCTATCTCTTTGGTGGTGCACTGGCAGGATCTCCACGAGAGTATCTGCAGTTCCTGGCACCCGGGATTCTGGTGCAGACGATCGTGATGATCACCATGTACACCGGCATGGTGCTGAACAACGACATCAAGAAGGGCATCTTCGATCGATTCCGCACTCTGCCGGTCTGGCGACCGTCGTTTCTCGTCGGGGCAATGCTCGGGGATGTCGCCCGATATAGCATGGCCTCCCTGGTGGTACTCACCGTAGCGCTGATCCTCGGCTTCCGGCCGGATGGCGGCGTCATCGGCGTGGTGCTCGGTGTTGGACTGGTGATCGTCTTCTCGTTTGCGCTCTCCTGGATCTGGACTGCGCTCTCGATGGTTATGCGAACGCAGGAATCGCTGATGTACAGCAGCTTCATGATTCTGTTTCCGCTGACCTTCATCAGCAACATCTTCGTCGACCCGGAGACGATGCCGTCGTGGCTCCAGTCGTTCGTCGAGGTCAATCCGATGTCGATTCTGACCACAGCTACGCGCGGTCTGATGGCGGGTGATGCCAATATGATGGACATCGGGATGGTGTTCCTGTCCTCGATTGCCATTGTCGCGGTCTTCGGCCCGTTGACCATGTACCTCTACAACCGCAAACAGTAGCCTGACGTGGCACGTCAGTATGAAGACAAGCGGGAGATCCACCACGGGTCTCCCATTTTCTGTTTCTTAAATCTCGGGGGTTAGCCTGACCATCGGTCGGTGGTGAGTGCCACTTCGTCAGAACCGATCGCCTGCGCAGGATTGTTGTGCGTTGACGAGCGTGGTGCTGGCGGACTCGACGTGGAGGAAAGGGAACAGAGATGACGATTAGACGCTGGCGATTGCTCGGGGGAAGCCTGGCCTTTGTGCTGATGACTGCCCACGCCGTCCTGAGCGTCTATTGGGCGCTTGGAGGAACGATGATGCTCGAGCTCATCTCCGAGGCGGTTCGAAATGAGGCGCAAGACGAAGATTCCCAATTCCACATCTTGCTCTGGACCGTAGCCTTCCTGAAGCTTGCCGTAGCGCTGGTTGCCCTCTGCCTGACGGCTCGATGGTCAATAACGCCCGTCGTTGAACAACTCCAGCGGATCATTGCCTGGATTACCGGAGTCCTCTTGACGCTCTATGGAGTGCTCAATCTGCTTGTGGGGATCGCATCGCTGGGAGGGATCATCGATGGGCCGGACCGGCGAGACGCTACCTTCTGGGCCTATCTGTTTCTCTGGGCGCCGTGGTGGACCGCCATAGGTTTCGCGTTTCTCGTGCTGTCCGTAGCTGTTTCCCTTGACCCTGATGAGAGTGCTCCCGACCGGATGCGCGGTCAGCGGTGACTGGCAAGCTGGGCCTGTAAACGGCGATTGTAGGGATTATCCTGCAATCCTTAATTCTCTCTTAAGGCGGGTTTCAGGAAGGTTTCAGGATTGATGCGTGTATGAAGTGAGTCTGGAGATACGCAAAGCGTAAACTCAGCTCCCGATATGCCCTCAAACGGAATCCATTCTTGCAGAAGATGGTTCTGCTGAATCTGGCGCGGGTGTACGGTCACTCGATTTGCCCCCTTGACAAGCCCTGCGAAAAGACGCATGCTACGCCCGAGTCACGCAGCATCGCCATTGTGATGGGTGGCGACCGCCTGACATCATCATTCCGGCAAGCATTTTCGAGCAAGAAACGTGAGCGACTACCAGCTCAGAAACTGGTAGCCCGAGGGAACGAGCCTCACTTTAGTCGTGCGCCCGGCTGGTCCGGTGGCGCCACCAGGCCTGATGGAGGGTAAGGGTGGAACTTCCACTTCCAGAGCAAATGACACCAGAACAATGGAGCCATGTGACCGACACGCTCATTCTTCTGTGGGCATTTGCTGGTCTCATGATTCTCGGTGCCGGGAGTATGCTCGTAGCTCACATCCTGGTTCCGTCGTTGATCGACAAGCGAGACATTCCTGAGAAGTACGGCAAGGGCAGGCCAATCGTCTATGCGATTGCCGCAGTTGCGTTTGTCGGTGCGATTTTTGTCTTTGCCAGCTTCGTTGGCGCACTCGAAGAGTTTCGCGAGATTTATCCGGCGACTTGGGTCTAGCACTTCCCGGAGGGGGTCCGGTTCGCCGACGGGCAAGCCGGTTTGATGGAAACGGAGCGGAGCAGCAAGCATGCGACGATTTATGCGGCCACTGATCGTCGGCCTGGTTCTCTTGATTTTGCTGGCATTGCCAGTGACTGCTGTGCTTGCTCGCAGCTATTTCCTGAGCCCAACCTGGCAGCCGGCGGCAGAGCAGCCAATTGCCTTCCCACACACACGCCACGCGCAAGTGGCGCAACTCGACTGTGAGTACTGCCACCGGGGCGTTGCCGAGGACGGCTACGCAGGTATGCCGGCACTCGAACTCTGCATGGATTGCCACCAGTCGATCCAGACCGGAAGCGCGGAGATCGATACGCTCATTGATTACTTCGAGAATGGTGATCCAGTCAACTGGGAACGAGTACACCAGATGCCTGACCATGTTCACTTCGTGCATTCATCTCACGTCAACTACGGGTTCGACTGTGCCGAGTGTCACGGGGATATGGAGACGGAGATCGATTACGCCGAACAGGTGCGTGACCTCCGTATGGGTGACTGTATCGACTGTCACAAAGAATACGGGGCACCAACCGATTGTTCTGTGTGTCACTACTAACTTTGAATCCGGGGTGGGCGATCGTGCGACACGCTCACCAGACGACGTCGGGCTACTGGCCCAGAGATGAGCACGTGATGGCGCCTACGGCCTTCATTACCATGGACGGATGCGATGCGACGGCGTGATTTCCTGAAGCTGTTGACCGTTTCGACGACCGGAGCCGTGCTGTTTACCGGGTGTAAGCTCGGCGGCTATCCGGACCGTGAATTTCAGAAGCAGAGCCCGGTCGAGCATCCGGCGGATATCCCGTTCGGTCGCGACAACTGGTACGCCACGGCGATGCCTGCGATTGGTGGCGGCCTTGGTGTGATCGTCCGGGTGTTTGAAGGACGTGCAAAGAAGATCGAGGGCAACCCCGACTTCCCATTGAACGTTGGTAAAACCGGCCCGCGTGCCCAGGCGATCGTTCAGGAGCTCTACCACCCGGATCGGATCGATGGTCCGATGCGGCGCAACGGAAACAGCTTCGAGAGCATCTCCTGGAGTGATGCAACGGCCGAGGTAGCCCAGCTGGTCTCCAACGCCAGTTCACCGGTGCTCGTTACCGAGCCGATCAGTGGCGCGATTGCCCGAGTCGCCGGTGAGTTTGCCGAGCAGGCCGGAGCCCGCCACGCGGTCTACGAGCCGGACGAGTACGTTGTCCTGCGAGCCGCAATGCAGCGCGTTTTTGGAACTGACCGATTCCCGGCGCTCGATCTCCCGAACTCGGGAGCGATCGTCAGCTTCGGAGCCGATTTCCTGCACAACTGGATTTCTCCAGTCATGTTCTCCGTCGGCTACGGTGAGTTCCGCCAGGGCGGCAACGGCACCCGCGGCAGCTACTACCATGTTGGTCCCCGCCTGTCAGACAGTGCGGCGAGTGCTGACCGATGGTACCCATGTTCACCAGGGTCGGAAGGCCACATTGCGCTGGCCGTGGCGTACACCCTCGTCGAAGAGGGTATGGCGTCGGAGGAGCGAGCCAGTGAGGTCTACGGCGGCCTGTCGCTGGGGGATTACTCTCCAGAAGACGTCGCGGCAGATACCGGTCTGTCAGCTGAACAGATCCGTGAAATCGCCCGTGAGCTGGGTCGCAACGCTCCGAGTGTTGCGATTGCCGGTGGTTCTGCGGCGGCACATACCAACGGACTGTTTAATCTCTGTGCAGTCTTCGCCCTCAATTACCTGACGGAGAGCGTCAACACTGAGGGTGGAATTCTGACCAACACCGGCTCTCCGGATCCGGATGTGATTCCCAACAAGATCGGTGGAAACTCCTTCGCCGAGTGGGATGAGCTGATCGAGGAGATGCTGGCGGGTGATGTGGACCTCCTGATGGTGCACAAAGCCAACCCTGTGTTCGGGATGCCGGCAGCCAGCCGCTTCCAGGACGCACTCGACCAGGTTTCGACGGTGGTCAGTTTCTCGAGCTTCATGGATGAAACCACCCGACATGCCGACCTGATTCTTCCTGACAACACCACGCTCGAACAGTGGGGACTCGATGTCCCCGATCCGTCACCTGGATTCCAGTTGGTGAGCATTCAGCAGCCAGTTGTGGAGCCGTTCGTCAGCTCACGCAACTTCGGTGACTCGTTGATTCGCATCTCGAACGATGCGGGGCTCTCCTTCACATGGAGTTCCATGGAGAACGCAGTTCGGGAACTCGGTGGAGCTCTCGGCGGCGTTGGCCGTGGCCTGCCGGAAGAGGCGAGTGACCCACGTGAATTCTTCGTCGCCATGCAGACCCAGGGCGGCTGGTGGGATGAAGAGAGCATGACGTCCGATGCGCCATCCGGTCCTGAAGATATGCCGTCACCAGCTGAGCCACAATTCACCGGTGATGAATCCGAATACGATTTCTACCTGCTTCCGTTCCCGACGAACTCGTATGAGTACGGCGAAACGGCGAACCTGCCATGGTTGCAGGGCCTGCCGGATCCGATTACCACGGCGGTCTGGACGACCTGGGTCGAGCTCAATCCGAACACCGCCGACGATATGGGTGTTCAGCTCGGCGATATCGTCCGTATCGAATCTCCGAACGGCAGCATTGAAGTTCCGGTGTACGTCAACCCGGCTGCGCCGCCAACGGTGGCCGCAGTGCCGATCGGGCAGGGACACACCGAATACACCCACTATGCAGAAGACCGTGGCGCAAACCCCATTGAGATCGTTGCGTCACAGACCGACAGTGAAACTGGAGCACTGGCCTGGGCAGCGACCCGGGTGCGCATCGAGCCGTTGAACCGGCGAGAGCGGTTCCCACGCTTCGAGCGCCAGCTTCCGTTCCAGCTCGAAGAGAACCCGATCGTGCAGGTTACCCGTGATGCGTAGCGCAATGTCTGGGGCGACGCACGCGAGTCGCAACGGCCTGAGAGGAGTCTGAATGTCAGCACGTTGGGGGATGGTCATCGATCTCGATCGATGTACGGGCTGTCAGGCCTGTGTGGTCGCCTGTCAGGCAGAAAACAACATCCCGATTAACACCGAGGACATCTTCCACCAGCGTCGCGCGATCGAATGGATCCGCGTTGAGCGCTACTGGGAAGGTGAGTATCCGAACGTCAAGGCACGGTATATTCCGATTCCGTGTATGCACTGCGCTCAGGCTCCTTGCGAGTCCGTCTGTCCCGTCTATGCGACGTACCAGACGAATCAGGGTATCAACATGCAGATCTACAACCGCTGCATTGGTACCCGGTACTGTGCCGTGAACTGCCCGTGGCACGTTCGGTTCTTCAACTACTGGGAACCGAAGTGGCCGGAGAGTCTCAAGCACCAGCTCAACCCGCACGTTTCGGTGCGGAGCCGTGGTGTGATGGAGAAGTGCACGTTCTGTGTTCAGCGGATCGTTCGCACTGAGCAGCAGGCCCAGGTCGATGGCCGCGAGGTCCAGGACGGCGAGTTCACCACCGCGTGTGCTCAGGCGTGTCCAACGGATGCCATCGTGTTCGGTGATCTGGATGATCCGGAGAGCCGGGTTGGTCAGATGGCGGCAGACACCGATCGCGGGTACCAGCTCCTTAGCGGGCTCGGAACTGACCCGGCGGTGCTGTACCTGAAGAAAATCGATCCGGATGCGCCGGAAGAAAACGGTCACTACTAGCCGGGAAGGGTGGAGCAGTCGAACATGTCTTCACACGGACATATAGTTCCAAGAGTCTGGTCGCTCTCCCCGCGTGAGATCGCCGCAGACGGAACACGACGCATTGGGGAGCTAGGCTCCCTTTACAGATTAGGAATCATCGTCGCTGCCGTACTGGCAGTCGTCGGGATCGTCTCGTTGATCGCAGGACCACTGCTGCAGGGGTATTCAGACCGCGCTGTCTGGACCTACGTGACCGCAGTGTTCTTCTTTCTGATGTCAACGGTTGCGGCCGCTCCGTGTCTCTCGGTCGGGCTTCGCCTGGCTCGAGGTCACTGGCGCCGTCCAGTAAATCGGGTTGCGGAGATCTGGGCCGCGGCCCTCATCGTTCCGGCGATTCTCTTCTTTGTGCTGCAGGGTACGCACCCGAGCTCGATGGATCGCTCTTCACTCTGGATGGGCTGGCCGGGAGCTCCCTGGCTGTGGTCCAGCATCATGATGATCTCTCTGGTGGCGTGCGGTTACGCGTTTCTGTACATCAGCGCTCGACCGGATTTCGCGATTCTTCGGGATCAGGTAGATCCGAACCCGAAGGGCTTTTTCGCCCGCATGGCGGGTGACTGGCGCGGCACCATCAAGCAGTGGGCCGTCCATGATCGCGGACTGAGCTACATCGGCGTCTTCTATCTCATGCTCTTCGTGGGCACCATGACGGTCATCTCCAGTGACTTCATCATTGGAATGGTCCCGGGTTACCACAGTTCGATCTTCCCGGTGTACTGGGTGGTGACATCGTTCCAGGCCGGAATTGCATTGACGATCGTGACATCGGCAATCCTCCGCAAGTTCGGTGGGGCCGAGAAGTACCTGGAGCTGGATCAGTTCTGGGGTCTGTCCAAGATGCTGCTTGCGTTTGGGCTGCTCTGGTTCTACTTCTGGTGGTCAGAGTTCATCATTACCTGGTACAGCCGTATGCCGTATGAAGTGAACTTCCTGAGGTTCTTCTTCTTCGATACCTATCTCTGGCTGTTCGTTATCGTGATTGGCTTCTGTTTCCTGGCACCACTGCTCGGTCTGATGTGGAACTTCGTCAGACGCAGTTACAACGGTCCGACGGTGGTGGCCGTGCTGGTGCTGCTGGGAATCATGGCAGATCGAATCCGGCTCGCATCGATCGGTTCGACTGTTGAGGACATCTACGCACCGTACTTTCTGGAGGTGCCAAGTACGCACTACCCAGGTGTGTTCGATGTGTTATTGACTGTGGGCTTCATTGGAGCTGCGGTCGGAATTGTTCTGGTAGCCATGCGGTTTATCGCAGTGCCATCCATCTGGGAAGTCACGAGCGGACTCTGGCTGCGGAAGATGCGCAAGTTCAAGAAGGCTGAAGTGATCGTCATCGGAAAGCCGGAATAGGCCGGAGAGCCGCTTCGCGGAGGAACAGATGCAGGAACGACATCCCTTAAAGGGAGAAGCAATTACAAAGGAATTGCTCCGGCCACTCAACCAGACACCGATGATCTTCTGGGTTGCGGTGATCATTCTGGGTGGGATTCTCACGGCGTTCGCGTTCGCCGTCGGCTGGATGTTCTACTGGGGCCTCGGTACAACCGGCCTCAACACCCCGATCTTCTGGGGATTCATGATCACGAACTTCGTGTTCTGGATCGGTATCAGTCACGCAGGGGTGATGATCTCGGCCATTCTGCGCCTCACCCAGGCAGAGTGGAGACGCCCGGTTACCCGTGCGGCCGAGGTCATGACGATTTTCAGTCTTCTGACGGCTATGCTCTTTCCGTTCCTGCATACCGGCCGTCCATGGAGAACTGTCTACTGGGTGTTCCCGTATGACTTCGACCGCGGTATCTGGCCTGATCCGCGTGGTCCGCTGGTGTGGGATCCGGCTGCAGTGTTCACCTACCTGACTGGTAGTACGCTGTTTCTGTACACCACACTGATTCCGGATATGGCGCTCCTTCGGGATCGCTCTACCGGATGGCGCAAGACGCTGTACACCATCCTCGCGCTTGGCTGGCGCGGGAACGAGCGCCAGTGGAAGCTCCAGCTCGTCGCCGGTATTCTGCTGTCGGCCCTGATTCTTCCAGTGTTCGTGTCGGTGCACAGTATCGTGTCCTGGGACTTTGCGGTCTCGCTCATCCCGGTCTGGCACGCGTCCATTTTTGCTCCGTACTTCGTGATCGGAGCGGTCCACTCAGGGGTCTCGGCGGTGATTACCCTGATGGCCTTAATGAGGTGGTTATTCGGGTTCCATAATTACTTACGTGAGGAACATTTCGACAGTATAGGCCGCTTGCTCGTGGTCGTGGCTACCGGCTGGATGTGGTTCTTCGTCCTGGACATCATCTTCGCGATGTTCACCAGAGATCCCAGAGAGCTCGTAGTGATGGAACAGCGCATCTTCGAGTGGCCGTATGCGATGTTGCTCGCGTTCGTGTTCGTATTCGCGTACATCATTCCGGTGCCGGTCTGGATGTTCCAGAGATTCCGGCGCAACATCAAGATCATGTTCTGGACCTCGTTGATGGTCAACGTTGGTATGTGGGCTGAGCGGTACTGGCTCATCCTGCCGGGTCTGGAGCGCAAGTTCGAGTTCACGTTCATGTGGAGCTGGTACCGACCGAGCATTGTTGAGTTGACGCTCGTCTTTGGCTCGTTCGCGCTGGTTACGTTCCTGTTGCTGCTCTTCTCGAAGATCTTCCCGCCAGTTGCGGTCTGGGAAGAGATGGAGGGCGTGAACTTCGCGCAGGATATCCAGGTTGGTAAGCGCACCGTCCATGCGACGATCCGCGAAGAGTAGGGGGAAGTAGACGATGGCATTCCGGGAAGTACTCGGTGTCTACAAGGATCTGGATACGGCAGTCGCCGCGACGGATGCTTTCGCAGACGCCGGATTCACAAGAGAGGACTTCGATGTCCTCACCAACGCTCCGTATCCTGAGGGCGCATTCGGCGAGGATCCTGGCCGGCATCGGCTCTTCATGTTCCCGCTGATCGGCGCGGCCTCCGGTTTCGCGGTGGGCCTGCTCATTACGGCAGGTACGCAGCTCGCATATCCACTGGTTACCTACGGTATGCCGCTGCTCTCGATTCCGCCGATGATCGTGATCATGTACGAAGGCACGATGCTTGGCGCCCTGATCTTCACCGTGCTGGGTGTGCTCTTCGAGTCCCGCCTCCCACGGCTGCGGCTCGGCGTCTATGACAAGCGCATCACCTACGGGTCGATCGGTATCCTGGCCCGTGTTCCGGCCGATCGAATCGATGATGCCGAGAAGGCACTTCGCAGCGTCGAGCACGAGAACATCGTCTCCGAGAACGACAACGGCGACGTGATCTCGGAGAACGAGTACGAGCCGAGGGGAGCACAGGCATGAGCCTTTCCGGCATTCGGACCGGGATAACGGCCCGAGGCCGGCGTGGGTTGCGGCGAGCCGTATTGCTCGGCGTCACGATGACCCTTTCGCTGGTCATGGCCGGCTGTATTGATTCGATCCCGTCGACGAATACGTATCCGATCGACTTCTTCTCGGAGATGCACTACTCCAAGTCCTGGGGTGCCGGTGAGCCAGACGGCTGGAATCCGCCAGCCGGGAGTGTTCCGATCACCGGTGGAGAAGTTGCCTGGGAGTTCGAGGAAGCTGCTGATCTGGAGAATCCGTTCGAGAGCAATGGCGAGCTGGGGCAGACAGTCTACGAGCTGAACTGCCAGCACTGTCACGGACCAGAAGGTGCCGGAGATGGGCCAATTGCCGACCAGTTCGAGTTCTATGACGCACCGTTGCCGTCGAACTTGCAGGAGTCGGATCTGACTGATGGAGAGATGTTCCACATCGTGACCTATGGTCTGGACACGCATATGCCGGCATTCCAGCCATTGCTCACCCCGGAGCAGCGCTGGGCCGTCGTGGAGCACCTGCGCGATCTGCAGTAGCGAAGTACCGGGTCTGACCCCCGAAATTCAATACCGACCAGCAACGCAGGCGATCACATCGATCGCCTGCGTTTTGTTGTGTGTGGCCCTGACGGACTGTGTTCGTTCCAACATGGGAGCGTTGGCGTATCGAGCATGCGTGTGAGAACCGACGTCGCGATGGAACGCGCACGGCATCTCGGTCACCTCTCAGAACCGCGGTGGAAACTGGTTTCCAACGTGTTCAGGATCTGAATTGGCGATCAGACGCTGACGCTGGAGCAGCCACCAGTCCCTGAATACCATCCAGCTCGACCCCGGCCACCTGCCATGAATCGCCCGAATCGTCACTCACCAGCAAACTCCCCTGCCGGGTTCCGGCAAAGACGGTCGACGGCTGGTCTTCCGGGATGATCAACGCATACGGCATCTCCGCCATCGGCACATCCAGACCGTTCGAGAGTGGCTCCCACGGGGCGTCGCCGATCTTCCGGTAGATCACCGCCTCGCTGGAATCATCGTCCCGGTGGGCATATCGGGCACTGTGTGATGCCGAGACGAACCAGCGATCCGGGTCTGTGGGATCGACTGCGAGCGCCCAGGCATAGTGACGGTCCATTCCCTCATCTACGGGCGTCCAGGTATCTCCGGCGTCATGGCTGGCTGCAACGCCACCGCCGGCTGCCTCATAGATGCGGGTGGGATCAGCAGGATGGGTCCGGACACAGTGTGAATCATGATAGGAACCCGGCTTCCGGTCTTCCCAGGTTGCACCGCCGTCGATGCTGCGCATCACGCCACCAAGTTCGATCCCCGCGAAGATCAGGTCCGGATCGTGATACGAGAGCGCAATCCACCGGACATGCGACGTCCATGGGCGGGGCGGAAACGACCAGGTCGGAGCGCTCGGAAGCGAACGCAGCGATTCGAGATCTGTCCAGCTCTCGCCGTCGTCATGACTAACATAAAGCGAACTCGGTTCAGTTCCGGCGTAGACGGCGTGGATGCCGCCGGCAATCCCTGATGGCGATATCGCAACCGATGGAAACCGGTCATGAGGAATCGCCTGATCGACGCGAACCCACGATTGACCGGCATCGAGACTTCGGTACAGTCCATCGTCGAACGTACCGGCGTACAGCCTGTCCGGATTGACCGGGTCCACCGCAATGCACTGAACGCCGTGATCGGACAACAGAATCGTCGATGACCACTGCCCATCTTCGGAGCGGGACAGTCGAGCGACATGCTGTCCCGTTGCGGCATAGAGTACCGTCATGATGTCCTCGCAGTCGTAAAGCAAACGAGTTTCGAGTATCGGTTGATTATGCTCTGGATTGTCGCATACACGCTGCATACGGAAACGGCTCCAGCGGCACGTCTCTTGCATCGAAACGGTAAGGCATGGGTGAATTCACTCGATTCACTCGGCCTGGGCAGGTATTACGGCACCGCAGGAAGGTAAAAGAGCTTTGACTGGTAGCAATAGTGGAAAAGTCCTTGTTGGCATCTTTCGTGATCGCGTGAAGGCAGAAGGCGCCCTGAATGAACTGCACGAAGCCGGATTTACCGAAGAGCAGACTGGCTTCGTCATTCGTGGCAAGCGAGATCCGGGTGATGATGAATCCCCGATCGAGAACGATTCTGACCTCGAAAAGAGTTCTACCGGTAGCGGCATCCTCGCCGGTAGCACCGCCGGAGGCGTTATCGGCGCAGTAGCAACCGGGTTGATTCCGGGAGTTGGTCCGGTGATCGCGGCGGGCATACTGGCTGGCGTTGTTGGTGGGGCGGCTGTTGGCGGCGTGGCCGGGGGAGTGATCGGTACGCTCAAAGGTATCGGTATTCCCGATGATGAAGCAAAGATCTACGAAGAAGAATTCAACGCCGGCCATCCCCTGATTACCGTCGATGCCGGTGATCGCCGGGAAGAAGCCTGGAAGATTCTGCAGCAGCACGGCGCGTACGACGCACACACCCGGCCCGCGATAGACGAGTAATCGCACCGCCCTGGAGCTACTGCAGCCAGATCGCAAATCGTCTTTACAGACGATAATGAGAGAGGACCATGACCGATGGTTGAACGACACCACACTGGAGCCGTCGTCGGCGTGTTTCGCGATCGGCGCGACGCAGAGCGAGCAGTAGAGGAACTCCATCTGGCAGGCTACGACGAAAGCCAGATCGGTTTTGCAGCACCTGATGATCAGGATGCTCCCGCCGGGACGACAGACACAGATGTCGATTCAGGATCGGGTGCCAGAGCCGGTGCTGGCGTCGCCGGTGGCGGGATTGCAGGCGGGATACTTGGCGCTGCTGCGGTTGGATTGATTCCCGGGATCGGTCCGGTTATTGCGGTCGGCGCGCTGGCCGGGATTCTGGGTGGTGCGGCCGCGGGTGGAATCGCCGGGGCGCTTGTAGGAATGGGCGTTGCTGACGAGGATGCCGAGGTCTACGCGGCAGAGTTCAAGGCCGGTCGAACGATCGTTGTTGTCCAGCCAGATGGAGACGCTCAGATCGAGGAACGGACCATTCTGGAGCGACACGGAGCCTACGACGCCCAGACGCGCCCGGAATAGTAACGGCACCTGTATGTGAAACAGATTCCATCACCGCATCGCGAGTCAGGATCGATTCTCCGGCCAGACATGACCTGAGCGAAGCTGGATGCCTTCAGGTTTCCCCAACGCGTTCGAACCGGTGGCAGCATCGGTCGGAACGAGACGCCCGATGTGTCATGCGTCCAGCGAGAGCTTCCCGGGATTGTTGCGCTCTCCGGCCGTAAATGGATTCTCCCAGCCGGCATCGCCGCGGGCAAAGCGGTTCGGATCAAACGGCTCGATATCCAGTGTCGATCGACCATTGGCTACGAGTTGCGCCATCGCCTTGCCGGTAGCCAGCGAGTAGGAGAATCCGCCCCCGTTGAACCCCGCCGCAACAAATAGCCCGGATCTATCTCCATAGGAGCCGATCATCGGTAGTCCATCGGCCGTAAAGCCCATCAGTCCGGACCAGGTACGCACCACTCGCAGATCCCGGAGTTTCGGGAAAATCGTCGACAGGCAATGGGCGATTCCGCCGATCGCGGGTGTGTGCGAATCTTCGGTAAAGAGCCCCAGCCCTTCATCGACATCCAGACGCCGGAAGCCGCCGCACAGAATCTGGCCAGAGTGTGTCTGCCGCCCGTACTCCTTATCGTAGTTCGTGGAGAACGGCATCGGCAGGATCTGGCCGACCGGCTGGGTGACCAGAATCTGACCTCGTGCCGGAACGATCGCGCCGTCTGGCAGGTCTGGTAGCAGATCACGCGTCCAGGCATTGGTGGCAATTACCACAGCCCCGGCCTCTACGCTGCCATGCTCAGTTTCCAGTCCAGTGACCTGATTGCCGTCCATCAGCACCCGCTTGACCTCGGTATGAGTAATGAACCGGGTGTCGTAATGACGGGAGCCGTTAGCCAGTGCGTGAACCAGCTGGAAGGGCCAGAGGTGTCCACTGTTCCGCTTCCATTCCACCCCGAGAATCGAATCACTCAGTGCGGGAATCAGCTCGCGCGCTTCCCGGCTATCCAGCCATTCGACATCGGTTCCAGCCGCCTGCTGGTGGATGACCGCCTGTTTGAGAAACGCAGCCTGCTCATCATTGGTCGCCACATCGATCCCGCCGGTTACCATCAGTGAGAAATCATCATCCAGCTCCCGGGAGAGCTCGTCCTGCAGCATCCGGAAGTTCTCTCCGGTGAGTGCAGCGATTGCCTCCCCGGCAGTGGCGTGCAGCGCCGAACCGGTGCCGGTGATCCCCCCGTTGCGGCCCGAAGCGCCTGAGCAGATCCCTCGGCGATCGAAGACCGCGATCGATTTGCCACGCTTGGCCAGCTGGTAGGCGATCGAGCAGCCAGCAACCCCGGCTCCGACAATGGCAACGTCGACACTGGTTGGTAATGCGTGATTCTGCTCTTCCACAGAACGACTCCCTTGGTTCGATGCGAGCTTGCAGAGAATTCAACAGAGCGGGCTAATCCATTTATGCGCTGGTGTGTTGATCAGTGCAGTCATGTGACGGCGATAATAGCAGCCCTGTCCAACCTGTGCGACGTGGAGTGCTTTCAAGCTCAGTCCAGCAACGCGTTCGAGAAGAACTGCTCCATGCGTTCGGCGTACTCTTCGGGGACAACCTCATGCGCGTCGAAGTGATGTGCCCCCTCAACCAGCCACGAATCGACGTTTGGTCCGGCGGCTGCGAGGTTTCGTTCTGTGTGATCCGGGGGAACCGCGTCGTCATCCAGTCCATGGATCAATAGAATCGGGCGATCGTCGATCTGGGCAATTGCCTCAACCGGGCGGGCATCGTCCAGGCTGGCGCTGGCTCTCCATTCGGAGATTCGCTTTGCCACCGGCCCGAATGGAAATGCCGGAAGGCCGATGTAGCGCTGGAAGCTGGAATCGATCACGTTGTCACCATCGCTGAAGGCGCCCTCGGCGGCGATTGCCTGAAGGCGTTCATCCCGGGCGCCTCCGAGAATCGCCGTTGCACCTCCGAGCGAGGCGCCGAAGACCCCGATCCGGTCCGGGCTGACATCCGGGTGCTCTGCCATGAAATCGACCGCGCTCTCGAGATCCCGCTGCTCGAGCGCCCCCATAGTTGAGAACACTCCATCCCCATAACGCTCCGGGTGACGTCCGTCGTAAGTCAGGACGTTGAATCCAGCCTCATTGAGAATGCTGGCGATCGGCAACATCTGATCCTGGAGCTGGCTGAACCCATGCAGCAGTATCACTCCGCCATCATGCTCCCCGGGGAAAAATCGCCCGGACAACGTGACCCCGGTCTGGCTATCGAAGCTGATTTCTTCCGGCTGCAGCTCCGGATAATCAGCCAGCGACCACGGCGTGGTGCCGATCTCCGGACCGAGCGCCCGATCAGAAGCAATCCAGCCGACCGTGCCGACAATCACCACCATGAGCAGCGCCACGCTGAAGAGGCTCCAGGTGATGATCCGGCCGGTCCGGCGGCTCACTTTCCACTGCTGGGTATCGTCCATGGTTGTTTCGTCTCACTAACTCGGGCAGACGCGTACTGGCGTGCATGGTCGCACGCCCCGGCCGGGAGCGTCCAGACTACTTCAGGAAGGTGACTACGACCCCCTTGTCATGCTGTCACAGCGATGCTATCCTAGGTGTACCTACATACTGTACGGTCACTCTCGCTATCATCCGCGGGCACAAGGGGGTAATGGAAAATGACTGATTACACAGGTACGGCTACCAGGAGCACACTGGTGGATCGATATGCTGAACGAATGCACAACCACACTCCAGGGCCGGTGACTGTTACCCGCGTTCGACGGCCGTCGAGCGGGATTCAGACATTCGGTCGGGCTCCGGTGCTGCGGCAGCGAAATCGTTCTACTCGTTCCCGACAAGCAATCACCACACTGGTCGCCACCGCAATTCTGGCCACGTCGACACCGGCTATGACGAACGCGCAGTCGTCGACCTACCAGGTTCAGCCAGGCGATACGCTTGGACAGATAGCGCTGGATCACGGCGTCAGTGTCGATGAGCTCATCAGCCTGAACAACATCGAGAGTTCTGACCAGATCGTTGCTGGTAGTGAATTGATTCTCTCTGCAAATGATGGATCATCCGGACAGGGTGATGTTCAAACTGGTCATTCAGTCTACGTGGTTCAAGAAGGCGACACGCTGGGACAGATAGCGCTGGATCACGGAGTCAGTGTTGCTGAAATCATCAGGCTGAACTACATCCAGAGCTCTGACCAGATCGTTGCTGGTATTCAGTTGATCATCCCTGTTGCCCAGGAGGCAATCGAAGACGTAGACGAATATGAAGACGAGAACGACGTTCAGGTTGGTGACACCGTCTATGAGATTCAACCGGGTGACACGCTGCTGGCGATTGCAGCCCAGCACGGTGTCGAACTTCCGGACCTGCTCGCAATCAATGACATCGAAGACACCGAACAGATCTTCGCCGGCGATTTCCTGATCATCCCGACCAGTGGATCCGGGCCCAGCCACGATAGCAACGGGACAGTGGAGCCTGTCGAGACCGAATCCAGTGATCAGCAGGCACAGCAGGAGCCTGTCGAGACTGAATCCAGTGAACCGCAGGCACCACAGCAGCCAGTGGTGTCCGGTAAGGACATTGTTGAGGACCAGAGCCACATCGCAGCCCTTCATCTGGCTGCGCGTGGCGAAACCCCGGGCGACATTGCCGCACGCTACGATATCTCGGTTGAGCAATTGCTTCAGGCAAACAATCTCACCTCGGATGACATGATCAGCCAGGGAGACATGCTGCGGATACCGGATGCGTCCTGGGATCCGTCTTCATCCAGCGCCGCTGCGCCATCATCTGGAACTGCGGTCGAAGCCCCGGATCAATCCGATAGCGCCATGCTGGAGAATATGCCTGTTCAGCAGCAGTCACTGCCACTGAGCACCGAAGCTGCCGCGCTAAGCATGGCCACCAACTACTGGGGCCATCAGGTGTCCGAATGGGTCTTTATCGAGAACATGCCGTATCACCAGAACCCTCATCATGGGTTCCGTGGTGATATGAACGGCGAGTTCGGCGGCACGGCCGATTACGGCGTCTATGCCAATCCGCTCGCCTCGCTGGTTTCCAATTACGGGTTCGTCGGAGACGAGTTCTACACCATGGGAGATCCCGCCGAACTCAAGCAACGCATCGATAGTGGCCAACCGGTGCTGGTCTGGATGACAAACCAGGCGACACCGCAGGAGAGCTTCTCCGAGTGGTATCAGGGTGAGCGATTCACGCTGGTGCCGGAGCAATCCGTGGTTGTAGCTTACGGATACGACGAGGATAACATCTACGTTGCTGATCCCATGAACGGGCAGTCCGCCACGCACTCCTGGAGCGCGTTCATCGACTCCTCGAGTCACTTCGACGGGATGTCGATGGCGGTCTATCCCGCGGGATAGGGAAGGGAGCCAGGCCAGGAGCTGGCGGCCGATCCGGCTGCCGGCTCTGGTCGGGTCATTTCTCCAGCTAGCCGTGAAGCCCCCTCTGTTAGACTATGCTCACTGATCTGATATTGCCCACCGGGTAATCGTTCGCTCTGAATACCTGTTCTGGAATCTGGAACAGGGACAATGCTGGCGACTCATGGACCTCTCCTTCCAACTCATTGCGATCCTGCTCCTGCTGCTGGTGAATGCGATATTCGTGCTGGCGGAGTTTGCCTTCGCATCTGTGCGCCGCGAGCGGGTCAGCGACCTCGCAGACCAGGGAGAGGGCTGGGCTAGCTCGCTCCTCGACGCACTCGATCAGCTCGATCGGTACCTCCCCGCCATTCAGCTCGGCGTCACCATGTCCAGCATCGCGCTCGGCTGGGTCGGTGTACCGGCGCTGGCCCGGATCATTCAACCGCCGCTTGAATCCCTGACCGGCGAAACGGTCGCCACCATAACCGCGGCCACCATCGCCCTGGCCATCGCGTTCCTGCTATTGACCCTGGTGCATGTTGCCCTGGCGGAGCTTGTGCCGAAATCGGTCGCCTTGCAGTATCCGGAGCCGATCGCTCGCGGGGTACTGACGCCGGTCTGGCTGACGCTCAACCTGTTCCGTCCTTTCAATTTCATCATCAGGGTTGTGGCTGGACGACTGTTGCTCCTGAGCGGTGTCGAGCCGATGTCAGGGCAAGGGCGCATCTACACCGAGGACGAACTGCGCAACATCGTGGCGGCCAGTCGTCTGGGCGGAGAGCTGGTCAAGACCGAGGAAGAGATCATCCGTCGGGCATTCGTATTTCACGATTACAACGCGGAGGGCATCATGGTGCCGCGGACCGAGATGGTCTCCCTGCCGCTCGATGTCAGCCGGGATGAACTCCTGGAGACATTGAATCGACACAAATATGGCCGGTATCCGATCTACAGCCGGGACATCGATGACATCCAGGGGATCCTCTATGTGAAAGAGCTGGTTCCGATACTCGCGGCGGCTGGTCCGGATGACGTGCCCGATATCGCCGGGTTGATGCGTCCTGCGCTGACGGTGCCCACCTCGATCCCAATCGACGACTTGCTGGAAGAGATGCGCACCCGCGGGACGCATCTGGCGATCGTGGTAGATGAGTACGGGGGAACCGCTGGCATGGTCACGCTGGACGATATTCTGGAGCGTGTTCTGGGTGAAGTTCCGGATGAGTTCGAGCGCACCGCCCCGGATATTGTGCCGGAAGTCGATGGCTGGGCCAGAGTGGATGGGTTGACCCTGCTGTCAGACGTCAACGACTACTTCAAGCTGGATCTGCAAGCGGATGAGACCAACACAATCGGTGGGTACGTGTTCTTCGAGCTCGGTCATCAACCAAGAGTCGGCGACACGATCATGATCGATGGCTACGCGGTACGCGTGGAGCGGCTGGATGGCTTGCGTATCAGTGAGGTGCGGTTCATCCCTGCTGATCTCGATCCGATCGATACCGCCTCGCCAGAATAGCGTGCTGAACGATTCCCAACCCGGCGGGCATCCCGATTCGTCTAGGTCTGCGGCTGTTCCAGCCGGTCGGTCAGAATCATCATAATCAGGGTCTGATCATCGTACTCGTTCACCGTGACCAGCAACGAGGCGATATCGTTCTCAGCGGTCATCTCACGGGAACCAACCCGTCGCTCGGTCCAGCCGAGTTCAGCCAGGGCTCCGCGATAGAACCCGATGACCTCGCTGGCATCGGCGTCCAGCCCATCCAGAAGCAGCGTTCCACCGTTCTCGACCTGCGACGCGTGCGGTTCGAAATCGAGCACCTCGCCATCCTGGAACCGGGGTACGCCAGCTTCTTGCCATTCTGAGAGGATGTCGAGCTCGTCTTCATCGATCTGAATGGCATTCGGAGCATCATCAGCTACGTCGGGCCCGCCATTGCCGGTCGTCGTTGCATCGCTGGCATCATCATTATTTGCGGCGGAGTCATCATCGCCATTGGCGCACGCCCCGGCGATGGCCAGCAAGCTCACCAGAAGGAACATCAGCAGAGTACGGGCGTTTGATCCGAAGACGGTCATATTGGTTTGCTGCTTTCACCTGGTTGACGTCGTGTCATGAGTAGGTCTGAATTCGACTGCCAATTCTACCAGCGAACCGGCGGGACGAAACCGTTGTCCCTTTGCGCATGTCAGACGGAAATGCTTGGTGTCTGGATGGATCAATCATCGTCGAGAATTGACCGATTCACACGTTCCATAGCGGCATCGAGATGATCCAGATTGAGCGGTTTTTCGATCGTCTCGTCAATCCTGAATGATTCGATGCGCTCACGGATCTCGGCATTGTCCCAGCTCGTCAATCCAATGACGAACGGGCTGCTGCTCAGGTTTCGGGAAGACTGGATGATCTGGAACCCGCCGTGGGCCGGCAGATCCAGGTCCACCACGATCAGCTCGGGCGAGATGTTGGTCAGTAGCTCCCGGGCTTCGAACGCATCGCGCGCTTCCACCACGCGCCAGCCGATCTGCTCCAGATGGCTGGCAATCTGTCGCCGTACCGAGATGGAATCGTCGGACACCATGGCGAACGGAACCCGTGCCAATGATGCTGTCTGCCGGGTAAACCGCCGACTGCGGCCACGGCTGGCATCCAGTAACTGGATGATGTCCAGCACCAGTGCGTCCTCGCCCGAATGCAGCCGACTGACTCCAACCACCCCGTTGAGGTGGACATACTCCCGCCCGGCGGTCTGCATGGTGATCGATTCGTCATCGAGAACACGGTCGATACGCAGCAGCCACTCTTCATCATCACAGGTTACCTTGATGAACTCGCCCCGATCGCTCTGCACATGGTGGTGGGAGCGAACGCCCAGTAGCGCGCCGAGATCGGCCGCCTGATAGGCCTGATTGTCAACGATGGCCCGGTAGCCATTTGCCGTCTCCTCGATCTGCGAGATCTTCGTCCGGGGAACAACCGAAATCTGTGCTGCAGGAAGGGCATACCGTTCCGATGAGATCGCCACGATCGATGCGGACAGAGTCATCAGTGAGACCGGCAACCGGACCGTGAACGCGGTTCCCTGACCCGGCTCAGATTGCACTGAAATCACCCCACCCATACGGGTAACGGTCTCGGTGACAAAATCCAGTCCCATGCCGACCTCTATATCGCCGGAGACGATCTTGGTGGTGAATCCCGGCAGGAAGATGTACTGCAGGGCGCGATCCCGGGTCATATCCCGACGTGGGACAGGGTAGCCGGACGATTCTGCACGATCGAGGATCGTCGATTCGTGCATTCCGGCGCCGTCGTCGATGATCTGCAGGACGGTCTGGCTGCCGTCTCGACGGGCCCGGATCCGAACCAGTCCGCTGGTCGCTTTGCCGGCGTCACGTCGTTCATCCGGGGTCTCGATGCCATGCTCCAGCGCGTTGGTGATCAGGTGGCGGAACATCTCATAAATCTGCTCCGCATGAACCGCGTCCACGGCGTTACTGGCACCTTCGATTCGCAGGTTGGCACGTTTGCCGAGTGATCGGGTAAGTTGCTCAAATGTCTGGTCCAGCGGATCGGTGATCATTTTCAGTGGCATGCTGCGCAGTGCCGCGATCGTCTCTTCCAGTCGCTCCCGTACCTCGGACTGACGCTCGGAGACCGACAGGTAATCGTTCCGAACGTGTTCCAGATCGTTGGCGGCCAGCCCGAGATCTGCGCTGATCTCAACCAGCATCTGCTCGACATGTTCGGACTGATATTTGCCGTCCTGCCAGGCCCGAAGCATGTACCGCAATCGATCAGTGATGCTGTGCATATCCTGAGTGACGCTGAGCACCCGGCGAGAGCGCTGATTGTGTCCACCGCTGCGAACGGCCAATTCTCCAGTCAACTCGATGAGTTGTTCGATGTGCTCAACAGGAACCCGGAGCTCGGATTCATCGGCTCGGCCGAGTGCGGAGGTTCTGTCACCAGGCCCCTTGAGCGCCTCTGAATCCGGCCGGAACTCGTCAACGGTCCATTCAGGCAACTGAATCGTCCCGGCGCCTTCCGGCGTGGAAATCGCGCTGGTCGGTGGTGGTGGAGGATTCCCGTTGTTGATCGCCCGGTAAGCGTCGGCGTCTGGCTCTGGCCAGAGATTGTTGAGCTGGCTGGTCCCCCGGCGAAGTTCCAGCAAAACGAATGCGGATTGATCCACCAGCGCGTCGATTGCATGGCTGACCCGACCGGGGTCTTCGATGCTGTCTAGCACGATCGGCAGGATGCGCCGGCAGGCGATGATGAACTCCACCGCATCCAGCGGCAGCGTTTCTCCAGCCGATCGATGAGACTCCACCACGCGCAGTGCGCAGGCGACTACCCGCCCGATGTGATCGATCTGGAGCTGAGCCGCAAGGTTCTGCAGTGAAATCAGCGAGTTGACCAGGCCATCGATCGTGACAGGATCTTCGCCGTTTTCCAGCAGGCTTTCTGCGTGAACGCCCAGGGTGGCAAGCTCCTGGTGCAACCCTCCCATATCAATATCGGGTGAGACGGCAGGTACCGGCTGTTCTGGCTCCGGTTCATCCCTGCTCTGCTCCATCAGTCTCAGTAGCTGGGTGCGGTCGTTCAGGTCGATCTCCACCAGGTTGTGTTCGTCCGGGCGGGGCATCGAACCGAGCAGAGACTGTGCGTGGGACGTGAAATGGCCGGGATCGTTGCCGGAATCGAGCGCATCAATGGTCCGGCTGAGGTCTGCCACAATCGCGGCAACGTAGTGGCCGGATCGCATCTTGTCGGTTGTGTTCTGACCCAGCACCAGATCGAATGCTTCGCGGGTCAGGTTGGCAACATCCACCACGGCCCGGGTTTGCGGCGAATAGGAGCCGTGTTCGATCACCACCTCGATAGCGCGCCGTCCAGCCGAAATCGTCTGCGGATCGGGCGATTCCCGCAGGATCTCGACGGCTGCATGGTGGATGGTGTCGACATGAGTTTGCAGGTCGATACCGAGACGCTTGAGCATCAGGATCTCCGCCGTATGTGCCGTGCGTCAGTTGGTCGATCAGGTGGAGCCAACGACGCTGGTGAATCGGTCGAACGCGCCGGTCCCGGGCGCGATGGGGTCTGGAAACGCCGTCCGGGTGCCCGTATCTGTCCAGACGGTGTCTATCAATTCTACCGGGACCCTCATTCACCGCGAGTCGGCAAGACTGACGCAATAGTACCGGATTGCCCGGGTAGATTGGATTGAACTGAGGCGAACGTACCGGGCGAACTGGGAAATCTGAGTAAATCATTGCAATTCGCGGAAATGGCGGAACCATTTCAGTGTATCTGCGTTCTATATGCATCAGCGAGTAAGAGTACAATTCTCGCTGTCACGCCATGTATAATATGCAAATATGAACACAAGTGGATGTCTTGTCACCGCTGGTCTGCCAGGCGGTGTTTTGCGAGGGGATACCCAGATGGCCGTCCTTGATCTTGCTCCCCAGCTCCCTGCCGCCACCTTGCCGGTGCCTTTGCCCACAACCGGGTCCTCCGACCTTATCAACCTCGATGTGTCACTTTCAGTTGACATCTCCAGAACGGAACCAATCTGGACCGAAGAGGCCGAGCTCGTCGAGCGCGCCAAACTCGATATCCAGGAATTTGCTCCTCTCTATGAACGGAACGTCGATCGGATCTATCGGTATATCTACCGGCGAGTGGGTGACCATCAAGCCGCCGAAGATCTGACCGCCCAGACCTTCCAGCAAGCGATTGCCGCGCTGCCAGGCTATGAGTGGCGCGGAGTGCCGTTCAGCGCCTGGCTCTTCCGGATTTCTGGAAATCTGATCATCCGTTATCGACGGGTGCACAACCGCGAAGTGACGATGGAGCACGTCGAGAGAATCGTTGATGAACGCGGTGCGTTCGATGATCCGCTCGATGCAATCCTCCAGAAATCGCGTCGTGACCTGCTCTACAAGGCGATGGAGTGTCTGAGCGCTGATCAGCGCCGGGCGTTGATCCTGAAATATTCGAACGGGCTGACGAACCGTGAGGTTGGTGAGCGAATGAACCGCACAGAAGGTGGGGTGAAACAGCTGGTTCACCGTGCGATGATTGTTCTCAGACAGACGATCGGCGAACTGGAAGCCGAATGTCTTCAATCCGGGGGGTAGTCTCCAGCTGAACGCTAGTCGGGTGGCGCCACCTCGCTGAGCCGTCTGATCAGAAACCGCTGCTCGGTCTCGTTTCGGGTCCGGGCGATTGCCCGCTGGTACGCATCAGCTGCCGCGGCGTTGTCGCCTCGACGGCGGAGCAGGTCAGCACGGGCGGCATCCAGCAGGTGATACTGACTCAGCAGAGGATCGCTGGCGAGTGCATCGATCATTGCCAGCCCCCCGCTCAGGTCGCCGGCCAGCGCCACGGCGATCGCCCGATTCAGCTCAACCACCGGAGAGGGAGTAACCTGCCCGAGGAGCCCGTACAGTCGGACGATGTGTTCCCAGTCGGTATCCTCGCAGGAATCGGCCTCCGCGTGGAGCGCCGCGATAGCCCCCTGGAGACCATATTGCCCGATGCGGCCGGTTCGCAGCACCCGCCGCATCAGCCAGATCCCCTCGTTGATCCTGTCCGTATCCCAGCGAGTTCTGTCCTGCTCTTCGAGGGGGACTAGCGCTCCGTCGGCATCGATTCGGGCTGCGCTCCGAGCGTGGATCAGAAGCATCAACCCCAGCAGACCGAGCACTTCGGGATCGTCCGGGATCAGCTCGGCAAGCATTCGTCCAAGGCGGATCGCCTCGTCACAGAGCTGGTGACGTAGCAGGTTTTCGCCTTCGGTTGCGGTGTGACCCTCGTTGAACACGAGATAGATCACCTGCAGAACGCCATCCAGACGCTCCTCGAGCTCATCGGCTTCTGGCACCACGAACGGGATGTTGGCAGCGCTGATCTTTCGCTTCGCCCGGGTAATACGCTGGGCCATGGTCGATTCCGGGACCACGAACGCCCGGGCGATCTCGCGGGTACTCAGTGCGCAGAGTGTCCGCAGTGCCAGTGCAACCTGGGCGTGCTGGTTGATCGACGGGTGACAGCAGGTGAAGATCAGCCGCAACCGCTCGTCCGGGATCGATACATCATCCCGGGTCACGATCTCTTCCGGATTCCGGCTGTATTGATCTGTTTCCCGCGTCGGATCGACCAGAATCTGCCGATACTTCTGCTGGCGATTCTGGTCCCGCCGGAGGCGATCGATCGCAATCCGGCGAGCAACAGTCACCAGCCAGCCGGCCGGATTGTCAGGGATGTCTCCTGTCGCCCAGTTCTCGGCCGCGCGAGCCAGCGCATCGGCCAGCGATTCCTCCGCGAGGTCGAAATCGCCGAACTGTTTGATCAGGATTGCCAGCATGCGTCCGTAGTCGTCGTGCATCACGCTGGCGATTGGGTCCCTGGTCTGGCCGGTGGGTGGATTCATGACTTACCTCTTCTCGGCTACATGTCGATCGCGGGCCAGACGACCACCGGGTTCTCTTCGAAGCTTGCCAGCCGTTTCGCCCAGCTCAGCGCGTCGTCGAGGTTGTCGACATCGATCAGGTAAAAGCCGCCGACCTGTTCCTTGCTCTCGATGTACGGGCCATCGGTCAGCAGCGGTTTGCCCTGCTCCAGGCGGATCGTTGTGGTGGTTGCCGATGGTTGCAGCGCCTCCGAAGCGACGAAGGCGCCGGCCTTCTGGAGATCGCTGGTGAAGGATTCATGCTCGTTCATGATCGGTTGCAGTTCCTCTTCGGACTGCTGGGTCCAGTCTTCGTCATTGCCGTAGATCATCAGAAGATACCGCATCTCGGGTCCTTTCCTGAAAACGAATCAACCGTTGCCTGCTGTCTGAATGACGAAGGGCCGGGCGCCTGTTCGACATCTATCGCTGGACTGGACCATTTTCGGGCAATTGGGCGTTGATCCTGCCCGGCCCGGGCCCCACACTGAGTATCGGACAATTACGCGCAAACGCTCATCAGGATCAAGGAGTAGACATGTCGCAGAGCCCGCAGCGTCTACCGGAACGCCAGCTTTCCGGTGCCCCCGTGGATCCCCTGCCACCCGCGTTGTGGCCGGCACGTGTGCCACTGGATGGTCAATATACCCGGCTGGAGCCGATCGATCCCCGCACGCATGTCGATGAGCTCTATCACGCTGGCCACGAAGTCGATGGCGCGGATGATGTCTGGACCTATCTGCCGTATGGACCGTTTCCCTCGAAGGCGGCGTTCGCGTCCTGGGTGCGGGATTGCGCGGCATCGGCCGACCCGATCTGGTTCGCGATCGCTGATCGGGAGCGGGGGCGATTTCTGGGTGTTGCCAGTCTGATGGATATCCAGCCGAAGGTGGGCGGGATCGAGATCGGCCACATCTGGTTTGGTCCGGAGCTGCAGCGAACCCGTGCCGCCACCGAAGCGCTCTACCTGATGATGACGTATGCAATGGATGAGCTGAAGTATCGTCGCCTGCAGTGGAAGTGCAATGCCCTGAACCAGCCGTCACGGAACGCTGCACTCCGTCTCGGGTTTGCCTTCGAGGGCGTGCTCTACCAACATCAGATCCCGAAGGGGAGCAATCGGGATACGGCCTACTATTCGATTCTCGATTATGAGTGGCCGTTGATCCATGAACAGTTCAGACGCTGGCTGGATCCGGAGAATTTCGACGAATCTGGCGCACAGCGAGTCTCCCTGGGTGAGCTGAATCGGGCGCTGCGACAGCCGGAATAGATCCTGGAAACCGAAAGCCCCCGCGCCGATCGATGATCGTCCAGCGGGGGCTAACGAGGTTTGCTTTTTGCGTTCATAGGTCGATCCTGTGAGCTGATCCTGATCCTATACCCGGAAACCGAGACGGCGGATACGGTTCAGCAGAGGGTGGCGCTCCTGATCCACCTGTCGTTCCTGCTGCTGGCGTGCAGCAGTCTGGCCGGCCGGTCGAACTGACCGACGCGGCACCGGCACAGCCCGGATTACTGGCTGGCCCCCGTGATTGACAACTGTGTATCGGATTGGAGTCTGCATGACACACCTTTCTTCTCTCGTACATCGTGTACTGATGTCCTGAGTAACTGGACAAAAGAAGCCCCCGGCCGAACCGGGGGTTGGTGCTCATGCAAGGAGGAGGCCCGGTCAGCCGTTGGTACTACCTGAGTTGCTACTAGAACTACCCGCGTCCAACGTAGACCCTTTCACGAGGCCGAAGTGTGGCATTCATCAAGATTCGCGAAAATCTGGCCACACAGTAGCTTGGGACGGTTCTCCGTCCAGATTTTCAGAATAACACCGTTTGACCGCTCAGTCAATGGGATTCGGGGCTATTCTGGTCTGTATTTTCCGGTTCGATTCCTGGTCGGGGAGCGGCCGGGTTCCAGATCGGACTAAGGAACCCGGCTCGCTGGATTAGCCTCAGCTGTCGTCTGCCTGGTCATTGTTCTCCGGCGGCGGAGGCGTGGGCTCTGGCGCTGGTGTTGGTTCCGGAGCCGGCGTTGGGTCAGGCTCGGTCTGCGGCGTGGCCGTGGGTTCCGGTACCGGAGTCGCCGTTGGGTCGGGTTGTGGTTCCGGAATTGGCGTTGCTGTTGGCTCCGGGGCCGGCGTGGGCTCTGGCGCCGGTGTTGGCTCCGGAGCTGGTGTCGGGTCCGGTGCTGGTTCTGGCGTCGGTGTCGGCAGGAATGGGACTGGATCAGGCGTATCGAAATCGGTTACCGGCTCCTGGAATGGCTGCGGCTCGCAGTGACCACCCAGTGGGTCTGCGTCGTCCCGGTCAGCCAGAAACGATTCCGGGTCATTGATCACGTTCTGCACGGTTTCCTGAATTGCTGGCACATCTGGCAGGTTGAAACCCTGACTCGATGGGCCGAGGTGGTAGTCCGGCGGGGTGAAGCCGATCGCGATTAGCTGGTCCAGCCGAATATCGTCACGCAGCATCACCAGATCAGGCAGGATCTCCAGCGGGACGTCAGTCTGCACGTTGTCCCGGATTGCTTCAACCATATCCGGGAAGACCCGCAGCGCCGTCACCAGGTCTGCTTGCTCGATCGTCGACGCCACCAGGCAACGTTGCCGCCGCATCCGGGCGTAGTCGCTGGTGCCCGTCCGCGAGCGAGCGTAGGCCAGGGCTTCCTCGCCCGAAAGTTCCTGAAAACCGGGCTCGATGTTGTATTGCTCCCATTCGCCTTCGGCAGAGAGCAAACGGACGGTCACCTGCTCGGCGACCTCCATCTCGATGCCACCAAACAGGTTGATGAGCTCGACGAACCCGATCATATCGACCATTGCATAGTAGTCGATCGGGATGCCCAGCAATCCCTCGGCTGCGCCTTTGACCGCCATCAGCCCGGGATCTTCATTATTCGGGGCAAGTTCCGGATAGTCTTGTGCTTCGCCGTAGAGCCATTTCAACATGCCGGTGTAGGTATCAGTGCCGAGAATCTCTGCCACATCGTCTGACAGCGGTACATCACCCAGGTTGCGAGGGATACCGAAGAGCGAGATCTGCCCGCTTTCGACATCGATCGACATCACCATCATCACATCGGTGCGGACACCAGTGCGATCTTCAGCCGCATCCGAGCCTGCCAGGAGAACCGAGAGCCGTCCACGGTCCATCCAGGTCAGATCGTCGAGGGCTGATGCATCATCAGCTTCGTCTGGCTCGGGGGGTTCGGTTGGTTCGGCGGTTGGCGTCGGGTCATCAGTCGCACCGATACTGTCATCACCGGATTCCTGCGTCTCTACACAAGCTGCAAGGAGGACCATGCTGACAATAAGGAGAACGGCAATGCGGATGTGGTGGATCATGATGCACTTCCTCCGACTCGGGACGATTGCAAAGAAATGCCCAGAATGCTGGACCGAAGACAGAACGGTTGATTCTTCTCAGTGAATCTCTATCCTATCGCATCTGTGCTGATCAGCAATGCGCCGGGTTGATCAGCGTCTCAGAAGACCCGGTCACGAGATGCTTCGGGCTGGTCGAATAGGGTTTTCGTGGTCTCGGCAATCCGGGAGCAGGCCAGGGCCTCATTAGCAGTGAGTGTCCGGGTTCCTGGCTGAGTATCGAACTGTTCACATCCGGAACCCTCAACGGGTGAGGGCAAACGGACCTGGATACGCTGTTCAGCATTGATTTCCATATCTTCGAACACTTCGACCATCCGCACGAACCCTGCCATGTCGAACATCGCGTAGTAATGGAATGCGTTGAAGGAGATCCGGGAACGGGCGACGCTTCATCCCATTCCCGCGAAGACATGTTTGCACCTGATCTAGCAAGGTCCACCTATCGCCAGATCATCGTCATCGTCTTCATCTTCATCGAGGTACTGCTCCGGATTTTCCAGCGCCGTCTGGACCGTCTCGAGGATCAGGTCGAAGGCTGGCAGGTTGTGCCCCTGGCTCGATTCTCCGCCCAGGAAGTCCGGTGGTACGAACCCGATTGAGACGATCTGATCCATCCGGATGGTATCCCGCAGCATCACCAGGTCCGGCAGCATATCCATCGGGATATTGGTGGTGACGTTCTCCTGTACAGAGTCGACCAGATCCGGGAAGATGCGAAGCAGTGTCGGCATTTCTGTCTCGTCGACCATCGATGTTACCAGGCAGCGTTGTCGCTGCATCCGGTGATAGTCGCTGGTATCTTCCCGGTTGCGCGTGTACACGAGCGCTTCTTCACCGCTCAGGGTCTGCTCTCCGGCCGGAATATCGTAGACCTGCCATTCGCCACCTTCAGCCTGCGACATCCGGACGTGCATACGCTCTTCGACGTTGACGGTCACCCCGCCAAAGGCATCCACCAGATCGATAAATCCGGCCATATCGACCATGGCGTGGTAATCGACCGGAATGCCGAGCAACTCTTCGGCAGCGCCCTCAATTGCGTACAGTCCCGGATCGCCACCTTCCGGCGCGAGTTGCGGGAATTGCTGAGCGTGACCGTAGAGTGAGCTGATCATCTCGGGGAAATGCGTCATGCCCATCTCCTGGGCAGTCGAATCTGATAGCGGAACGTCGCCGAAGTTCCGCGGAATGCCGAACAGCACCGATTCCCCGGTCTCGATGTTGAGTGAGGCGACCATAATGGCGTCAGCACGGGCGCCTTCTCGATCCGGCCCGGCATCTGAACCGACCAGCAACACGGTGAGACGGCCGCGATCGTGCCAGTCAGTTTCGGCAAACGCGAGTTCTGGCGTTGGAGTCGGCTCCGGTTCAGGGGTGGGTTCGGGTGTCGGCGTCGGTTCCGGACTAGGAGTCGATTCCGGCGTCTCACCCGGTTCCGGTGTTGGATACGGGGTGGCGGTTGGTTCAGGTGTCGCCGTTGGCCCCGGGGTGGGGGTCGGGTCGGGATCGACCGCCAGGTTCTCTGTGGAAAAGACATCGGTAATCAGATCATGTGACAGATAGGTGTAGTAGCCGAGTACCGCGTGTGGAGCTGCCGTAAAGGCAAGCAGTACCACCAGCGCCAGCCCGACGACGGCCTGCTTCCAGCCGGTTGTTGGTGGAGCATTCAGGGTTCGACTCGACCAGTACGCATCGAGTACCGATCCGATCCGGAAGAGCAGAAAGAGTGCATTGAGCACGAACACCGCGATCAGAATCCGGGGCTGCACCAGATAGGAGAGAACCGTACTCAACCCCTGCTGGTAATAGTAGAAGGCAACCGCCAGGAGGATCAGACTGACCATGATCATGATCGCCCCGCGCCAGCGGAACCCGGCCGCAATCTGCCCGGCGCCGGGAATCAATGCCGAGAGCAGCGCGAATCCGAGCCGCTTTTCCTGCCCTCTGACAGGTTCCTGCACGGGTTCACCGTCTTGATCTGGCTCGATCGGTTCTGTCTCGTAGCTGCGCATGATCTGTCGAGTTGCTCCAATTGCTCCGTGTAAATTCGTCAGTTTCTGGTCAGCGGTGGGTTGAACGAACCGGCAATGTCATGCTGATCACTGCATGTCACGACGCAGATTGAAGTGAAATGTTTCAGATCCATCATAGCGAATCAGTGTTTTTGCTGCAGACGGAGTTGAGGAAACGCAAAATGCGGGGCTGGCAATCTGCCAGCCCCGCATCTGATACGTCCTAGACCAGTTCGAGAACCTTTTGCCGTCCGGCACCGGCTCCAGCCCGGCGTGGCTTGTCTCCACGAATCCAGGACTGATTGCGAGCGTACGCGTGGCCGATGTCCTTCAGCAGGTGCGGACCCTCGAAGATCATTCCGGTAATGAGTTGCAGTAGATCGGCTCCGGCCCGGAACTTCTCCATGGCGTCCTCGGCGGTCATGACACCACCGCAGCCGATGATCGTCAGGTCATCACCGTAGTGATCACGGGTGTGCCGGATCAGATCGGTGGAGAGATCCCGGCATGGTTCGCCACTCAGGCCACCGGCATAGTCGGCCGGGGCTTCATCGCGGTGACGCAGCGAGTCGTAGTTCTTGTTCAGGTTACCGATAACGACCCCATCGAGGCCGTACTCGACCACGATGTCGGCAATCTCCCGGAATTCGTCCCAGGGCAGGTTGATCGGCATCTTGGCGTACATCGGCTTGTCGTGCCGGATTTCCGTCAGCCGTTCCAGCAATTGCTGGAGTGCGGCTGGCTCAGCGAAGCTCTCGCCACCGTGAACGTTGGGGCAGGAGATGTTGATGGTGTAGAAATCGCCAACGTTCGCTTCCACCAGCTTCCGGAGCGAGGTTGCGTAGTCTTCGATACCTTCTTCCAGGCCGACGGCTTTGTCATCGTTGGTTCGCGCGATGCTGACGCCGAGCACGAAGCCTGGCTCGCGCGGAGTTCGCTTCATCTTCCGGATGAACGCATCCACTCCCTCGTTTTTCAGGCCCTTGCTGACCACCAGTGAACCGGATTTGATGCACCGGCGAAGCCGGGGCGGATCGTTGCCGGCACACGGACGAGCGGTGACCGAGCCGATCTCGTCACCCCCGAAGCCGACACTCGGCAGGATCCGGGTCAATCGACCGTTGTAATCGAACCCGGCGGCCAGCGCGATCGGGGTGTGATGGCGAATCCCATCGACCGTTTTTGAGATATCCGGCCCGTTATAGCGATAGAAGGTGCCGATCAAGCCACGGGTCAGGCTGAACCTGCCCATGATCTCCCCGCCCGCCACGAACACGTCATGGATCAGCTCTGGGTCGAACTTGAACAGGATCGGTTTGAGAGCGCGCTTGTAAAGTGTCTTCATGATGACCATTCTGGGCCTCCGTTTCTGGTGCCGTGCGAGGCGTCGATGAAGAGCGCCGATGTCGATCACTCCACCTTTAATATTAGGGGAAACAGGTTAACCAGATGTTTCGCAGTTGCTATTCGCGTCACAGAACCGTGACGATGTCAGGTTCCGGGTCAGGACTGCTCGGCTATGGGCAAGCTATGTAGTAGCGACAATCATGTAAGTGTTGCTGCCGCTGAACCGTATTTGCCTTCATGCGGGTTGAAAATCGTATGTCCCGACGACATCTGGCCATTCTGATCACGATTGCCGCCGTGCTGACGCTTCAGTTCATCGTTCCGGTGATTCAGTATCCGCTGGATGGAGCGAACCGCTGGGGCTGGCAGATGTATTCCCGGGAGAATCCCCGGCAAGACATCGTTGCCCTGTTGCCTGACGGAGAGCGAGTCGAGGTTCAGTTCAGCGATCATGTCTTTGGCGTCCGGGCAGAGATGCGGTTGACCGATCCGGTGCTCGAGCAGCTGTGTGAGCGATTGATCGAGGCCAGGTCGCTTGAGCTCTACTCGCCGTCGAGTGGTGAGCTGGAATCGGTATTCCCGTGCAATCGCTGACCGCGTTTCTGGATGAACGTGTCGATGGCCGTGCGCTTGGCATCGCCCGGATCATTCTGGGGATTGCGGTTCTGGTCAAAGGGTTGGTGACGGCGGCAATCCTGCACGAATTCCAGACTTCCGATACCGTGCTCTATCCCTATGGACCACTGGAGATTGCAACACCGGCGGGAGTCATCGCCACCGGTGCCAGCGTGTTCTGGGTGCTGTTCTCGCTCTTCTTTATCGCGGGTTTTGGAACGCGGATCTCTGGTGCGTTGCTGACGGTGTCTATTCTGCTGGTTGTCGGTGTTGATCAGCAGATGTACAGCAACCACCTCTACCTGTCCGCGCTGCTCGTGGCGCTGATGTCGATTGCCAGTGCCGGGTCTCGCTACAGTGTCGATGCCAGGCTGGGCAGTGGCGACGGATTGACCCCTCGCTGGGCGATTATGCTGATCAAACTGCAATTGACCAGTGTCTATGGATTCGCGGCGATTACCAAGCTCAATGAGGGCTTTCTCTCCGGCCGGGTACTGGAACGATCGCTGGAACCGGCCTACCGCGAGCGGATCGAGCGGATCATGTCGCTTGACGTGCTGGCGATAACGGCGGTGATCACGGAGCTGTTTCTGGCGGCGGGGTTCTGGCATTCCCGGCTACGATACGTGGCGTTGCCGATCGGGATCGGGTTTCACATCACCAACGTGGTCATGATGAGTAGCAGCGGGCGGTTCAATTTCTCCATCTTCGCCCTGGTAATGCTGTCGATGATGGTGGTGTTCTTTACCCGGAATCCGCGAATTCAGGAAGACCAGGTGTAGGGGATCAGAAACGCGATCACTCCCACGAAAAAGAGAATGCTTCCCACGATCGTGAAGATGTTCTGGTTCTGGATGCCTGCCCCGAGGAAGGCGAGACAGCCAATGCCAAAGAGGATCCATCCCCCGATCTCGTAGTGTATTCGTCTCGGATTCACGGCGTCTCCTGGGATTATGCTGATTGAATACTTCAGAACAACACCCCACCAGACCGGTGGGGTGTATCGTGTCGGGTATGGATATTGTCTGGACTACGGCTGCGAAGTGGTCGTGGCCGTTCCATTGGACGGGCTGGCGCGTAGCGCGTTCTCGTCGTTGACCATACGGCGGAATTCCTGCTCCATCGCGGCACGGGTTGCCGCTTCGGCTTCAGCACGTGCCTGTCTGCCCTCTTCCATACGTTGATCGATCTTTGCCTTGAGCTCCTCGCCGCTCTGCGGTGTCAGCAACATGGCAACCCCGGCGCCAACGGCGGCCCCGATAGCCCCGCCCAGAGCGAACTTGAACAGGCCAGTCAAAAAACCCATAGCTACTTCCTCGATCCCTGAATGATGGCAAACATGATGGCGGCCAGTACGGCGAACAGTGCGCCGATAACCGCCGCAGCTGGTGCCCGGATCAGCGCTTTGGCTTCTCCAGTCAGTCCGCCGGTAATGATCAGGATGGCTTGCGAACCATCTTCCATGATGAGTTCATTGCTCTGCGCAAAAATCGTTTCACTCTTCACCATGCGCAGGTGATTGGCATCCACGTGAACCGCAGCACATTCCTGCATGGCTGCCCGGTCGGCCTCAACCGAGACCGCCGCGCTCTTTTCCATCTGGACGCTGCTGGCTTCGATGCTCGATGCCTTGCTCATCTTCATCGTCACCCGGTCGCCGCGAACGTGTTCGGCACTGCTCTGATCCAGCAACACCGTTTCGCCTTCGACGTTTTCGAGTTCGACCTGGGTCGCCTTCGTTGCGTCAGTCGGAACGTTGCCAGCCGGTTGTTTCCAGGTAGTCTCTTCAACCCCGGGCTGCTTGTTGTCGCTGGGTGTCGACATTATGAACTCTCTCCTGCCGCTACAGACGTCGGGTCGGGTGAGGTACTCACCGGGTCACGAAATTTCTTGAGTCAACAGCAAGAATCATACTACGGAGTATGCCGGATCCCTGTCAAACCGGGGGTGAGGGTCCGGCCAAACTGGCACGGGACGTGCGACTTCAGGCTGAAATCGGACTTTAAACAAGGTATCCCGAATTTTGTGAAGTTGGTGTACCATTGATTCCGACGTTATTTGCCGGGTGGTAGCCGGATTGTCGATGCCGCGTAGCCGATTGACGACGCGTCACACAAGGCTGCTATTGCCCCCGGCGATTGGTAGGGAGAACCGTGCAGGCAGGTTCGGTCCCAGGTCAGCATTTCCCCGGGCGTGCCGGCTTTTCAGCCGTCCCCCAACCCCTGTGCAAGGAAACCAGGTACCAGCGCCGACGTGGTGCGCGACCATCCATGGTCGCGTGTTTTTGTGTTGGCCGCCTCAGCCTAGATAGGTGGGTGTCGTCCGATGACTCTTGAAGCATTGTTTCATGGCCCGAATTCCGGCTATGTTCTGGAATTGTACGAGCGTTATACACAGGATCCGGAGTCGGTAGACCCGGTAACTCGCCAGGCGTTCGAACACTGGACCCCGCACACGACGAATGGCGCATCAGCGATTGCCGCCGGTGCAGGGGCCGCAGTCGATATCTCTCGCCTGATGGCGGTGGGAAACCTGGCACGGGCGATTCGACGTTCCGGACATCGTGGCGCCCAGCTCGACCCGCTGGGTAGTGAGCCACCGGGTGATCCATTGCTCGATCCGGCTACCCACGGCCTCTCTGAAGCTGATTTGCAGGGATTGCCTGCAGAAGCGGTCGGGGGGCCAATTGCCGAACAGGCCGGCTCGGCGCTCGACGCGATCAACCGGCTGCGTCAGGCCTATTGCGGAACAACCGGGTTTGATTTCGAGCATGTGCAGAACCCGGACGAACGAGCCTGGCTGCAGATGGCCGCGGAGACCTCGCAGATCGCTCCACCGTTGAGCGCTGAAGAGAAGCGCGAACTGCTCGGCACACTCACCGATGTCGAAGCCTATGAGAAGTTCATCCACAAAGCGTTCTTCGGGCAGAAGCGGTTCTCGGTCGAAGGCAACGACATGCTGGTGGCGATGATCGGCGACGTTGTTCGTCACGCCGCCACGGATGAGATCCCCAACGTGATGATCGGCATGGCCCATCGCGGCCGGGTCAACACGCTGGTTCACATTCTCGGCAAGAGTTACGAGCAGAGCATCGCCCAGTTTGCCGGCAAGGGTCTGTTCCATGATTCCGATGCTGGCTGGACCGGCGACGTGAAGTACCACCTCGGCTGGGATCGTGAGCCGGGTGATCTGGGCGTGCGCGTCCGGATGGCTTCCAACCCGAGTCACCTGGAGTTCGTCAATCCGGTGGTTGCCGGGATGACGCGTGCGATTCAGGAACGCCGGGATACCGGTAGTGCCCCGGATCTGGATACCAACAAGGGCATTCCGATCATGGTTCACGGCGATGCCGCCTTCCCCGGTGAGGGTGTCGTAACCGAGACCCTGAACCTGTCCCTGATACCGGGGTACAACGTTGGTGGTTCGCTGCACATCATCGCCAACAACCAACTCGGCTACACCACGGAACCGTGGCAATCCCGTTCCACTATGTACTCCAGCGATATTGCCCGCGGGTTCGAGATCCCGATTATCCACGTCAACGCTGATGACCCGGAGGCGGCGATTGTCGCAATCCGGATTGCCTACGCCTACCGGCAGAAGTTCCAGAAGGACTTCCTGGTTGATCTGATCGGGTATCGGCGCTGGGGTCACAACGAGGGCGACGAGCCCGGATTCACCCAGCCCCGGCTTTACGCACAGATCAGCAAGCATCCAACAGTTCGGGCGATCTGGGCCGATCGGCTCGATCAGCAGGGTGTGATGCCGAAAGCTGAATCCGATGAGCTGGATCAGAAGGCTCTGGCGGACCTGACCGAGATCAAGAAGCGGATCGACCAGGATGATTATGAGCCGCCAGCTCCTCCCAGACTGGTGGAGACCAGCAGCAATGGTCGAGTGTTCTCCACAGAGACCGGGGTTGCTGAATCGACGCTCCGGGATCTGAACAAACAGCTGCACACCTTCCCGGACAGCTTCTCCCTGAATCCGAAGCTCAAGCGTCAGATTCAGCGCCGTGTCGATGCCTCCGAGCAGGAGAACTCACTCGACTGGGCCCACGCCGAGGCGCTGGCGTTTGCCTCCATTATCAAGGACGGTACGCCGATCCGGCTGGAAGGTCAGGATAGCGAGCGCGGAACCTTCAGCCAGCGGCATCTGGTCTTCCATGATGTGGAGAACGGGAACCGATACACCCCGATGCAGAACCTCGATGGAGCAGAAGCATCGTTTGCGGTGTTCAATAGCCCACTCACCGAGACGGCGACGCTCGGCTTCGACTATGGCTACAGTGTCCAGGCGCCGGAGACGTTGACGATCTGGGAAGGCCAGTTTGGCGACTTTATCAACGTTGCACAGGTCATCATCGACCAGTTCATCGTTGCGGCGCGAGCCAAATGGCAGGAGCATCCTTCGCTGGTGCTGCTGTTGCCGCACGGGTACGAAGGGCAGGGGCCGGAGCACTCCAGCGGACGTCTGGAGCGCTTCCTGCAGCTGGCCGCCGAAGACAATATCCGGGTGGCCAACTGCACCACTGCGGCTCAGTATTTCCACTTGCTGCGTCGTCACGCGGCATCGCTCAAGTCCGAGCGTCGCCCACTGATCGTGATGACGCCGAAGAGCCTCTTGCGACATCCGCGGGCAGGCTCGCCACTGTCAGAGATGGCCAGTGGCCAGTTTCAGACAGTGCTGAATGACTCGCGAGCTGGCGAGAAGCCGGACAAGGTCAAGCGCCTGGTATTCTGCAGCGGTAAAGTCTATGTGGACCTGGTGACCAGCGATCAGTGGGAAGCCAGTGATCAGGTTGCGCTGATTCGGGTCGAGCAGCTCTACCCCTTCCCGGGTGAAGAGATTGCCGCGATACTCGAGCAGTATCCGAATGTGAGGGACGTAGTCTGGTTGCAGGAAGAGCCGAAAAACATGGGCGCCTGGTTCTTTATGGAGCCACGCATTCGCAGTCTGCTACCATCAGGCTCCGAGGTGCGATACATTGGCCGTCCAGAGCGAGCAAGCCCGGCAGAGGGCTACCCGAACGTCCACAACAGTGAGCAGAATCGTATTGTGACCGAGGCATTCCAGGACGCGAATGTCCCGGAGGAGACCTACGGAGTGAAGAATGCCGACTGAAATTCGAGTTCCCGAGCTTGGTGAGTCCGTTGTCGACGCGATGGTCGGCACCTGGCTGAAAAAAGAGGGTGAGTCAGTTTCCGCCGGGGAGACGCTGGTCGAACTCGAAACGGACAAGGTGAACGTGGAGATTGCCGCTGAAGAAGCCGGCGTGCTCCAGCAGATTCACAAGTCAGAGGGCGATACGGTTGAAGTCGGCGAAGTGATTGCCAGCATCGAAGCCGGAGCTGCGGCTGCAGCTCCCGCGGCTGATTCAGAATCCCAGAAGGCAGCCACCGCACCATCTGAAGAGCCGGTTGTCCAGGCTGCTACGCCTGCTGATGCCGGAGCCGCTGCCGGTGAAGAACAGCCCGAGCCGGTCGGTGGTGGTCGACGAGCCACTCCAGCCGTGCGACGTCTGGCCGAGGAGCACAGCATCGATCTCAGCCGGATTCCGGTCCATGGAGACGGAGACCGGGTAACCCGGGAAGACGTGCTCAGCTTCGTGCAGCAGCAATCCCAGCCACAGGCCGCACCGGCGCCAACCAATGGCACCTCCGGCGAGTCTGCCCCGGCCGCAGCACCAGCTGCCGCAGCGGGTGGTGACTCAGCGCCGTTCTCGCTGTTGTCCGAGACGCGCCGTGAAGAGCGTGTCCGGATGAGCCGCCGTCGTCAGACGATCGCCAGACGACTGGTCGAGGCACAGCAGAACGCTGCGATGCTCACGACCTTCAACGAGGTCGACATGACGGCAATCATGGATCTCCGCAAGCGTCGTCGGGATGCCTTCAAGGAGCGCCATGGAGTCTCACTCGGATTCATGTCGTTCTTCACCAAGGCATCGATCGGTGCGCTCAAGTCGTTCCCGGAGGTTAACGCCGAGATCCAGGGCGATGAGATCGTCTACAAGAACTACTACGACATCGGTGTGGCAGTTGGTGTCGATGATGGACTGGTTGTCCCTGTCGTTCGGGATGCCGATCGTAAATCGTTCGCACAGATCGAGCAGGACATTATCGATCTGGCCACACGAGCCCGTGACAACAAGCTCAAGATCGATGAGCTGGCTGGCGGTACCTTTACCATCACCAACGGTGGTATTTTCGGGTCGCTATTGTCCACGCCGATCCTCAACCCGCCGCAGGTCGCGATTCTGGGAATGCACAAGATCCAGGAGCGGCCGATGGTAGTCGACGGAGAGATCGCCATTCGACCGATGATGTACCTGGCACTCTCCTATGATCATCGGATTGTGGATGGTCGAGAAGCCGTCCAGTTCCTGGTCCGGATTAAGGATCTACTGGAAGATCCCGAGAGCATGTTGATCGAGGGATAGTCCGCCTCACAACGGTGAGTTGAGAGACGCGCGGCGGAACATTCCGTCGCGCGTTTTTTGTCTAGCACCCCGCCCCCTGTGTCATTCCGAGCTTGTCGAGGAATCCCTGACATCCGGGGTGTAAACGCTTGACCGGAGGCAGGCTGATGCGGGGCTCACAGATCCTTTGACAAGCTCAGGATGACGTTCGAACTCTGCATCGCTATCGATAACGATTCGTCACGTTGCGAGGACAATCGGGACGGCAGGGGCGCCGTCCCCTACATCGGACGGTGGGTGGTGGTCAATTGGCCCGCCCCCTGTGTCATTCCGAGCTTGTCGAGGAATCCCTGACATCCGGGGTGTAAACGCTTGACCGGAGGCAGGCTGATGCGGGGCTCACAGATCCTTTGACAAGCTCAGGATGACATTTCCTCGATAACTCCGTTGCGAAGTTCCACCCCCGGAGGCGTGTTGACCACGCTGGGTCTGCTGCATCTAATCGGCCCCATCCTGAAACTCGGCCCGATAATAACCGCAACCCGGCAGATGCACTGGAAAACGCCGGTGTGGGCCACTGAGGGTGGTGCTGAACTCTTGCTCATTTACATCGCGATCGCCGTAGCTCTGGCAACGCAACATCCCGGAACGCTGTCGCTGGACCACCTGCTTGGGATCAAGGGTCCGAAGGCTGTTACACTGGCAATGCTGGCAGGTGTCGCGGCCGGCCTGATCACGAGTGAGGTGCAGAACGCATCCGGAGATGACGACGAGGAGCAAACGTCTGCCGAAGCTGCCTGACCTTTGCCCTTGCCCCAATCATCTGGTATCAGGCCATCTTCGCCGCGATCAGTAAACGAACAGGCGATCGCAAACTACGAAACACGGAAATGGCATCTGATGTTCTTCGACGATTGGGAACAACTGAGCAGCCCGACTATCCGCCCGGCCACCCCATCCGACGTCCGGACCATCGCCCGCATACATGTTGATGGGTGGAGAACAACCTATCAAGATGTCGTCCCCGCTGATCTGCTGAAGAATCTGAAACGTTCGGAGCGAGAACGCACCTGGATGCGCCTGGTCGCTGGCGGTGATTCAGGCCCATATGTGCTGGTGGCGGATCATCCGCGAGATGGCATTGTCGCCTTCGTCGCGGCTGGACCGGAACGATCCGACAATCCGACCTACTCCAGCGAGGTATATGCAATATATGTTGATGGGAAACATCAACATTCTGGGATTGGGCGAAAGCTACTGCAGTACGTCGCCCAGATCATGAGTGAGAACGCCCAGCAGGGCTTGCTCCTCTGGGCATTCACCGAGAGCCCCACCAATGACGTCTTCCGACGGCTCGGAGCTGAAGAAGTTGGCAAGCGAACGCGAACCTTCAGTGAGACGGAGATCGAAGAGACGGCCTTCGGATGGCCAGATATCAGGCGTCTGCTGGAAGAGGGGCCCGATGATAGCGAGGAAGCGTCAGACGAGGCCGAGTCGGACGACCAGACAGCAGAGCAAGACCCGGACTAACGTCTTCCTGGGGGCGTTCGCTATACTTGACGAGCGCTGAGGTCCCACTACTCGGAGAGGCACTTGAACCAATGCTGACGCGTTATATCGACGTTGCACTGGAACACAGTCAGTATGAATGGCTCGAAGAAAGCCAGGAGTTTTACGGTGAGATTCCGGAACTGCCGGGAGTCTGGGCGACTGGTTCAACGATGGATGAATGTCGAATCGAGCTCAGAGAGGTTCTTGAAGAGTGGCTTGCGATGGGTTTGTCGATGAACCATCACATCCCAGTTCTGTCTGGTGTCGACGTCAACGTTGAGACAGTGCAATAGTGCCTGCGTTTGGACCAGTAAGTCGGCGCGAGTTAATCCGTCGGCTCCGTGACTTGGGATTCGATGGTCCGTACTCTGGATCCCGGCACGCGTTCATGATGCGAGGTCAGTTGCGTATTCGTATACCAAACCCCCATCAGCGAGATATTGGCGTGGATCTTCTCCAGCGCATCCTGCGGCAAGCCGGAGTTTCACGAGAAGAATGGGAATCTCTCTAAAGCAGTATCGTCTGCGTACGGTGCCCGACGCTTCGGATTTTGACAACGATGGCCCGATCAACGTTCCGCACGCGCCGAGCCAGACCCGACGATGCCCCCAGATCGCCACCCATGTCGGCACTATCGGACAGAAGCCACTGGAAGAAACCGCCTTCGGGTGGGAGAATGTCGCGGTGCTGCTGGAGCATGGCAAGTGATGCGGGACTATCGAGAATCGAAGGGTCAGCCCAGGTGACAATCAACGAGCTTCGCTATGCCGCCACGACCGATGGTGGGCAGATCGCCTACGAATTCCGGGCTGAGACCGGTTCTGAGTTGCCTGTTCTGGCGTTGCACGGTGTGCTGGTCGGTACTTCGAACTGGGTGCATCAGATGCTCCGGATGCCGGAGTATCGCTGGGTGGCCCCGTTGTTTCGCGGGCATGGCAAGAGCAGCGATCTCTCCAGTCCCCCGGACATCGAAGAGGCCGCGCTGGACATGATCGCGGTCCTCGATGCCGAGGAGATCGATCAGGCCCTGGTGATCGGCAACTCGCTCGGAGCAACGGTGGCACTGGCACTTGGGTTGATGCGACCAGAACGCTGTCTGGGGCTGATTCTTGCCGAGCCGTCGATCCCGTCCCTGGTTGGTGAGGACGCGGGGCAGCGGTTGACCGATGAAGCGACGCGTACCCGTGAACTGCTGGCTGAGGATGATGTCGATGGCGCGCTCGGGGAGTTCGTCTATCCACGCCTGGGTGAGGGCTGGAAGAAGAAGCTCGGCCGGCGGCGCCTCGAAGAGTGGCGACACAACATCCATGCGGCCCCAGCCTGGCTGGATGCTGTGGTGGCCTTCGATCCCGGCCCCGGGCCGATGGCTGGGCTGCAACCACCAGCGCTGATCGTTAGAGGAGAGAACACCCGGACGCTCTATCGGGTGTTGACCGATGCTGTCGCTGAGTGCATCCCTCACGCCCAGCGGGATGTGGTTCCCGATGCCGGGCACGGTGCCCCGGTTGACAACCCGGCCTACTTCAACGATCTGCTGAACCGGTTCGTCTCCGAGTTGCCATCCTGAGCCATTTTGGGGCAATTCCCGGTTCGATCACGGTCTGTCGTTCACAAATTGGACGCGCCGCATTACAATTCGTCGGGCAGCGCATCGGACAACTTTGCTGCCTTATTGATTTGACGACGTGATACATGTCCACGCCAGGGCGTTCACTGCTGAATCCCGGGGTCGATGGTCTCGTTGATCACTCCTGGCAGATGTTGCCAGGACCGGGGTAACGCGTAACGCACCCGGTGTTACTATGCGTTGCATTGATAAATGCACCGAGAGGAGCACGATCCGTGGCGAAACTTACTGGCGGGCAGGCGCTCGCCCAGTCTCTGAAGAAACATGGCGTCGATACGATCTTCGGCCTGCCGGGCATTCAGCTCGACTGGCTGTTCGACGGCCTCTACGACCTCCAGGCAAATGGCGACCTCAAGATTATCCACACCCGACACGAACAGGCCACTACGTATATGGCCGATGGCTATGCCCGCACCACCGGTAAGCCCGGTATCGCGGTGATGGTCCCTGGCCCTGGCCTGCTGAACGGTATGGCTGGACTTTCCACTGCCTACGCCTGCTCCTCGCCAGTGATGAGCATCTCGGGGCAGATCCGCTCCGATCTGATCGGTGTTGGACGTGGTGAGCTGCACGAGATCCCCCACCAGCTGGAGATGATGGCCGCGGTCACCAAGTGGGCCGAGCGTGCCATGAAGCCGGAAGACGTGCCGGGCATGGTCCACGAAGCCTTCAAGCAGATGATGAGCGGGCACGTCCGCCCGGTTCACATCGAAGTTCCGCCGGATGTGCTGCAGGCGCAGGCAGACATGGACATTTTCGGGATGCCGGAGATCGAGCGCGTCAAGCCAGATTCCGACATGATCGAGAAGGCTGCCGAAGCGCTCGGCAAGGCTGAGCGACCAATTATCTATGTTGGTGGCGGCGTGCTGCGTGCCGAAGCATGGGACGAGCTCAAGGAGCTCGCGGAGATGCTCGAAGCACCGGTTGTCATGTCGGTCAACGGCAAGGGCTCCATCTCTGCGCGACATCACCTGGCTATGAGCATGCTGGCCGGACCGGATCTGACGCCGAAGTCCGACGCCGTTCTCGTTGTTGGAACCCGCTTCCTGCAGCCGAGTAACGCCGAATGGGCGCCAGGGGGCGGACAGACCGTCATCCAGATGGATATCGACAACGAAGAGATCGGCCGCAACACGAAGCCGGATATCGGCATCGTTGCCGACGCCAAGCTGGGCCTCTCCGAGTTGATCGAGCGTGTCGGCAAGCACAACAAGTCGCGCGAATCCCGCAAGGAAGAGCTGGAGACCCTGAAAGCGCACTACGAAGACCTGCTCTTCGAGGTTCAGCCGCAGGCGTCTTATGCACAGGCGATTCGTGACGTGCTGCCGGATGACGGCATCGTCGTCAACGAGAGCACCCAGGTCGGCTACTACGCTTCCGTTGGCTTCCCGGTCTATGAACCGCGAACATTCATCGGTTCCGGCTACCAGGGCACGCTCGGGTTCGGTTTCGCCACGGCGCTCGGCGCCCAGGTAGGCAACCCGAACCAGAAGGTTGTCTCCATCAACGGCGACGGTGGGTTCTACTACAACGTCCAGGAACTCTCCACGATGGCCAAGTTCAACATCAACATGATCTGCGTTGTGTTCAATGATGGTGCCTACGGCAACGTCAAGCGCATCCAGCAGCAGTCGTTCAACGGCCGCACGATCGCCTCTGATCTGTACAACCCGGAGGTCGCCAAGACCGCCGAGGCGTTCGGAGTTCAGGGCATCAAGGCCGAAGGACCGGACGGACTGCGCTCCGCCATGGAAGAAGCCATGAACAGCGATGCGCCAACGCTGATCGAAGTGCCGGTCGGTGAGATGCCCTCAATGTGGCATCTGGTTCGCCGGGGGCAGAAGCAATAGCCTAGTTCCGGAAATGGCAAAGGGAGGGCAATCAGCCCTCCCGTATGCCGGCAGGGGAGGGTCATCGACCCTCCCCTTTCTCTTTATGCGGGGTTCGATCGGAAGAGCAGCACCGGTATCCGGCAGTTGCGCAACGTGGCGTTGGTGGTGCTTCCGATGATCAGCGATCGAAATCGCGAGTGGTTGTAGGCACCCATCACCAGCAAATCGATATCGCTCGCGCTCGTCTCAGATGCAATCACGTCGTCAGTCTGGCCAGGCTTGATCGCCTGGGACACGCTGAATCCGGCCTCACGGAGCTTGTCGCTGGCTTCATTGAGCTGCGCTTCAGCGATCGGGCTCCCCTGTCCAACCATCAGCAAGTGACACTCGAGATCCTTGAGCAACGGCATACGGGCAATCGCGGTCACGGCACGTTTCGCGCTCGGGCCAGCGTCGTAGGCGATCATGAACCGTTTGATCGGCTTGAATGTCCGGGAGGAAACAAGAATCGGCTTGCGACTGGCGCGAACCACGCGCTCCAGATTGCGGCCGAGATGCTCGGTTGCGCCCTCTGCCCCCTCGCCCCGCTTGCCGATGGCGACGAGGTCGGCCTCTTCTTCCATCAAGAGCACGGTATCGACGAGTTCGCCCTGACGCTGCCGACTCTTGACGTCCGTAACCCCGGCCTCGTTCAAGTGAGCGATGGCCTGATCCAGGATGATCCGGCTCTGTTTCTGGGCCAGTCTGGCACGTGATTCGTCGAGCGCTGTGAGCTCTTCGAGCAACTCTTCGTGTTCACCCCACCCGAGATTGCCGCTCCAGTCTGCCGGTGCGGACTGGGCGTTGTTGGGGCTGAGCGTGTGGACGACGGTGATGGACGCATCCATACGCTTTGCGGCCCACGCTGCGTGATCACACACACTTTCGGAGTAGCTCGATCCGTCGATGCAGGCCAGGATTTGGTTCATCGGCGCATTACTCCAGTTCTGGCTAGTGCTTCGACATCATATCGATCGCGTCCGGATCGTCGTGTACGGCCAGCTTGTCGACAATCGTGGCAGTTGCCTCGTTCATGCCGAACAATTCTACTTCGGTGCCTTCACGACGGAACTTGAGGATCACTTTGTCCAGCGCCTCGACTGCCGAGATGTCCCAGAAGTGCGAGCGGCTGACGTCGATCCGTACCTTCTCCAGTACCTCGCGGAAGTCGAAGGCGTCGATGAACGAATCAGCCGAGGCGAAGAAGATCTGCCCGGAGATCACATAGGTGCGCTCCCGGCCATCGTCGGTCGCCGTCGAGCGAATGTTTACGATCTGCGAGATCTTCCAGGCGAAGAAGATGCCACTCAGCAGCACGCCAACCATCACCCCGATCGCCAGATTGTGAGTATAGACCGTCGTTGCAACGGTCGAGATCATCACGATACTGGAGCTCTTCGGGTAGGTTCGCAGGTTCGCGATGGACGACCAGCTGAACGTTCCGATCGACACCATGATCATGACTGCCACCAGTGCTGGCATCGGAATCAGGGCTACCCAGTCTCCCAGTACAACGATCAAGAAGAGGAGTACAACGCCCGCGGTAAAGGTTGAAAGCCTGCCCCGGCCACCTGATTTCACGTTGATTACTGACTGGCCGATCATAGCACAGGAGGCCATTCCACCGAGAAATCCGGTGGCGATGTTGGCCACACCCTGACCAGTGGATTCTCGATTCTTGTCACTTGGCGTATCGGTCAGATCGTCGACGATCGTGGCTGTCAGCAGTGATTCGAGCAGTCCCACGACTGTGAGAACCAACGCATAGGGCAGGATGATCATGAACGTTTCCAGATTCAATGGAATGTCGGGAATCAGAAACATGGGAAGAGATGAGGGTAGCTCACCCATATCACCGACAACACGAGGCTGCAGCCCGGCGAAGATCGAAATGGCGGTCAGTACGATAATGCAGACCAGCGGGGACGGCACGGCGGTCGTCAGGCGGGGCAGCAGGTAGATGATTGCCAGGCCGCCGGCGACCATCGGGTAGGTCATCCAGCCGACGCCGATCAATTCTGGAAGCTGTGCCATGAAGATGAGGATTGCCAGTGCGTTGACGAAGCCTGTGGTGACTGAACGGGAGACGAACCGCATCAGCGAACCGAGCTTCAATAAACCAGCGATGACCTGAAAAATACCGGTCAGGACCGTCGCGGCGAAGAGATACTCCACTCCGTGATCCCGGACCAGCGTCACCATCAGCAGGGCCATAGCCCCGGTTGCCGCCGAGATCATGCCGGGTCGTCCACCCGCGAAGGCAATCACCACGGCCATGGAGAACGAGGCGTAGAGTCCGACTTTCGGGTCGACTCCGGCAATGATGGAGAAGGCGACAGCTTCTGGAATCAGTGCCAGCGCCACCACGATTCCGGCGAGCACGTCTCCCCGGATGTTGCCGAACCACTCGGCACGCATTCTGGACAAAAACATTCGAGCGCAATCCTGTCTTCACCCGGTCTGCACGCACGCACCCGGGATATGTTCTGAGCATTGAAAAGGTGTGGAGAGCTATGAATTGAAACGTTTGGAAGACGTTTCGGACCGGTTTACTATAACAAAGAGGTCAAGAGTTGTTGATCAAGAATCTGTTTTGATGGTCTCTGATCCGGTCCAAATCCGCTAGATCTGACTCCCCGGGATTCCCGCTTCCTGTCTGAATAGACACTCGAATTGCATCCAGTCGGGTCGCTGTTTCGACACGCCTTCCTGCACCAATTGTGACCCGCCCCTCAGTCGAAGCCCCGTAGCCTTGCCAGACGTTCAGCCCCGCGAATTGCGGAGCTGGTGATGGCTACCGAACGATATCCTGACACGTGGGAAGACGAGGGGCTCGTGAGTTCACTTCGATCGTACGCTGCTGTTTTGTTGCTGCTGGTGCTAACTGTTGCCCTGGCGAGCTGCGCCGAATCAGAAAATGCCGACGACCCGGGAGAGGCGTCCGCCAGCACATCGGATGTGTCCGATGATGTTTCCGACGACGCGAGCGCTGACGATGGCGAGCCGTCCGAGCTGATCATCGCCGCTCCGCGGGATCTGGCTCCCGGACAGAACGACCCGTACTTCACGCATCCGACACTCGATGTCTGGGAGAGTCTGGTGGTCACCGATGAGGACTGGGTTCCCCAGCCTGGCCTCGCCACCTCATGGGACGTATCCGAGGATCGACTGACCTGGACCTTCGAGCTCCGGGAAGACGTCGTCTTCAGTGATGGCACCCGGTTCGATGCGGACGTTGTTCTGGCGAACGTCGAGCGGAACATGCAGATCTCTCCGGCATCGTCTCCGTTCTATACGTTCGATACCGACCATGCCTATGGAGACCTCGACCATGTGGAAGTCGTGGATGAGTTCACCGTGGCGTTTCATCACAACACGCCGGAGCCGTCGTTCCCGGCCATGATCTCCAACTTCTACAGCGCGATGTACTCTCCGGATTCGTTCGATGAGGATGGGCACTTCGCCGAGTTCCCGATCGCCAGTGGACCGTTCATGGTTGTCAGCCACGAACCGGATCAGGAGCTGGTGCTGGAAGCCAACCCGGAGTATCACGGCGATGGTCCAGCCTCAGACAGCGTCATCGTCCGCACGATTCCGGATCCGAATACCCGTGTGTCAGCTCTTCGGGCTGGTGAGATCCACGGGGTGCTCGATCTCGGCGCTATTCAGCCAGCCTCAGCACGAGAGCTCGTGGAGTCCGGCGAGTTCGACGAATCAGTTTCCCCGATTCCGATCACGCACTACATCTGGATCAACGCCCAGAAAGAACCGTGGGACGATCCACGCATGCGCCACGCAATCAGCATGGCAATGGATCGCCAGCAGATCGTGGATGACATCTTCTTCGGGTACGGAATCCCGGCCGGAAGCATGCTCAGTATCGTCTCCACTGAATGGCACGATTCTTCGATCGAACTCGAGGAAGACCTCGATGCGGCCCGAGAGCTCGTTGCCGAAGTCGTCGGTGACGAGACCATCGAGGCCCGGTTGCTGGTCCCATCATTCCAGCTGGACCGCTATCCGTATCAGGCTCACGCCGAATACGTGCAGGCTCGCTTGCAGTTGATCGGCATCCAGGCGGAAATAGAAGTCCTCGATGGAGCTACCTACAACGAAGCAACAGCCGCTGGTGAGTACGATCTGTCCGTCAGTATCAGAGGTCTGGCCAACAGTGAGCCGTACCTGCTCATGCGTGACTATCTTGCGGCGGATGGTGGCGCAAACCAGCGCCTGAACATTGGCTTTCAGAGCGATGAAGTCGATCAGATCTTCGCCGATCTCCGTGAGGAATGGGATCACGACGAACGGCAGCGTCTCTACCATCGCCTGCAGGAGATCGTCGCCGAAGAGTTGCCGATGATCCCGCTGTTCTATGAAGAGGGGATCGTTGTCCACTCGTCGGACGTGACCGGCTACGAGATTCAGCCAACCTACTGGGTGAGCCTGAGTGAGGCGTATCTCCGATGAACGTCCGGACGGCGCTCCGGCGCATTCTGGCAATGATTCCTGCACTCATCGGCGCCAGCATCATCGCCTTTGCGCTGGGCGTGGTGGCACCGGGGGATCCGGCATATATGGCACTCAGCCAGTCGGCCACCGGTGAGCCACGGCCGGAAGCTGTCCAGGAACTGCGAGCTGAATGGGGGCTGGATGACCCGGTCCCCATTCAGTATGTGAAGTGGGTTGGCCGGGTGCTCCAGGGCGACCTCGGGGTCTCCTACTACACCGGGAGCCCTGTCACCGAAGAGTTGATGCAGCGTCTGCCGGCGACGTTGAATCTGGCCCTGGTCGCAACGGCAATGGCGGTGATGGTCGGGATCTCTACCGGGGTGCTGAGTGCTGTCCTTTCCGGGGGCGCGCTGGATGGTGCACTCCGGGTTTCCACCGTTTTCCTGGCATCGTTGCCCGGATTTCTGGTGGGGCTCATTCTGATTCTCGTCTTCGCCGAGATCCTCGGGATTATGCCGACTAGTGGCTACGGAACCTGGAAGCACACCGTTTTGCCCGCTGTGGCGCTGGCAACCGGTCCGACGGCTCAACTCCTTCGCGTCACTCGAACTCAGATGATCGATGTCCTCGGACAGGACTACATGCGCACGGCCAGGGCGAAAGGCCTCGCCCAGTCGATGGTTGTGCTTCAGCACGGCTTGAGAAACACGCTGATCAATACCCTGACCGTCGTCGGGTTGTATCTGGCAGCGATTCTGGGCGGTGCGGCAATCATCGAAACCGTGTTTGCCTGGCCAGGTATCGGACGGCTGGCCGTCGATTCGATCACTCGCCGCGATTACCCGGTGGTGCAGGGATTCGTTCTTCTGGCTGCGGGTATCTATGTCCTGGTCAATTTCGTGGTCGACGTGCTGTATAGCGTGATTGATCCACGCGTGAGAGCGGGCGAATGATGGCGCTGGCGACGAAGTCTCGCTCAACGGTTCGTCAGGTCACTTTGCGGATCCCGTCGCTCCGGATTCCCGCTGGAGTGCAGTGGAGCGGCCTTATCGGCGGGTCGATGCTGCTGGTGGTGCTGGTTGCAACGCTCTTTGCTCCGCTGATTGCTCCGCATGATCCACGAGACGTGTACGTTGGGGAAACGCTGCAGTCGCCATCCCGGGATCATCCCTTTGGAACTGACATGCTCGGCAGAGACCAGCTCTCACGCGTCGTCTACGGCGGCAGAACCGCCCTGATGATTGCCGGGTTCGTGCTCACGGTGACAGTCGGCGTTGGCACGGTTGTCGGTTGTCTTGGCGGGTATTTCGGTGGGCGTGTCGATGACGGGGTCTCTCTGCTACTGAATATCGTGCTGGCGCTACCGGGCCTGAGCCTGACGATCGCTATCGTCGCCGTGCTCGGAACCGGGCAGACCAGTCTTCTGATAGCGCTCTCTGCGACGTCGTGGGCGTGGTTTGCACGGGTATTCCGGGGATCGGTGTTTTCAGTTCGCGAAACCCTGTATGTTGAAGCCGCTGCCGCTCAGGGTGCAACCCACACGCGGATCATCCTTCGTCACATCATCCCGAATGTCGCCAGACCGATTCTGGCGCTGGCCAGCCTCCGCGTCAGCGGAGTGATCCTCGCGGTAGCAGCGCTCTCGTTCCTCGGGCTTGGCGTTCAACCTCCCATACCTGACTGGGGGGTGATGCTGAATGACGCCCGTCCGCATATGCGCACGTCCCCGCACCTGATCGTTGTTCCGGCCATGTGCATTCTGATGGTCTCACTCGGAACAAACCTGTTTGCCGATGCATTGCTGGCACGAAGCGGTCTCTCGGGGCGGGGTGGGCGTGACTGATGCACTTTCCGAGTCAAATGGACAAGCAAGAGAATGGAGACATGGAACCATGATCGTAAACCCCGGCGGGTCATCGAACCCGGAGAATGCAGGACGCATCCGTGAGATCAAACAGTGGGTGTCCGAGAAGCTGAGCCTGAGTGATGAGACGACCGTCATGGTGACGGAGCTGCGCTGCACCGAGCCGGGCTGCCCACCGCTGGAGACAGTGATCGCTATCATGGAGCCGGAGAAACCGCTGCAGCAGCACAAGATCCATAAGCCGGTAGTCGAAGTGGAGATCGAGGACATTCTGGACATCGCCGGGGAACGAACTCCGGGAGACTGACCGTCTGCTCCGGGCGCTCATCGCAATGGATCATGTGAGGCGGCGATTTCTGCCCGTCGCCGGAAGACGATCCCTGCCGCACCGATTCCCAGCGTGAGCAGGAGACTCAACCCCGAGATGACCGCACCGGCGACGAGTCGCGGTTGCTGGTAGGTGAACTCGACCCGGTGCTCACCTTCGGGCAAATGGACTGCCCGGAAGGCGTGGTTTGCCCGGAAGATCTCGACGTCGTCTCCGTTAGCGGTGGCACTCCAGCCGGGATAGTAGGTATCCGACAGCACGAGATAGCCCTCTTCCGGCATGGAGACGTCGAGACTGACGGCGGTGTTCTCGTATTCGGTGATCTCGACCTGCCCCGAATTGTCCCCGGAACCTTGCAGAACCGGGGCAGCATCGTCGCTCAGGACGACTTCACTGCCGATCTGATCCTGATTCTCCAGCAAATACGGGAGTACCTGATCCTCAGGCTGGTGAGTCGACTGATGCGCAATCCAGGCTCGCGGCAACACGTCCGGGTTCTCGTAGATGCTCGTCAGGCCGTCGAAGTGGGCCAGCTCGAATTTCTCCCTGGCTGCTTCTCCGTAGTGCTCGGCGATGTCCTGGTCGGTCACCAGAAAGCGGACGTTCATCATATCGAGTACCGGAGATGCTGGATTCGCCCGCGCGTGTTCCAGTAGATCGCAATACGTCACCGGGCAGAGCACGATGTACCCGCTGGCGCTGTGCAGATCCCAGACAAACGGGCCGTTGGCCCAGACCGATGCCGTTGCGTCGGGCAGGATCCGGCTCGGGTTACTCCCGCCGGGATCAGTCCCTTCCCGGAGCACTTCCACGAGATCGTTGTCTCGATGGTAGACCCAGTCCAGCCCGATGTAGTGCGCGGGGCCGGTGTCCTTGGTTCGATAGGTTGCCGCCTTGTGGGCCGACCCGAGATCAATTGCCACCAGCACCACTAGCAAAGCTGCGGCGGCGCCTGCCGAGAGAAGGAGTTGCTGCCTTGCCCGGGCAATGGCAAACGCCGCGACCAGCAACACGCTAACCAGTACCGCACCGCTGATAATACCGATGAACTGCTGCTGGGCCGGCTCTCCGATGGTGGTGACCATCAGGATGGAGGTCAGTCCGACGAGCGCAAAAGCAACGATGGCACCGATCCCGAGCCATCGCCCCAGCCTCGGCCAGGCGGACTCCAGCGATGGGTTACTGGTCAGGACTTTGATGCCAAAGGCCGCCAGCAGGGCGATTCCGAACTGGGCGAAGGCGATGAACGTGACTGGCCGACGAACACGATCGAACCCGGGAAGCAGGTCGTAGGTCAGTTGAAACGGCCAGGCGAAGATTCCGAACGCAAGCAGCATCGCCCCGAGGACCCCGCCCAGAAGCAGCAGTGCCGTTTTCCGATCACTCAGCCTGGTTCCGAGGATCGCGATCGCCGCCAGCGCGAGTGGAATCAATCCCATGTAGAGATTCGTTTCGGCCGGATCTCCGGCGGCCCAGTATTCTCCCGGATCGAACACCGAGAAGAAGTTGGGGATCAGTGCGGTGATCGATCAGTATGGCGCAAATGAGGAATCAGCGGCTGCGGCAAAGTCGAAATCGCCCCGTTCGGAGATCCCGCTCAACTGCCAGGCTGGAAGAAGCTGAACGGCGGCGATCCCGGCGCCCAATACAAGAAATACGCCGGCACTGGCTATGGGCATCAGGCGTTCGGTCCAGGTGCGGTTCCACCGCAGCAACGCCAGCACGAGCGATAGCCCGAGCAGCAGATAGGTCACCTGCAGGATCGTCATGGCGTGGCCGGCCAGCATCATCATGCCGGTGGCGATCCCGGCCAGGGCCGTCCAGATCAGGCTGTTGCTCTTGCCGCGCAGCGCCATCGCATAGGCGAACAGAATCCACGGCAGCCAGCTCAGCGTGCTGATCGGGCTGAGATGCGGCAGGTGCCAGACGAAATACGAGCCATAGGCCCAGGCGAGTCCGGCAACCAGGCCGCCAACCGTCGAACCCGTCAGCAATCGAGCCAGAAAGAACATCCCGATTGCCGCCAGCAGAAAGTGCAGCGTCGCCTGCAGTTCAACTGCCAGATAAGGCAGCAGTTCCCGTGGGATCATCATATGCATCAGGAAATTGGGTGGATAGAACAGCGCTGCCAGCGGATCGGCGATCGTGGGATAGCCGCCAGCGATATTCGGCGACCACCACAGAGAATCGCCGTCGTGCAGCGATCGACTGATGAACGCCTGAAACATGTAGTGCTGATCGAGCAGGTCAAACGGAATGAA
>REEK01000161.1 GCA_007695115.1 Sphaerobacteraceae bacterium
CGTTCATTGCGTTGTTGCCAAAGCAGGGCGAAGCACTCCCGCAGCCGCCGAAGGAGTAGTTCATGGCCTCCATTGCAACAGATGGGACGACTTAGGTGAACGACGTGACCCTCTGGGGAATGCACGCTGGCCCTGGTGGTGAGGCGCACTCTCTGTTCATGCAGCACAAGACAGTTGCGATGGGTTCGAGCAAGATCGCTGACCTTGCTAGCATTCCTGCAAACCGGGACGCGTTCAAGAGTGCCTTTGAACAGGCGTATCCGGACTACAAACCTGGAGCAATACCGGTTCACGCCGGACAACTGTTCCGATTTGTTCACGAGATGAAAGTTGGCGACCTCGTCGCCTATCCGTCCAAGAACGACCGCATGATCAATATCGGGCGGATAATGAGTGAGTATGTTTACGACCACTCGGGATCCACAGCGTATCCACATCGCCGCAAGGTGGAGTGGCTGAAGTCCGTCCCACGGACGAATTTGACACAGGGAGCACTGTACGAAATCGGGTCGGCGATCAGCCTGTTTCAGATCCGGAATTACACGGAAGAGTATCTTGCTGCTCTTGAGGGTCAGATAGAAATCTCTCCTGGTACGGACGACATAACCGTTGCTCTTGTTGCAGACGAGATCGAGAAGACCACCGAAGATTTCATTCTGAAAACTCTTTCACGCGAGCTAAAAGGACATCCGTTTGCCGATTTCGTCGCACATTTGCTGAACACCATGGGGTACAACACAAGAGTTTCTCCAGAAGGGCCTGACGGTGGAGTCGACATTATCGCCCACCGTGATGAACTGGGGTTCGAACCACCCATAATCAAGGTTCAGGTCAAGAGCGTCGATAGCAGTACCGGAAACGCTGACGTTGCTTCGCTGTACGGGAACATTGCTGCTAACGAACACGGCCTGTTCGTCGCATTGGGGACCTTTACGAGGCATGCAGAGAGCTTTGCTCGTGGCAAAGGGAATCTGCGGCTGATCGACGGTCGCGATCTGGTGCGACTGGTGCTGAATAACTATGAACGGTTCGACTCAAAGTACAAGAGCGTTCTTCCACTCAAGCGAGTCTACATCCCTGAGACATTCGCTAATGAGTAGCAGGCGCAAGAATCCCTCAATTCCCAGAGGAATAGCCTGAACCAGGTGCAACCGCGAGTCCTCGCCCGGTTCGGGCGGGGGCTTTGTCGTATCCGGAGCTTCTTGCGCCGTGTGCTATCCTGCCCGGAATATCACGCTTGCCGTTGATCCACAGAAAGCAGGATGAGCCAATGCCACAGTTGAGAATCAGCAATGAAGAATACATGCGTCGCAGGAATACGCTTTTCAGTCGACTGGCAGATCGGGACGTCGATGCGCTGGTCCTGTTCGGTCCGAACAACGTTTCCTATCTGACCGCATTCGGATTCATTCCGACCGAACGCCCGATGGCCGCCGTGATCACGCCGGACTCGGCAGCCGTGCTGGTGCCCCAGCTCGAAAAAGAGCACGCCGAAGAGTTCGCGCTGGTCGAACGGGTCGATACCTATCCCGAATACCCGGATGTCCGTCATCCAATGGAGTTCATGAAGGATCTGCTGGTCGATCTCGGACTGGAGAACTCCACGATCGGCGTTGATTCCGAGGGGTATGGCCAGATCTACGGCTATCGTGGGCCGAGGATTCCGGATCTCCTGCCGGACGCGAAGCTGGTGAATATCCTGGACGACATCGAGTACATGCAGATGATCAACTCCGAGGAAGAGCTGAACCTGATCCGGGAGAGCTGTCGCTGGGGAAACCTGGCGCACACCTATCTGCAGGAATATTGTGAGGTCGGGGTCAGCGAGACCGAGATCTCCATGCGAGCCTCGTTCGAAGCGACCAGAGCGATGATTCGTACACTCGGATCTGAATATCGACCGCTTGTGTTCGGTAACTCGACTGCGATGGCTGGTTTCCGGGGGCAGGTTGGGAAAGCCTCGGCTATGCCGCACTCGATGACGTCTGGCGTGAAGCTGCAAGCCGGTGATGTGCTGGTGACCGGCGCCAATGCCTCGGTATGGGGATACGGGAGCGAGCTGGAACGCACGATGATCATGGGTGAGCCAACCGATCGGCAGGCGACCCTCTTCAACCATATGCTGGAAGCTCAGACTCTGGCGCTAAACATGCTCAAACCCGGGCGGCCGTGTTCCGACGTCGATAATGCGGTCCGCGAGTATTTCAGGGATCAGCGCATCGAACATATGTGGCGACATCACACCGGCCACGCCAAATCGACGCTGATTCACGAGGCTCCGTTCCTCGATGTCGGCGATGATCGGCTGATGGAAGTCGGCATGGTCTTTACGGTCGAGCCAGGCGTCTACGTGCCAGATTTCGCCGGGTTCCGGCACTCGGATACTGTTGCGGTAACTGAGGACGGGTTCGAATGGCTGACGTATTACCCGCGTGATCTGGAGAGCATGACGATCCCGATCTAGCAGGCAGCAAACGCTGGCAGGCATCCCCGCCCTCGAGCAGGGATGCCTGGCTCAGGCGCACTATTCGATCGGTGTGCCGATTCCTGCCCGCGGATCAGGCGTCGGAATCCACCACTCTTCGCCTCGTTCCGTCTGGATGTACTCGGGCCAGCGGAGATCGACCGGCGGGACGAACTCCTTCTCCAGCAACGGGGGAACCCACTTCGAGCCACCGACTCCGCCACCGGTGCGTTCGTTGAACTCGTCCTTACAGGCTTTCAGTTCCTCTTCGTTGGTGAGCAGATCCATCACTGTCCCGGCGATTGTCCGACCGGCGACGAACATCCCCGGGTCGATCAGTCCCGGTACGCCACCCATCGCATTGCGACACCAGGCCGGGTAGGCGTAGCCAGCTTCCGGCGGACGCAGGCTCGGTCGCGCTGTAAACAGCCGCACCGTCGGAGCATGCCAGCAATACTCGACATAATCATCTGACGTGAAGTTCAGTTGCCAGGAGGGCAGGAGCGCCCGGGTCTTCTCTTCATACTCCTGTGGGCTGAGTAGCTCGGTGTTGATGTCCGGTAGCGGATTCTCCATCGGCTCCAGTCCCAGGTTTCGCTGAATCTCCCGGCTGAATTCGAGCGCCTCATCGCCGTAGGTCGGTGGGCCGACCTGCTGCAGATTCCGCCAGGTCAGATCAGAAAGAGCCAGGTTTCCCAGGCCGACCCGGGTCTTGGTGACCCATCGAACCGATGCCTCGCACTGGGTCATCGCCGCGACGTGCCGGGCGTTCTGCTCGATCACCCGGTAGATCTGCTCCTGAATGTGCAGGGCTGGAGATCGCCAGGAATACTGGATCTGGCTGAATCGGGGCGGCAGGTTGTCAGACGTGGCATCGCCACCGGCCAGGATGAACTCGTTGAGTGTCCAGGTGCCGGTTTTCGGGAACATCGCTTCTTTGCTGTATTTGGTTGAGGTGTACATCAGGCAGAGGGCATCGATTGCGCCGGGTGGTCGCGCGGCCGCGTGGGTGCTGTGATGGGCGGGCATCAGGCTTGGATCGATCCACTTCTCCGGCTCTTTGCACTCGAAGGTCACCACCACGCTCCAGTAGGAACCGCAATGGGTTTCCCAGGCGACGGTGTTGCTGGTGTACGGGTGATAGGCGATGAAGGCATCGAACCCGTCGTAGTAACCCTTTGCGGCGTGGATCGGCTTCGATCCGCAGACCTTCTCGGCAGGTTCGCCGAAGAACTTGAGCGTCCCCGGGATGTTGTTCTTCTGCATCGACGCTTTGGCCGCCAGAAATCCAGTCAGTCCGGCAACTCCGAGCATCGAGTGCGGATCGGTATGACCGGCTGCCCACGGGTGCAAGCCTTCTCGTGGAGCCTCGAAGGGAACGGCCTGCTGGGAATTCCCGGGGACGGCGTCATACTCGGCATAGCCGCCGATGACCGGACCATCACCGTTTTCGAACGTGGCACAGAAGGCGGTCGGCATCTCGGCCGAGCCCTCTTCGACCTCCCAGCCGTCATCCCGCAGGAAATCGACATAGGCCTTTGCTGATCGATACTCCCGCCAGGCTGGCTCGTGGTGGCTCCAGATCTCCATGTCGAAATCGGACAGACGCTGCTCGTTGGCGTCGATGTAGTCCATCGCGTCCTGTTTCGCTGGATAGCGCTCGGGCATAAGGAAATCCCCTTCCAGAAGTGATGTGCGGTTCTCGAATGAGACAACTGAAAGGGATTGTGGAGCAGGTTCCATCTGTACGCAACTGGATGGCGCCCAGAGATATTAGAGTAATTACTCTTGACATGTTAGAGCAAATACTCTACCATCACTTCAGCGACAGAGTATTGGACTTCAGAGTGAGGTACGGATGACAGCTCAGGAAACGCGTAATCGGATCCTCGATGCAGCCCTGCGACTCTTTAATGAGCACGGGACTGCTTCGATTTCCACAAACCACGTTGCCACCGAGGCGGGGATCAGCCCCGGGAATCTCTACTATCACTATCGAAATAAGGAGGAGATTATCCGGGAGATGCTGGAGCGAATGTATTCAGCCTGGGAGGGGGCCTGGTTCGAACAGTCGGATCGCGGGCCGGATATCGACGATCTCCGCACGCTGATCCGGATGAACTTTCAGCTTCTCTGGGAGTTCCGATTCTTCTACCGGGAATCCACGGCGCTGATGCTTCGCGATCCCCTGTTGAAGCAACGCCATGCCGAGATGCAGGCTTCACGTCTCGATCAACAGGCCCGCTTCTATGAGGGATTCATCGAATCCGGGGTCATGCGCGCTCCAACTGATGGCCAGGCTATCCCGGACCTGGTTCGAATCAGCTGGATCCTCGCCACGAACTGGCTCGGCTTCCTGGAGGAGGGTGGAATCGAACCGACAGCGGAGCGTATGCGTGATGGAGAACGAATGATCCTGCGCGTGTTCCGTCCCTATCTCTCGGAGGACAAAGGCACCGACTTGATCAACGAGTACGAGCCTTAGTCCACACAATACCGTGTTGAATTCACCTCAGAAAGGGAATCTAATGATAGACCGCAGCAAACTCCGAACGGTCGCTGCCTGGGTGCTCGCGTCCACAGGCACCCTGGCAATTCTGCTGCTCGGGCTCGGGATCTTCAGTGACGTTCGATCGTTCGATCCGACACGCGGTGGCTATGACCCACCCTACACGGAATACACGGGTGAGCCGATCGACTGGAGTCAGACCTATCAGACCAGCACCGGGATGTATGCGTCCGGATACGTTGTGAGCACCCATGTTGATTGCCGCACCGGAATGATCACTGCTGAAATTTTCGGCCTTCGGTTCGATTACCGGGAGCTCTCTGATCGAGCAGTGGCCGTTCATGAGCCACGGGAGGCATGTGAGGAGCGCGGGTTCAGCCCCGAGTTCTAGCCTCATTCAATCTTTTAATGTCAGCGGTACGAGCTCAAGCGAGAACTGTCGTGACTCCCGGGGCTAGATACCCACCTGCGCCATGGAGATTATCACCAGCACACAGAGACCGAGCACCGGGATCACCATGCCGCCAATCAGCAGGTAGATCAGGAAGTTCCGGCCCGGTGGGGTTATCCCGGTGCGCCGTTCCTCGCCCAGCGCTTGCGCCAGATAGACGGCATTGATCAGAAACCCCGGCACCCAGAGCACGAAGTAGAGCCCCAGTGCAAGCTTCGCGTAGTAGACGTAGTCTGTCGGTTGCTCGTTGTCACCGTCTTCGACGAGTTGTGCCTGGTCTGCCTGCTCCTGCATTGACTGTCTCCCGGTAGACCGATTCCTCTCCTGGAACCTTACCTGTCGGAGCGCATCTATACCATCACCGGAATCTGGGGTATTGTCACATCCGGTGCGAGCGATGTCCCGGAGCACGGTGATTCTCGAGAGGGAGCTGGTTGGGCATTCGGAGCGGCATTAGCGACTGGTACCAGCGGAATCGGATGCTGACCTGGATCTGCGCAATCATCGCAGTAAACCAGCTCGGCTTCGGGAGCATCATTCCGGTGGTGCCGCTGTATGCCCAGTCGTTCGGGGTGTCGCAGTCGCTGATTGGCCTGACCATCGCCGTCTACGGTCTGGCCCGGTTTGCCGCCAGTGTCCCGACTGGCTGGCTGGCCGATGTCCTGGGCCGGAAGTGGTCGCTGGCGATCGGCGGGTTCATCACTGTCCTCGGCAATCTGATCTGCGCCCTCTCCCCGAGCTATGAAGTCTTTCTGGTGGGGCGATTCATCGCTGGTTGCGGTGCGGCCGGGGTGCTGGTCAGCGGTCAGATTATCCTTGCCGACATTACGAAGCCCGAGAGTCGCGGCCGGACGATGGCGATCTATCAGGGTGTCTTCCTGTTCGCGGTCGGCTTCGGACCACTGCCAGGTGGAATTCTGGCCGAGATCGGCGGACTTGCGTTCCCGTTCTTCGTCTATTCAGTGCTGGGCGGAGTCGCCGCGCTGATCGCTCTGGCCCGCCTCGAGGAAACCCGCGAAATCAGGCAAGTGGGCGACGAGGAAGAGGTGGAGCTCGGCTTCTGGGGACAGATCAAGCTGATCACGGCCGATCGCGCCTTTCTGCTGGTCTGTCTTGTCTCCTTTGCCCAGTTCTTCGCCAGAACCGGGGCTATCTTCAACCTCGTGCCGGTCCGGGCAGAACAGGTGATGAATCTCAGCCCGACACAGATCGGGTTCGGGCTGGCGTTCGTGAGTATCGTCAGTCTGGTGCTGGCCTATCCGTCCGGGTATCTTGTCGACCGGTTCGGCCGGAAGACGGTAATCGTTCCCTCCACGATTATCAGTGCCGGAGGGCTGGCGATGTTCGCCTTTACCGGCGGGTTTGGCTGGTTCCTGTTCAGCTGCTTTATCTGGGCGGTTGGCGGTGGTCTGGCTGGCGCGGCCCCGGCTGCCTACGCGGCGGATGTGGCCCCACGAGGCATGCAGGGTGCCGCGATGGGCACCTATCGGATGATGGCCGACAGCGGGTACGTGTTTGGCCCGGCACTGCTCGGTTTCGCGGCCGATGGGTTCGGTGCGGGAGCGTCGTTGATCGCCACGGCGACGATGGTTGCCATGTGCGGTTTCGCCTTTGCAGCATTTGCTCCAGAGACGTACAAAGGTGGCGTCAACCAGCGAGAGGCTCGATAGACTGTGCGCATGCGCACGGCAGCAGAAGTTGGGAACAGGGGAAGATGCATGGATGCGCGATCAATTCCAGATATCGATGATCGCCCTCGATGTGGCTGGGCGAATACTGACGACCTCATGGCTTACTATCATGATGTCGAGTGGGGCCGGCAGCCTGAATCGGACAACGAATACTTCGAGGCGCTGACGCTGGAGTCCTTTCAATCCGGGCTCTCCTGGCGGACGATTCTGCACCGCCGGGAAGGGTTTCGCGAGGCGTTTGCCGGGTTCTCGATCCCCGTGGTGGCCAGTTTCACTGAGTACGAGGTGGAGACGATGCTGGCCAACGAACGGATCATCCGGCACAGGGGCAAGATTCAGGCGGCGATCCACAATGCCAGGGCATTCCAGACGATCCAGCAGGAAGCCGGATCATTCCGGGGCTGGCTCGAGGCATTGCCCGAGGATCCGGATGTGATCCGTCGGGCACTCAAGCCACGCCTGAAATTCTTCGGCCCGACCACCTGCGTCAGTTTTGCTGAGGCAGTTGGAAAGATCCCCACGCCACATGACGACGGCTGCTGGAAGTATCAGTCGGCAACGTGACGAGAGCGAATCTCCAGATAGCCGTCGTTGACGCGGGTGTCGAACGTCGGTTGTGAATATGCAGTCGGCCCAGTGACTACGGCACCGTTTTCCAGTTTGAAGGTGCTGCCGTGTGCCGGACAGGTAATGCAGCCGTCATGGACCTCTCCACCCGAAAGCGGTCGGCCGAGATGTGAGCAGATGTCGGAGAGTGCGTGGAACGTTCCATTCGATTTCACCACCACCACCGGCACCTGATTGACCTCGAAGCGGTACGGTTTGCCCTCTTCCAGATCATCGACTGATGCGATGGGGGTGAATTCGGCCGGTTCTTCGGATGGCTCGGCACGATTGACCCCGACCAGACGATCGAATACCAGCTCGCCACCGAGGTAGGAGCCGGCGATGGTCAATCCAAACCCGATTGTCGACAGGATCTGAGCCGGTCCGCGGAGCCCGATCTTGCGCAGAATAAACGAGGTCAGGTAGAACCCCGTCGCAGCGCCGTTGAGCAATCCGTGGATCAGTCCGGTGCGCTGGGTGCTTCCTTTGGTGTGTTTCCAATCTGCCCAGCCACTGGCTGAGGCGACCGAAGCCCCGGCGAGGCCGACCGCAATTGCTGCGTCAGCTCCTGGCGCGAGTTGCTTCTGATCGAATAGCACGTCCGCTGCGTCCAGCACGAAGGCAGTCGCCCAGGCGCCAGTTGGAACGTCAGTGACAGTTGCATGAAGCGGATGTCCCATGAACGAGCCGTGCAGGACATTGCGGATGGGCCACTGCACTTCGCCGAGCTGGTCATAGGCCTCGACGACATTCTCTTCCATCTTGTTGGTCAGGTCGTGAACCCACTCCTGATTTTCGGCATCCCGCACGACCTGCTTGATTGCCCGGGCAGACTCCATCACTGCGTCCTTCCATTGTGTCACGACTGATCGTGAGCAGGAAGAACGCAACAATTGCGCCGGGAAGACGCCAGACCTCATGATCGGGATGGGGAACGCTAGAGTGGCACCCCATCGCGCCAGATCTGACGGCCGAGCGCATTTGCTTCCTGTGGAGTCAGGAATGCAATGTCCGTCTGCGATGTGTCCGGCAACTGCCGGAGAAATCCGATCTGGCTTCACAAGTGTGTGTAGACCGACATCGCTACCGATGCTGGCACCAGGGTGATCCAGAGAGGATCGGGCGATTGATCGACGATCGTTCCCGCGCTGATCTCGATGCGGACAGGATCGCCGGTATCGTCACACGTTGCTTCGACGATCGCGTCGACATCGAGCCCGGCCGGGATACCAACCGCGTCGAGGGCGCACCAGGTGCCGAAGGTGCGGCCGCCCATTGTCAGTGACTGGCGGGCTGGTTCCAGCGAGAGGCCACCAGCACCGATGACACGGTCCTGATTCTGATCGAGGCGCAGACGGCCCTCGTCGATCATCTTGCCGATCAGTTCACGGGCATCGGGTGGGCTCATCGGCGTCATGTTTGCCAGTTCGTCTGGCGTGGGACCTGTACCCCGGCGGATGGACTGAAATGCCGCGTAGGAGATGTGGAACCGGTCGGTTCCGCGGTTTTCCTCGGTGAGGTCGATCCAGGACTGAGTTACAGATGAGAGTTGCGGGTTCATTGAATACCTTCTCGTGTGTGATCGCGAGTCAACCTTCCGGCCGGCCCGCGATCGCATTCCGTACTGGAGGTCGGTGCCGGGCAACTAGCTGAGGCGGAATACCGGCCCGTGGTCATCGGTGTGATCGAAAATCACCGGAGCGTCCATCGACAACGTTTCCGCGGTTCCATCTTTAATTCGAGCGAGAACGCGACCGCCACCGCTGATCTGGATAATGGCCAGCCCGTATGGGGCCTGATCGGCAAACTCCGGTGTTGCCACGTTGATCACCGTAAAGCTGACGATCTTGCCGGTTGTTCCTTCACGCACTGTGGTCCCCATTTACTCGCCTCTTCCTAGAATCGTCACCACGCAGGTTGCGCCGGAGCCGCCGACATTGTGCGTCAGGGCGTAGTTGACGCCATCGACCTGTCGCCCCTCTGCCTCTCCGCGCAGTTGAAAGACACTCTCTACAATCTGCCCGACACCACTGGCCCCAACCGGGTGCCCTTTGGCTTTCAACCCGCCGCTCGGGTTGATCGGAATGGTGCCGTCACGGCCGGTCTTGCCGGAGATCGCCGCGTCACCGCCGGTGCCTGGCTCGAAGAATCCGAGATCCTCGGTTGCTACGATTTCGGCAATCGTAAAGCAGTCGTGTACCTCGGCAATGCTGATGTCATCCGGCCCGATTCCGGCCATTTTGTAGGCACGCTGGCTGGCGAGCTGGGCGGCGGGAATCGAGGTGATGTTGTCTCGCTCATGCAAGGCCAGCGCATCGGACGCCTGGCCAAACCCGAGGAACGGAATACCCGGCCGGGCGAACTGATCGGCAACATCTTTCGCGGTCAGCACGATTGCCGCAGCACCATCACTGATCGGCGAGCAGTCGTACAGGTTCAGCGGATCGGCAATCATCATCGATCCCCGCACATCTTCCACGGTGATCGCCTTCTGGAACTGGGCATATGGATTACCGACACCGTTGCCGTGCGCCTTGACCGCCACCGCATCCAGCATACTGCGATCTTTGCCGTACTGGTGCATGTAGGCCCGGGCCATCAGCGCATAGACGCCGGGGAAGGTCAGTCCGGCTCTGGCTTCACTTTCCCAGTCGGCGGCTTCCGCGAGGATCGAGGTTGCCTCTCCGATCGGCGTCGAGGTCATCTTTTCCACCCCGACCACCAGCACCACGTCGTGCATCCCGGCGGCGATCTGCATCAGCCCGGTCATCACGGCCGTTGCGCCTGACGCGCAGGCGTTTTCGGTTCGGGTACTGGGAACGTGATCCAGTCCGAGCTCGGAGGCGACGAGCGGGGCAACATGTTCCTGGTTTATGAAGGTCCCCGGAGAGAACGATCCCAGGACGAGTGATTCCACCCTGCCGGCGTCGATCCCGGCATCTTCCATCGCTTTTCGGCCGGCCTCGACGGCAAGTTCACGGTAGCTTGATTCACTCCTGCCGAACTTCGTCTCGGCCGCACCGACAACAACCATTTCACGCATCAATGTCTCCCTGTCTGGTTTCGCAGTTCGGTGCGATTCTTCCGGGTCAAGTATCGCATAGCGGATATAGAACTCAGGCTAGAGCCGTTCGCCATTTGCCGGCCATCATGCCACAATTCTGCCGTATTGAATGGGCACGAGAACCTGAAAGGTCACCTGAATGAGCAAGCCGCACGATGACGATATTCGTAACTCAGACGCCTACTACCATGTTGTGCTGGAGCGTATGCCGCCGGTAGCGGAGCCAGCCTTCGAAGAGACCGCGATGCAAGAGCGCGTCTGGGGTCGTCACTGGGGTGTTCATAACGATGTTGGTCGCCTGCGTATGGTGGCTGTTCACCGTCCCGGCGATGAGATCAACCTGATCGATCCCAATAAGTACGATCCGTCCGTTGCCGCGGTGCTGGATATCGATGAGGCCTGGTACTGGCGTGATGAAGGTGGACCAGATCTTCCATTGATGCAGTCACAGCATGATGGGCTGGTGGCAGCACTCAAGGCCGAGGATATCGACATCGTTGAGGTCGATTGCTCGCCGACGAACCCGCACGCCACGTTCACTCGTGACATGGCGTTCTCGGTTAAAGGTGGGGCGATCGTTTCCCGTATGGGGCTGGTCGGCAAAGAGCCGGGCTACGGACGTCGTGGCGAAGAGGCGTTCATCACCCGCAAACTGGCGGAGATCGGGATGCCGATCCTGCACACCATCCACGGGACGGGTCTTATGGAAGGTGGATCGTTTACGTTCCTGACGAACGACGTCGCTGCGGTAGGGATGTCGTTCCGTGGCAACGAGTCAGCCGCACGACAGATCGAGGGTGTGCTCAATGAGCAGGGTGTGCGCCTGATCCGGGTGCCGCTGACCGGGTTCTCGCTGCACATCGATGGCGGCCTGGTGATGGTCGATCACGACAAGGCGCTGGTGAACGTGACCCGGCTGCCGTACTGGTTCCTCGATGAGCTGGCCGAACTCGGGATCGAACTGATTCACGCCTGGCCGACCGAAGGCAAGGCCGTCAACAGTCTGGCAGTGCGTCCCGGCAAGGTGATTATCGCCGCCGGATGCCCGCGAACCGTGGAGCGTCTGAACGACCGAGGTGTCGAAACAGTCGAAATTCCGTATGATGAGGTGTTGAAAAATGGCGGGGGCATTCATTGCTCCACGTTGCCACTGATTCGAGACGAGAGCTAGAGACTGGACAATCATGAGCCAACGAAACCGTATCGTCGACGCATATATCGAGATCCCGCGAGGTAGCCGGAATAAGTATGAACTCGATGAGAAATCTGGCTATATCCGGCTGGATCGGGTGCTTCACTCATCGGTTCACTACCCCACCGATTACGGAATCATTCCGGAAACGCTGGCGCCGGACGGCGATCATCTGGACATCCTGGTGATCGTGCACGAGCCAACATTTCCCGGTTGTGTAATTGATGCCCGGGTAATCGGCGGGCTGGACATGGTTGACGAGAAGGGCTCTGACTTCAAGGTGCTTGCGCTTCCGGAGAAAGATCCGCGTTTCGCTGGAATCGACTCGCTGGACCATCTGCCGCAGCACTGGTTGCTGGAGATCGAGACATTCTTCGATACGTACAAGATCCTGGAACCGAAGCAGACCGAAGTTCTCGGCTGGCATAGCGCGCAGGAAGCCTGGCAGAAGATTGCTCAGGCCCGCGCGGCGTACACCAGCTAACAGCACAGGAGACCGGAACCTGCCGGGGCTCCCGGTAAATCGACATCCACAGCGGCGTTCACCTCTCGGGTGGGCGCCGTTTCTGTTGAGAATTGCGCTAGAGTCAGATGCGTAGCTAGACCATGTTTCATTTTTGCTGTCGGTAGCTGGGCAGCTCCATCTGCCCCGGATCCACCAAAGCATTCGCCACGTCACCGGGTTGCTGGTCGGGGCCACACGGAGGTGGCCGGCTACCGGTCGTCAAGTCCAACGAGTTCTGCTCTAAGAATTCATCTGCAGTGAGAACAACGGATCGCCCAGCAGATCGACATCTACGTCGATACCGAGCCCCGGAGCGGTCGGAGCCTGTCCCCAGCCTTTGTCCGAGCGGGGGTTGTGTCCCGCCACATGATCCAGCACCCAGTCGTTCATGAACGAGACGGTAAACAGTGTCTCCGGACTGGTGCTTGCCGCGAGGTGGCTGACGGCTGCGGTCGTCACATCGCCGCCCCAGGTATCTTCCAGCGTCACGCGCAGTCCCAGCCGCTGGGCCAGATCACGCATGAACCGGGCGTTGGTCAGGCCGCCCACCTTGCTGATTTTCAGATTGAACGCTTCCAGCCCACCAGCATGCCAGGCACGCAGCAGCGAGTGTGCGTCCGAGATGATCTCGTCGAGAACCATGGGAAGATTGGTGTGCCGGCGAACGTAGAGGCAGTCCTCCAGCGTCTCGCAGGGCTGCTCCAGATAGAACGGTTCCGTATCGAGCAGCAGGTTGAGGGCGAGCATCGCATCCTGCAGTCGCCATCCACAGTTGGCATCGGCGACGATCGTGTCCTCTGGCTCGACGTGTTCGAGAATGGCCCGCAGCCGGCTCGCGTCAGTCCGGGGATCATCACCGATCTTCACCTGGAAATGACGAATTCCCGCATCTCGGCGTGTCACGAATTGCTGGACCATATGCTCTGGATCGGCCAGGGGAATCGCCTCGTAGAGCATGAAACGCGGGTTGGCCAGACCTCCGAGTAACTGCGTGACCGGTTGTCCCATTGCCTTGCCGGAGATGTCCCAGCAGGCGATATCGATCGGGCTCTTGGCATAGCCATGTCCAGCCAGCGCATTGTTCATCAGGCGGTTGATTTCATAGAGGTTGAGCGGGTCAGCTCCGAGGATCGCTCCGCCGAGCTCGTGCAACGCCGCGCGGGCTCCCTCGGCATGCGAGGGCAGGTAGGTTGTGCCTAGTGGACAGACCTCTCCCCAGCCGGTAAGGCCGTCGTCGGTGGTTATGCGAACCAGCGTGCTGGGCAATGACGATGATCGCCGGCCATCGGACATAACGTACTCGCCGTGCGCATACCGGAGGTCGAGTCCAAATGCGTCCACGCGATTGATCTGCATTGCCATCCCCCTGTCAAGCTATTTCAACGGCCCCAGAACATTGGTGGACTGAATCACCGGACTGGACATCAGTGCTCCGAGCACGAAGTTCCGGGCGGATTCGATCTGCTTGCGCATCACTGCTTCGGCACAATCGCCGTCCCCGCGGATCAGTGCGTCCAGGAGTTCGTGATGTTCGTGCACCGCTTCCTCGTTCCGATCGCCCAGCATGTGGCTGAGATGATTGAGGCGTTCGGCGCGATCGAGCAGGCTGGCCACCATTTCAGCCATGATCTCGTTGCCAGAGGCGCGAGCCACCTCGACATGAAATTTCGAGTTTGCATGCAGGAAATCTTCGGCACTCTGGCGATTGCCCGGTTGATACTGTGCGGTCCCGACGCGTTCCAGATCCTTGATCTGTTCTGGAGACAGGTTGCCAGCTGCCATCCTGGCCGCTTCCGGCTCCAGCAGGAAACGCATCTGATAGACATCCTGGGCGTGTTTGAGCGTGATTGGGGCAATGGTGTAGCGCTTGGCCGAGCCGACCTGTACCAGTTGCTCCTGATAGAGGCGCTTGACGGCAGCCCGTACCGCAGCACGACCGACACCGTACTGCTCGGCGAGCAGTTCTTCGGTGAACGGCTGTCCGGGTTCCAGTTCGCAGGTGATGATGTCGTGCTTGATCTGTTCGTATGCGTGATCGGAAAGCCGTCCGCTGCGGCTGCCGGTCGCGGATTGAGACTGCGAAGCCATGGTGGTCGATACATCCCCTCGTGCGTCGATGCCCGAGTAGCTGGGCTTGCCCTCATGTCTGAATTATCGTAACCCAAAGCGCCGGATAATGATAGACCAGTAGCCTGAGACTGTTGACACAGGCGACTGGAGGTGCTAATGTCTGTTGCATCAATCCCAGCTCGAATCCGACAGGCCAGCGCCAGCTGGTGTCGGTCGAGAAACAATGCAACAGCGATTTGTTCCACGCGTTCTCGGGGCAGGAATTCGACTCGTTAATGGACGCATGCTGACCTGGCAGAACTCCGGGTACGTCTGGTGAACCGAGTGGTGGAGATTCGGATTGGAACAGCCGGGTGACTAGCTATATTCTCAAACGTCTGCTCGCGGCGATCCCGACGGTGCTCGGGATCATCACGCTTGTGTTTTTCGTGCTTCATCTCTCGCCTGGTGATCCGATCAACCTGATGATTCCCCCTGACTTGCCATCCTCGGTTCGTGCAGAACGTATCGACGACATCAACGCTCGTTACGGCTTCGATCAGCCTGTCTACGTTCAGTATTTCCAGTACCTCGGCAATATCGCCCGGGGTGATCTGGGCGAATCGCTACGTCATCAGGAGCCGATTATCGATGACTTGAAGCGGCGTATACCCAACACATTACAACTCGGTATGGTGTCGCTGTTGATCTCGGCGACCATGGGTATCGGACTCGGGGTGATCTCGGCGATCCGGCATGGCTCGCTAACCGATAACTTCACGATGCTCGGCGCGCTGGCTGGCGTGTCGATGCCGAACTTCTGGCTCGGCTTGCTGCTGATGCTGGCCTTTGGACTGCATCTCGGGATCCTGCCGATCTCTGGTTATGGAGGGCCGGTCTGGACCTGGGAAGGGTTCAAGCATGTCCTGATGCCGGCGATCACGCTCGGCACAGCCGGAGCAGGGGTTCTGGCGCGTTTCACCAGATCGAGCATGCTCGATGTGATCAGCCAGGACTATGTCAGAACGGCCCGGGCAAAGGGCCTGGCCTACCGGACAGTCATTACCCGCCACGCACTGAAGAATGCGCTGATCCCGATCGTGACGCTTCTGGCACTGGAGTTCGGAATCATGCTCGCCGGGGCCATCGTGGTGGAGACCGTGTTCGCCTGGCCGGGTGTTGGACGCTACCTGATCGACGGAATCAACGGACGAGATTTCCCGGTGGTTCAGGCAACGGTGATGGTGATTGCGATCGGATTTGTGCTGATCAATATCGTCACCGACGTGCTCTACACCTATATCGATCCGAGAATCCGATTCAACTAGCGCAGGCTGTGACAGATCATCGCTGGCATTCCGGAGCGGCAACGACTAATAAGACAGGGCGAACTGGATGAGTGAACAGGCAACCGCACAGAATACAAAGGTCTCGGAGACGACACTCGCGCGCGATATCCGGGTCATTCGGCGGTTCGATACCGTCAAGCGATTTGCCACCAACAAGTTTGCGGTTGTCGGGTTTGCATTCCTTGCGCTCATGGTGCTGATCGCTATCTTCGCGCCAGTTGTCGCCACCCATTCGCCGACTGATCAGAGTCTGCTGACCCGACTTCAGGAACCATCGTCCGACCACTGGTTCGGCACGGATCAACTCGGCCGGGACGTGTTCTCTCGTGTCGTCTATGGTGCGCGCTACTCGCTGTTCATCGGCGCAGGCGCGGCGCTGGTTGGCCTGGTTGCCGGGTTGATCCTGGGAATGACCAGCGGCTTCTTCGGTGGCTGGATCGATATGGTGTCGATGCGCATTATCGATATTCTGCTCTCATTTCCCGGTGTCCTGCTGGCGATTCTCATCGTCAGTGTGCTGGGCCCGGGCGTCGTGAATCTGATTATCGCGATTTCAATCGGGTTTACCTCGCCTGTGGCGCGTCTGGTTCGGAGTGCAGTGCTTTCGCTGAAGAATCAGGATTTCGTGCTGGCCGCAATTTCGATCGGCGCTGGCAATACCCGAATCATGACTCGTCACCTTCTGCCAAACATCACGTCGCTGCTGATCATCTACGGAACGCTCTACTTCGCAGTTGCACTACTGGCGGCGGCTGGTCTCAGCTTCCTGGGACTTGGCGCGCAGTCACCAACGCCTGAGTGGGGCGCCATGATCGGCTCGGGACGTGAGTATCTCCGGGACGCATCCAACGCAACACTGTTCCCGGGACTGGCGATCTTCTTCACCGTCCTGTCGCTCAACTTCATCGGTGATGCGCTTCGAGATGCGCTCGATCCACGTATGAAGTCATCCGGACAGCCAATGCGCTAATTACTCCGTGGGACCAGACCGGACCCGAACCTCGCTGGAATCTACCGACAGTGGCGAGGTCCATAAGGAAGGAGGATTCAGATCGACATCAGAGGGGATCGCACCAGATAGTGGTCCCGATCGACCATCTTCGCATTTCAGATCCAAACGTCAGAGGAGGAGCCAGAATGTCTGATATCAAGAAGCAATTCGATTCACTGCGTGGCGCAGTGTCCAGCGATCTGTTGAACAAAGGCTTGAGCCGACGTGGGTTCATGAAGACGACGGCACTTGCCGTTGGTGCCCTCTCGGCCGGTACGCTGCTCGCCGCCTGTGAAGACGATGATGCAGACGACACCGCGGATGACGACGTTGTCGACGACGATGAGCCAGCTGTCGATACCGATGACACCGACGACGCTGAGGAAGAAGTCGACGACGAAGACGATGACGAAGACCCGATGGACGACGCCGACGATCCGGATCCGGTCGATGATGCTGACGATGTCGCCGATGCCGAGGATGCTCCAAGCGGTGGCGAGCTCGTGATTCTCAACGAGCAGAACCCGGTCTCGCTCGACCCGGTCTTCCACCGTGACGTTGGTAGCACCCGCGCCATGGCCTACATGTACGACTCCCTGGTCGAGACCGATGTCGAGACCGAGCTGGTGCCGGGACTCGCCCATGACTGGGAGATCAGCGAAGACGGTCTCCAGATCATCTTCCATCTCGAAGAAGGCGTCATGTTCCATGATGGCGAAGAGTTCAACGCCGAAGCGGCCAAGATGAACCTGGATCGCAACTTCGACGAGTCTCTGAACACCAACTTCTATGACGACTTCACATCCTACGTCGGCACGGCAGACAATATCGAGGCCGAAGACGAGTACACCCTGGTGGTGAACTTCGACTCACTCTATGCCCGTTTCATCCATGACGTGTTCCACGGCTATGCCGGTTCGATGGCAAGCCCGGCAGCGCTCGAGGCTGGCGACATGAATGTTCACTCCAACCCGGTTGGCACCGGACCATACCAGTTCACCGAGTTCGAGCCAGATAGCCAGCTGGTCATGGACCGCTTCGATGACTACTGGCGCGGGACGCCAGGACTCGACCGTATTCGCGTGCGAGTGATTCCGGAGCAGAGCGTTCAGATGGCCGAGCTGGAAGCCGGCAACGCCGACATCAGCTTCTCGGTTCAGGCCCTCGATGTGGATCGTCTCGAAGATGCAGGCGTCGCATCACCTCGCAGCC
>REEK01000128.1 GCA_007695115.1 Sphaerobacteraceae bacterium
GCATTAGGCACGCCGCCAGCGTTGTTCCTGAGCCAGGATCAAACTCTCCATCAAGTTTTTTCCGCGAATAATCGCGGTCATGTTGCTCTATGAGCACATGGTACCTGCAAGCATCATAAAGATGCCGACAGAAACCAAAGGAATCGTTAAGGACCTCTGACTGTACGAACTACACTTCAATTGTAAAGGTGCTGGTTTCCTGGGAGAAGAAAACCCGCCGTATCTGGCGGGCGGCACGAAGACTAAGCTGTAGTAGCTACTGTCTCTGGATCGTGCTCACACCTCCCATTGTTGCCATTTGTTGGCGTGACTACTGATCTCGTCGAGATCGTGTATGTCAGCCTGAGTATCTTACCCGAAAACGCCACCTCTTGTCAAGAGTCTCCGTTTTCGGACCCGAGCCACTCTTTCGTGGCTCACCGGCTCGCGGCCGGGCCGGTTCAACCGGCGGAAATCTATCTTACTCGCTCACGGGGCTTTCTGTCAAGACCATTTTCCAGCAACTCAGCGATCTCATTTCGATCCGTTTTTGCTGGGGCCGGCTCCCGGGCGAAGCACCGATCTCGTTTTGATCAGCGGCTAGTAATACTACTGACAAGGCAGGCCTGTGTCAAGGCGACTTTCAGTAACACTCTCTACTCCTTCTATATAGAGACACTGCACCGGATCAGCTTCGCGGTAAGATGTCATTGGGCGAAGACCACTCCACGTATGTAGTTCATTCATGAAGGGTCAAAGGCTGCCAATGGGCAGGTCACGTTGCGCCATACTACTGCTGATATCCGTCTTCGTTCTCGCATCATCGATCGTGGCTCCGCTGGCACAATCCGTGTCGGCATCGAGCGTTCGTGCCTCCCACTGGATCATCTACGATGTCACCCACGATGCGATGCTCGACAGCACCGGGGCACACCAGCAGATCCCGATGGCGAGCCTTACCAAGGTGATGACCGGACTCCTGGTGGTTGAGACGCTCTCGATGAACCAGCAGATCACCATCGTTCCCGGAGATCTGGTCGGCGAATCTTCCATATGGGTGCAACCCGGCGATACCTATACAGTGCGCACACTCCTGCACGGGCTGATGATGCGAAGCGGCAACGATGCCGCCGCCGCACTGGCGCGAGCTGCCGGAGGAAGTCCCCATCATGAGAGCAGTGCTGCCAGAGACGTATTCATTGACATGATGAACGCGCGCGCCATGGAACTGGAGATGCAGAACTCCAGCTTCCGTAACCCGCATGGACTGGACGAACCAGGTCACTACGCGTCGGCCCACGATCTCATGCTCCTGACAAAGGAAGTCATGAACCATCCTTTATTGATGCTACCGTTCGGAGCTACCACGTTCAGAGGCGAGGGATTTACCTTCGAGCACAGCAACCAGCTTCCAAAGCAATACGATGGCGTGCTCGGTGGGAAGACCGGCTGGACCAACAACGCCGGCCTCTGTCTCATCCAGCTGGTTGAGCGGGACGGCCGGACGTTGATCGTCGTCCTCCTCGGGTCGACGTTCGAGCGCTGGTATCCCGACGCCATCGATCTCCTGGATTACGGCTGGTCGATCCCACCTCCGGCCACCGATGCAGCCAGAGCCGCTGACACATTCGAGTGGTGGCGAACGCGCACTGATGGCCCGATCGAGCGTGGACTGGATGTCCGGAGCTGGTTCTGGGGCCCCGAACCAGCCAGCGGGGTGCGCCCAGAGCCGTATCGGGATGCCCCCGATGGGGAACGTCTTGTCCAGTATTTCGACAAGGGACGGATGGAAATCAACGATCCGGACGGATTGATTACCTCTGGCTGGTATGTGACGGGTGGGCACCTTGCGCGAGAACTGATCAGCGGCAACCGGCAAGTCGGCGATGCCGCATTCATCGACCGTGGACCAGCCCGCGTCGCCGTTGCCGGAGATGCAGTCTCGGACACGCCGACCTACGCAGACATGGCTGCGCTTCAGGACACGTCACACCAGGTGCCCGGGGCAACTATCAGCCTCGCATTCACCGCTGAAAACGCAATCCAGCACCGGGCGCGGTTCACCAAACACGATGTCCAGCTACGTGAAATTGCGGCATCAACCGGGCATGGAATCGCGGATGTGTTCGATGATTTCCTCGATCGTGAAGGGATCGTGATAGAGCGCGGCCAGGAAGTCGAAGGACCGCTGTTCTCGCCACGCTATGCGATCATCGGATTGCCGATCACTGAGCCGGTCTGGATGCGGGTTCCCGTTGGCGGAGAATCACAGGATGTGCTGGTGCAATGTTTCGAACGACGCTGCCTGACCTACACCCCATCGAATCCCGAGAACTGGCGCGTAGAAATGGGGAATATTGGCCGGCACTATCTGGAGTGGCAACGGCAAAGCTGAGTAGGCTCCCTGAACGAACACCTCCGGCCGTTGCCATCTCGTCACATATCCACCCCTGTACGAACGACAGGCGCAGGTCTGGCGTCGTGCAGTTACGCACTCTCCGCAGAAATCCGCGCATAAAATCACTGTACATGTCGCCGCTATCCTGTTAGGCTAGGGAACGTCTCGGGACTCATGCGCGTTCCTGAGACACAGGGGGACTGAAACGTACAGGGGTTGGGCCAGGGGAGCACCAGGGTGCCAATAGTGTCGCGACTTCCGGGGCGCGTACGCGTGGTCGAAGTCGGCCCGCGGGATGGCTTGCAGAACGAGCCGATCCACGTTGCCACGGAACACAAAACCGCATTTGTCGACAGTTTGTCTGTCGCCGGCTGTCCCGTTGTCGAAGTTACTAGCTTCGTCAGCCCGAAAGCCGTACCTGCGATGGCAGACGCAAGCGACGTCTGCCGATCCATCACCCACCACGCAAATGTCCGCTACCCCGTGCTGGTTCCGAACGAGCGCGGTTACGATCGCGCCCGTGAGGCCGGATGCCGCGCAATCGCGCTCTTCACGTCTGCCTCGGAAACGTTCAGTCAGAACAACGTGAACGCCACCATCGATGAAACATTCGCGCGCTTTCGTCCCATTGTGGAACGCGCGCAGCTGGATGGTGTCTGGATCAGGGGCTACGTGTCCACGGCAACCAACTGCCCATACACCGGCGATGTTGAACCGGAAGACGCAGTGCGCGTTGCCGAGCGATTGTTCGAGATCGGCTGCCACGAAGTGGCCCTGGCGGATACGCTCGGCCGGGCAACGCCACTCCAGATGAACGCACTTCTGGAGCTGGCCTGCCAGCGCATGCCCGTGGAACGGCTGGCCCTGCACCTGCACGATACCGATGGCCTGGCCATCGCCAATGTCATGATCGGCCTGGATCATGGCATCACGACGTTCGATGCCGCGGCCGGCGGCCTCGGTGGTTGTCCGTTTGCTCCTGGAGCAGCCGGAAACCTGGCAACAGAGAAACTCCTCAAGCTCGTACACGGGCTGGGAATTGAAACAGGAATTGATGAAATCGGCGTATTGAACGCAATAGCTCAGCTTCGCGCGGTTTATCCGGAGATCGGATATCGACATGCCGCGTGAATGTGCCTGCCCGGACGTTCGAGACCGCATGTTCAATGATGAACACGAATGGGTCACGAACCGTGTCGGCTCCGGGCGAGCAGCAGAAAGGATGCAGCGTTGACCTTCTTCCCGTACCTGAAGCCAGAAGGCCGCACGGGATCCATTGACGATCGTCTTGGAGATAGCCGGACGAGCCGATGGTTCTCGCCGGAGACGTCTGACAACCGGCCTGCGGAGCGTCCCCAGATAGACCTGATCGGTGAGGCCGTGGCACTGGGACCACTCAATGCCGATTTGCTCGACAAATATCAGAACTGGTTGAGCTATTACGGCGAAGATCGTGAGCTTCCCGGCGCAGCGTTCGACTCGGTCGACATCGAATTCGAGTTCTCGCCAGATTTCGGCGATAGTGAAGATATCTACTTCACGGTCTACGAACTCGGTAGCTGGCGAGCGATCGGCGGCGCCGCGCTGACCGAGATCGACTACGGTGATCAGGTTGCTGAATTCTCGCTGATTATCGGAGAGTCGGACTGCCGTGGCAGAGGCTATGGCAGCGAATCGACCCGGCTCGTGCTCGATTACGCATTTAACGCGCTTGGCCTGCATCACGTGATGCTGAGCGTGTTCGAGTACAACTACTCCGCCCGCGGGGCCTTTCAGCGCGCGGGATTCCGGGAGTTCAGCCGACGACGGGACTGCCATCTCGAAGGTGCCCGGCTATGGGACGAGATCTACATGGGCTGTGTGGCTGGAGATTTCAACCAGCTCCTCGGCGAGGGACTGCGTTCCACCGGCGATCTCAACGCCTGATCCGAACCAGAATTCAGAAGAGCTAAGAAAGCCCGGCGACTAATTCATGTCGCCGGGCTTCTGCGTCACTAGACCACCTGATGACGCTCGTGTTGACCGACGTTCGCTGGCTCCCGTGTGGCTAGCCATTCGAGCACGGCCGCTCGAGGGATATCGATCGTTGATCCACCGAACTTCCGTGCCTTCAACCGATTGCTGGACACTTCGTGGTTGATGAAGCCCACACTGGTTCCAAGCAGATCTGCCAGTTCCCGCGGCCGGTAATATTGCTGACGCAACAGCTCCTCGGCTCGCTTTCGACGAAGTCGAACCATGACTGGCCTCCTTTCAGAGACCGGAGGCAAGTGCCTCCACAACTGGATGAGCTGAATAACGTTATGTCTATAATAGTCCGGTCGCGGGTGATTGTCCAGATGGAATTATGGAAACTCTACTCTGACGCTTCCTCACGGCGCTTCAGCCATGCCAGGACGGAATCCCGCGGGATATCCACGATGTCATTACCTATCTTCAGACCATCGAGCTCACCCTTGTGGACTTCCTGTGCGATGAACGCCTCGCTCATATTGAGCAGCTCGGCCAGCTCGGCCGGAGTGAACGTCTCCTGATGCATGAGCCTCGCGGCCCAGTTCTCGTGTGCAGTCATAGCGATGGTTGCTCTTTCTTGATCAAACGAAACTCCGGAGCGACACCGCTGCCGCCCATTAGCCAGAGTTTCGCGATTCCCATGCCGTAAACAGGAGTTCACGTGCGGTATCCTCCGACAAATCACCGTACAGCAGTGTTAGCGTGAACATGGCCAGACAGCTCAAGACCACGCAGACCAACACAATCCCGGCAATAGCAGCAACCCAGATCCACGGATTCTTCTTGATGTCTTCGGGCATCCCGGCCTCCTCGATCAACGCGCGGATCGCACCCGCATGAAATGACTATCTGTCTCCAATCTAGCGATTGACGGGGAACAGGCTGGTTCCCGGGCGCGAACAGTCCGGAGAATAGTTCGACTGCTTCGAATCTCTGCTATCCTGTTTCGGCCATACCGACACTGTGGGTGGTTCCGATCGGGAATGGAGCGTTCAGGATCTCGTCGAACAGCGATTCACCAGAACAGAAACCCGCGCGGGCAGCCGAGCAAGTCGTGGTCCGGGCTGGCTGGCGGCAGATGTTCTCTGCTCTCAGCCACCGGGAATTCCGGGTGCTCTGGTTCGGCATGCTTCCAAGCATGTTCGCGCTGCAGATGGGGTCTGTGGTCATCGGGTTCGTCGCCTATGACATCTCCGGAATCGCTGCCGTACTGGGCATCATTGCCGCCGGGATGGGCATCCCGATGTTCAGCCTCTCGCTCATCGGCGGGGTGGTGGCCGATCGAGTCCGCAAGCGGAACGTCATTCTCTTCAGTCAGCTTGCGATCGGAATCGCTGTCACGCTGATAGGCGTCCTGATCCTGACCGATCTCATCGAGATATGGCATCTGGTGGTGATGGCGCTCATCCAGGGCACAGCCTTCGCCTTCAATATGCCCGCCAGACAGGCCTACATTGCTGAAGTGGTCCCGCGTGATGCACTGATGAACGCGGTAGCGCTCAACAACGCCGGGATGAGTATGTCCCGTATCGCCGGCCCGGCCGCAGCCGGACTGCTGATGAGTATTCCGGCGATCGGCTCCGGTGGTGTCTTCCTGCTGATGGGCTCGATGTACGCCATCGCGATCACCGCCCTTTTCTGGGTACCACCCGGGACTGCCCACCCAAGCAGACATTCCGGCATTCATCAACTCAAGGACGGCCTGAGCTACGTCAAGAACCATCCGGTGCTGCGAATTCTCCTGCTGCTGGCGCTGGCACCGATCGTTCTGGGAATGCCATATGTCCAGATCATGCCGGTCTTCGCGGAAGACGTTTTCGACGTCGGAGCATCCGGCCTCGGGACATTGATGGCCCTCAACGGAGTCGGCGCATTGATCGGCTCGCTGATCATCGCCTCAGCCGGCAATGTCGAGCGCCGCGGGTTACTGCAACTCGGACTGGGCGTCACTTTCGGGGTCAGTCTGGCGATCTTCGCCTTCAGCCCGTCATACATTCTGGCGCTGGTGGCGATCGTGGTAGTCGGCGGAGCTGGTTCCGGCTACATGACGCTGAACAACACATTGCTGATCATGAATGCTGGTCCGGAGTATCACGGGCGGGTGATGAGTCTGGGGATGATGTCGTTCTCGATGATGCCGCTCGGCAGCGTGCCGGTATCCTGGATCGTCGACCAGGTTGGTGCGCCGATCACCATCGGTGTTGCCGGAATCGGGCTTGCTGTGGTGGTCGGAATCGTCGCCATATTGAGCGAGAACTATCGAAAGATCTAGGCAGCACGACTGTCGGAGGGTCAGCTCTGCAGCGTTCGCGACTTTGCTATGCTCCATGGTCAGGCCGGTTCGGCAACAACATCTGTGATGACTGACAAAAAGTCCGTAGAATCACTCCGAGTCCTCGATCATCTTTCATGCTGGAAAGGTCAATACGGAAAATGACTGCTATTCCTTCAATGCTCAAGAACCTGATCGGCTCCGGCCAATCGTCAGATCAGAACGAAGATCTCGTCCTCGGCCTTCCACTGGAAGCCGAAGACAGGACGATCTATCCCGTCTTTCGACAGGCTGTTGCCCCGGGAGATGAAAGAACCTCGCCGCGGCAGGTCGGATATCTGGAAGTCTCCGACGAACGCAGCGATTACACCTCGCTCGAACCGGATCCGAAACCGATGCTGCTGATTCCAGTGGTGGCAGTGCTGATCCTGATTGCCCTGTTTCTGATCCGTCGCGCATCACGGTAGACGCGCATCTGGCGGCTATATCTGGTAGTCTGCTCACGTTATTACGATGGCGCGCCACCTCGGAAGGAACCAGCAGCACTGATGCTCGATGCCAAAATACGGGACATTCTGGAGAAGACCTACTTCGGTGTTCTCGCCACGATTAACAAAGATGGAACACCTCAGCAGACAGTGATGTGGTACGAACTGATTGGCGACCGCATCATGATGAACACGGAAGCAGGGCGGCTCAAGGAGCACAACCTGAACCGTGATCCCAGGGTCTCGGTCTGCATCGAAGACAAGTACAACTACGTCACGCTGTCTGGCCGGGCAACCCTCGATTATGATCCAGAACGCTCCCAGGCTGACATCGCTCGACTGGCTCGCCGGTACCATCAACCAGAGAAAGCCGAACAACTCGTCGACAGTTTCCAGAAGGAAAAGCGGATTACGATCTGGATCGACATCGAGAACGTGGTCACGAAGTTCTGATCCCCGACCGGGCAGACACAGGTGAGGAGACGACCGCTGTCATGGCAGCAGATATTCGAGTTCTCGGAGTTGATGGTATTCCGGAGGCACGCGCCGGAGACGATAGCGCCCAGCTGGTGATCGATGGCCTGAACCATTCCGGCATCACGCTGGAAGATAACGACGTCGTGGTTGTCACGCACAAGCTGGTCTCCAAAGCGGAGGACCGGCTGGTCGATCTGCGCACCATTACTCCATCGGCCTTTGCAGAACGGCTGGCCAGCCAGTACGAAAAAGACCCCCGGCAGATCGAGGTCGTGCTTCAGCAGAGCACCCGGATCGTCAAGATGGATCGGGGCGTGATTATCGCCGAGACGCCCCACGGGTTCATCTGCGCTAACGCCGCGGTGGATGCCTCCAACGCGCCGGAGTCCGAGCATGTAGTCTTGCTACCGCTCGATCCAGATGCCACTGCTCAACAGATTCGAACCCGACTCCAGCAGGAAAGCGGCAAACAGATCGCCGTGATCATCACTGACTCCTTCGGTCGACCCTGGCGAGCCGGGATCATCAATATCGCCATCGGCGTGGCCGGGATGTCGCCATTTCATGACTATCGTGGCGAGTACGACGAGCACGGCTACGAGCTGCGGGCAACCGTTATCGCCGCGGCCGACGAACTCGCCTCTGCCGCAGAGCTGGTGATGGGCAAGCTCGACCGGCGGCCAGTTGCTGTTGTCCGGGGGTATGATTACGCACACAGCGATACCGCAAGCGGCCGGGAACTGGTAATGGATCCAGCCAAGGATCTCTTCCGATAGCTGGCCCGGTTGAACCGCAGGAGGTGACGTTCCGTGCCATTGATCATGCGCCGAACCGGTTTCGATTTCTTCCCCGCTGCCCGTTGTACACACTGCGGTACTGAGTTCGATCGAGCCAATGCCGGCTACGCAGCCTGGCCGGTCGACGTCCTCACCAATCCCCCATTCGTTGATGTCCAGTTGCTCTGTTGCGATGACTGTCTCGACGCTTTTAGCGCCGAACATGAGGACGAAGGCGAGTGGATCGCCACTCCGTTTTCCGTCTATCTGGCAAACCTCATCGTCACGCTGGGGATCGATATCGATGCCGTGCTCGACACCGAGCAGGCCAGTGTGGCGGCGGAGAACACTCGCGATCAAGCCCCGGACTGATTCTTGCGGAAGCCTCTCAAGCGACCTACTTTATGGTTGGTCGTAACGAACTAATTGTCAGCCAGGTCTTTCGTACATGAGAGGGTCCACATGACGACCACTTCCCCGGGCGCCCAGGCACCATCGCTCAACATGCTCGACGCCGCTGGGCAAACCCACAATCTTCGCGACTACGTCGGTCACAAGAACGTTGTCCTCGTGATGCTTCGGGGCCTCTGGTGACCAGTCTGCCGCGGGCATCTGACGCAGTTGCGTCAGGATTATGACAAGTTTGTCCAGCGTGACACCGAAGTCATCGCGATTGGCACAGACAAACCGGACAAAATGGCCAGCTTCTGGGAAAAAGAACAACTCCCCTTCCCGGGCATCCCTGATCCAGACAAAGAGCATCTGGACATCCTCGGTCAGGAATTCAAACTCCTGAAGTTCGGACGCATGCCGGGCGTGATCACCATCGGCAAAGACGGGGTGATCCATAATGCGCACTACGGCAACCACGCCGGTGACATTCCTTCCAATGAGGATGTCCTGGCGATGATCGACGAGATGAATCAGGCGGCCGACTAGCGCAATCTGTCAACCGACAGGTGACACCAGCCACCGTCCGTGGTTTAACGAAACAGTAATTCTGGGATCGTTGTCCGCGCAACAGCGCGGGAGAGGAGCACGAACGGGTGGCAGGTGTCGTCGTCGGAAGCAGTAACGCACGCATCGGTATTCAGGCCGCAATCGACATTCTCGGCAACGGAGGAACGGCGCTCGATGCCGCCGTGGCCGCCGTAAAGCTGATCGAAGATTCGCTGGACGACAACAGCGTCGGAACCGGAGGCATCCCCAACCTGCTTGGTCAGGTGGAGCTGGATGCCAGCATCATGCACGGCAAGAACCTCGCATCAGGCGCAGTCGGAGCGATCAAGGGTTATCCCAATCCGATCGAAATCGCCCGCAAGGTGATGGAAGTCACCCCACACGTCATGCTGGCCGGTGAGGGCGCCGAGCTCTTCGCGAAGCATCACGGGTTCAGCACCGCTGAGCTGCTCACTGATGAAGCTCGCGATATCTGGAAAAGTCGCATCGAGAGCGGCGGCCCGGGCGAGCAGAAAATCGACGAAGATCGCTTCGAGCTCTTCAACAAGGCGGTCGCCGACTGGGCGAAACTCCTCCACAAAGAGATCTACGGCACCACCAACGTCATTGTGCGGGACGACAACGGCGATATCGTCACCGCCGTCTCCACCAGTGGCTGGGGATTCAAATGGCCAGGCCGACTCGGCGACTCCCCAATCATCGGTGCCGGCAACTACGCCGACAACCGCTTCGGTGGCGCAGCCTGCACCGGCCGTGGCGAGATGGCAATCCGGAGTGCAACCGCTCACAGCGTCATCATGTATCTCCGTCACGGAAAATCACTCGATGCTGCCGTTCGTGAAGCGATGGAAGACCTCAACCAGCTTGCCGATCCATTTGCCGAACGCTCGAACACCATGAACATCGTGGCCATGGATCGTGAAGGACAGGTCACCGCCGCATCCACCGGTGACACCGCTACCTACGTCTACCAGACCACCGACATGAACGCGTTCGAGGAGCGAACCCGGACTCACGTCCCGCTCGAGGGGCTGGGCAGCTAGACCTCAGAACGGCGGACGCCCCGCGGTTTGACCGCGGGGCGTCGTCTTTTTCCTCTTACCGGCTTCTATCCGACTTCCGGTAAACTGGGCACCTTATCTACCAGAAAGCGAACATCTTACAGAACGTTGACGCTCGTTATCGTTTTCGAGTCCAGTTCCACGCCGTGGGCGGATGCGGTTACCGTGTACTGGTCGATACTGATCAATCCTCCAACGTCCCGATCGAAACTGTAACTGGTGGACTGTCCGGGCCCGAGCGTGACCGTCGTTTCGTCGCTCCAGTCGCTGTGATCAGTTGCCTCCAGTGTGACCTCAAGATCAACATCGCTCTCGTTTGTCAGGGTTCCGTTGAGCGTTAGCAGGTTCGAACCAATGAGATTGACTTCAAGAGCCCCCTCCAGTCCGAGATCCACGTTGAGCACGTCTCCGAGATTCGGGAGGATATCCACAACGACAATCGTTCCGGAGTCGACCACCGTGTCGCCGATCAGCGCAGTTACGGTGCATACATCGATTGACAACAGACCACTCGTCTGATGCTCGAGCTCCACTTCCAGGTTGCCACTTGCATCGATGTTGACCAGTGCGTCGTCGACTTCAGCACCGTCGCAGGTCATGACCAGCTGAACGTCACCGGCCCAGGCACTCGGGTTGTTGAGGTTGACTGTGGCGGTCAGTGTCGGGGAGCCAAGCAGAGAGACGTCTGCATGGATTCCCAGTCCGAGGTTGTCGGGAGGTGAAACGCCATTTCCATTGTCACCGTCGTCGATGCCATTTCCATTGTCGTCGTCGATGCCATTGCCGTTATCGTCGTCGACACCGTTCCCGTTGTCATCGTCGGCGCTGTCATCGCCGGTTCCTGGTGGCGGTGCACCGTTGCCGGGTCCACCATTTCCTGGCCCGCCGGTACCATCATCAGCAGAGTCGTCGGACGGTGGCGGATCGTGATCCACCGGATAGCCGTAGCGCCACTCGAAGTAGTGTCGGCCAACGTTGCCAGCTTCGACCTTCCAGCCCTCATCGTTACCTGGGGTGTAGGTCAGAACTCGACGCTCGAACGCTTGCAGCAGCACCCACTGATGATCCCCACCGACCGGAACATGTGCCCAGTACGGTTCGGTAATCGGGCGGCCAGTGGCATACACCGGGTTCAGAAACATCGCGCCCTGAACATACTCACCAGATTCGTAGACGAGCCCGGAGGATGTCATGAACTCCCAGAACGGCTCGGCCACGTTGTGCCCCGTAATGTCATCGAAGTGGGCCGTGTAGACGCCCTGATCGGCGAGGCCGGGGTCTTCACTGATCTCGCCGTGTTGATCGACGATCTGGGTGATCGCATCCTGTCCACGGTCATCTACCGGATCGAGCAACCCGGCAAGATCGGCATAGCTCGGTCCGGTTTCCCCGTCCCGATCGCCAGCCACATTGTTGGTCTCGGCTTCATGCGGCTCCCAGGAATCTTCACCGATCTGCATACGACCGGTCACCATCTCGACAACCAGCAGACCGTTGGTGACATACCAGACGGAATCCTCTGGCTCGCCAGTCAGATTAATCTCCATACGGGATTTGTCGTAGTACTGTACTTCTCGCTGGCCGTCGGGAGACTCAAGATACTGTTCCCACATCGGCCCGGTATTGGCGCCAGGGCCCCACATCCACGTTCGATCCACCTGATCGGTATCCACCGGCCGATCCGTGCGTTCCCACGTTCGTTCGAAGTGCTCATTTGCGGGATCGACCGTATCCGCCTGAACGGCGAAGACCGGTATCATGAGCGCCAGAAGCGCAAAAATCGATATCAGCGTGCGTCGGCTTGCTCCCATCGGACCCATCCCTTCGAGGGTATAACCTGTCAGATCATCCAGAATTCGACTCTGGGCCTGACATTGCACCTGTTCGTAATCGTTACTGTTTGGTTACGCACAATACGTACCCTTATCCTACCTTTTAGCCCGAATACCCTATACATGGGTACAATCGTACTTATTTGCACAATTCATTGCGGTAGCACGTGCAATTCCCCTCGGCCTGACAACTGCGGAGCTACCACGCCTGACTCGCCAGCACTGGAACAATGGCTGATAATCTTGTGAGAAGAGGTGGCAATGAATCACTACCATGCAGAGAGCGATCAGACATGCGACGAACGCGAGAACAGGTAAGCCATCTATCCCCGTCTTCATTCCCGGGCGCAGTCCTTTGTCGGGATCTGACACTCCAGACGGATAACGGGCGGGTCTCACTCAGACGTGGCACGCCACTCACTGAAGCACTAGGCCGCATTCCCCAGAGCGCCGGGGATACCGAGCTCCACCTTCTGGTTCCCGACGAAGACGACATCACCCAGGAGGCGGCCTCCGAACAGATCGCCCGCGCGCTGGTCGGCTCCGGGTTGCAGTCGACCGAGCCCCATCAGGGACAGGTAGATCTCAGAACTGCCACCACAGGTGTGCTAAGGATCGATGCCGAGGCCGTGATCCGTCTCAACGAGACCGGCCTGACCCTGATCGCCACCGCACTGGATGGGCGAGTCGTCGAGCCAGATGAGACGGTAGCGATCATCAAAGCGAGCGAACTGCTGGTCTCCTCGGCCGCAGTTCAGCAGGCACTGCAGGGTATCGATCGATCCCCGGTGATTCAGGTCCGCCCATTCGCCAGAAAACGCGTCGCGCTTCTGGCCGGAGATCGCATCCGGGAGCAGAACCTGAACGTCTCCTCGAAGCATCTGGCGGCCGGGCTGGAGCGTTACGGCGCGGAACTCAGCGAGGTTCGGAAGATCCCGGACGACCCGGCCGGCATCGCGGCCACGTATCGGGAATTGCTGGACGCTGGGATCGAACTGATTCTGGTGGCCGGCTCGATCGTGCTGGATCCGGAAGATCCGTTTCTGATCGCGCTCGAGCAGATCAACGCCACCCTGGTTCGACGCGGCGCCCCGATCGACCCCGGCACCATGTTCTGGGTTGCCCGGAGAGACGATGTCCATTTCTTCGGGCTGGCCTCCTGTGAGATGTACGGCAAATTGTCGATCATCGACCTCTTCCTGCCCTACGCGCTCGCCGGGGAGACGATCGACAATGCGCTGATCAGCCGACTCGGGTATGGTGGATTACTGAACGACACGCACATTGCCCGTCGTCCCGCAGCCTGGCGTCAGGAATAAACCGGCAGAGGCAGAGATCTATTGGGGAGGATTCCGATGACGACTGACCACGAAACGTTCATGCGAGTTGCACTGGAAGAAGCGGAAAAGGCAAAAGTCGAAGGAAACAGCGCCGTCGGCTCGGTGATTGTCCGGGACGGAGAGATCATCGGGCGGGGACGCAACCTGGTCTACACGGACAACGACATCACCGCCCACGCCGAGACCGTGGCGCTCCGGGTTACCGGGGACGAATTGAAGCTGATCGACTTCCACGGGTGTGCGCTCTACACCACCTTCGAACCGTGCCCGATGTGCTGTGGCGCAATTCTGCTGAGCGGGGTCAGCACCCTGGTAATGGGCGCCCGGAACGATCCGAAGTCAACGTCCTGGCAGGACTATCGGGTCGAAGATCTTATCGCCCAGTTCGGACGCGCCGGAGAGATCGAGATCGTCAATGGGATCCTCGTCGAGGAATGCCACGCGGTGCGAGAGTAGTTTCTCGAGGTCACTTCGAACGCCCACCACCACGTCATTCCGAGCTTGTCGAGGAATCTCTGACGTCGGTCGCGTACACGTCTGTTCGGAGGCGGACAGCGTCGGAACCCTCAGATCCTTCGACTCCGCTCAGGATGACAATGTTTGCAAACGAATGCTTCTCCCTCTCCCAGCATTGGGAGAGGGCAGGGGTGAGGGCCGTCGTACAACGTAGAAACAACGTTCCCGCAAGCCCTCCAACCACCGTGTCACCGCGAGCCCACCCCCTACGTCATCTCGAGCTTGTCGAGAGATCTCTGACGCCCAATGCGTATCCGTCTCTCCAGAGGCCGCCCGCGAAGATCCGAGATCCTTCGACCTCGCTCAGGATAACGTGGGGATAGTGTTGCTGGACGCAGGTCAGGATAGCGCAGGGGAACCGGGTTGCGGTGAATCGGCTTCACTCTGCCTGGTACGCGCAAAACCTTCTCCCTCTCCCAGCATTGGGAGAGGGTCGGGGTGAGGGCTCTTGTCCTGGAACGCGTGAACCCATCAGATCCTTCGACTTCGCTCAGGATAACGTGTGGGCTCCGTCGGGCGAATCCACCTACACCACCAGCCGGAAGACCGCCTTGCGTGGCGCTTCAGCTTCGAAATGTGCCAGGGATGAGTCTTTGTCGGCATCGAAATACGGCCGGACGATCGGCACCTCATGCACATACTGCTTGAGGATCGGCGCAGCATCAGCCGGCTCCAGTTCGATAATGTCGACATGCTCCTGGACACGTCCCCGGGAGAGGGTGACCTTCCCGGCCGCACGGGCATTGTGCACCCAGTCGACGATCCCATACGGCGCCACCAGATAGCGCTCGCCATCCCGCTCGACGAGGGTGACGGGCGTACTGTGCAGTTCTCCCGTCTTACGTCCCGGTACGGTCAACAGATAGTTATTGCCCATCGGAACGCCGAGCCGGAGAAGCCGGGCGACGGACCAGTTGGCGAATTGTCTCCATGGTGCTATTTCGAAAGTTCGGGCCATGATTCCTCCTGATTGCTGTAACGACACGCCTGAGACTAACACAGCAATCGGAAAACCTCTGCATCCACGTCGCCCGTTAGCCGGTCGATGGCGACCGCTCCTGCTCTGGAGCAACAGCTCCGATTGCCGGGACGTCAGTCGTTCCATAGTTGCGAGCAATCAGCCAGAACGTCGCCCCGAAGTAGACCATCGTCCCCACCACCAGCATGATCACGCCACCAACCCGCTGATCTGCCTGCTGGCTCATTCCCCAGAGTGTTTCGGTACCGAGATAGAACGGATAGATCACCTCCGGTGCGAAGATCAGATACAGCGCAACGAGGTCTCCCACTGCTCCAGAGATGAACAGCAGAACGATCGCCAGATCTGGTCGAACCCGGTGATGTCGCGGCACCGGATCGATGATCACCCACCAGAAGAGCAGCGCTGTCCCCATAAAGAGGATGTGCTCGATCTCATGAATCAGCGTGCTTTCCAGCGCTGCAACGTAAAAGGCCGGGAGGTGCCAGATCACCAGATTGACGTTGAGGAGCAGCAAAACGACGATCGGGTTGGTTACCACCGTCAACAGGCTACGAACCCAGCCCTGGCGGAGCACCGGTCTCATCACGGCACCGCTCCGTGACGGAGAGATCGCCATCAACGCCACCTGCACTGGGCGTCCCAGCACCAGCAGCGGGGCCGCAATCAGCATCATCACCACATGCTGGGCCATGTGCAGCGAAAACGAGTTCTCGTTGTAGGTATGGAGCGGCCCGGCGAGCGCAAATGCGAAGAACGCCAGGCCCGCGTAGAACGATACCGGCCAGGATCGCGGCACCGAGCGCGTGCCCTGCGAAGAAATTCTCCGCAACGCCAGCGCATAGAGCCCGGCCGAAAAGATCAACCCGAGCGCAATGTACGGTTCGATATCCCACGCCAGCAGAAACGGTCCGTCGTAGAAGCGGTGCAAGAGCACGCCAGTAGTCATCGCTGTTCCTCCGCCAGACATCACGCTGATGAGATCTTAATCCGGCCGGTACCCGCCAGGTGTGACCTGAGTCACATCCTCGTTTCTGCGCACCGAGTACAGTGTGCAGCACGCATCACGTTCCACATTCAAATGCGCGGCTGAATCACTGTCACACGAATCGGGGGAGTGCGATGGATGCCGAAAACACGACCGGCGAAAACGCTCAGCCGGAACAGGAACGCCCACGCTGGCAACAGATCGTATTCGATGACATCTTCCTCATCCTCATGCTGGGACTCGTTGTCCCAACGCTTTTCTACCTTGTCTGGGGACTGATGGATCTCGCCAGCGTGCCGATCTACGAGCCATAGCGGGGGAAGGGGACCACGAATGGTAGAGACAAGCAGTCCACTCGTTGCGCCGCCACCTAACTGGTGGAAACCAGCTGGACGCGAAGAAAAACTGTGGATCGGCATTGCGGCCGTCTGGGCTGTCAGCATGTTCGTGATGATGGTCATTATCTGGCCAGCAATCGGCGGGCAGCAAAACCAGATTCACAGTTACCGGGTCGATCCATCCGAGTTTCAGGCCTACACTGCAGCATTCATCGAAGAGCACCAGACCGGCGAGCTCGAAGGAGTGCCGGTAGTGTCACCACCACCCGATACCGATATCTTCCTTCAGGCTTCACAGTTTCAGTGGACGCCAGTGCTGGAGCTCCAGCGTGGCGAGACCTACCGGATCTTGATGTCGTCCATCGATGTCCAGCACGGCTTTTCGCTCCAGCCAGACAACGTCAACTTTCAGGTGCTGCCTGACTTCATCACCGGACTGGAGATGACACCGAACGAGACCGGTGAATACACCATCGTCTGCAACGAATTCTGCGGCCTTGGCCACCATCTGATGGTCGGGCAGATCATCGTTGTCGACTAGCGCTCCATCGTCCACTACGCCGCGGCGGGTGGATCAGGATATCGATCCATTCGCCCTGATCGTGATTCCGGGGGAAACATGACGGCACAGGCAGCAAACAGTACGAACGACTCTATCCTCGCCGGCTTGATGCGCCGCTGCAACATCACCAATCTGGCGATTGACCGAAACGCCGAAAAACTGATCATGGTCAACGCAGTGGTCTCCGTGGTGTTTCTGGCACTCGGCGGCATCATGGCCATGCTGATCGCACTGACTCGATGGGAAATGGTCCATCTGCTCAGCGCAGACTGGTATTACCGGGTAACCGGTGCCCACGGCGCAGCGATGCTTATCTTCTGGATTCTCTTCTTCGAGGTTGCCGGGCTGATCTTCAGCATCACCGTGATCCTCAATCGCCGGTTGTTGATGCCGAAGGTCTGGTGGATCGCATTCGGCACAATGCTGGTGAGCGCGCTGGCGCTGATCATCATTATGCTCAGCGGTGAAGCCACCGTGATGTTCACGGCCTACCCGCCACTCGAAGCGACATCCTGGTTCTATCTGTTCTTCATCACCTTCGCCGTTGGCGCACTGATCGCGGTGATCGCCTTCTTCATCGAGCTCGTCAATGCCCGCTATCGCGGCCAGGTCGGCCCGTTGCCATTGTTCACATTCGCCATGCTCGCCGCTGCGGTCCTGGCACTCTGGACGCTGGTCTCCGGTGCCGCCGCGCTGATCCCGACCTATCTGTGGTCGATCGGCCTGATTGGCCATATCGATGCCGGCGTCTATCGCCTGCTGTTCTGGGGCTTCGGCCACGGTGCTCAACAGATCAACCTCGTGGCGATGGTCGGGGTCTGGTACGTCCTGGCGGCACTGACCGTCGGCGCACGACCCGTCAACGAAGGCGTGAGCCGTTTTGCGTTCCTGCTGATCATTCTCTTCATCCACATGGGAGCGATCCACCACATTCTGGTCGATCCCGGCTTCAGCCAGCTCAGCCGAGCCATCAACACCAGCTACTTCATTTACGGGGCGACGATCGGCAGTATGATTCACGCACTCTCGATCCCGGCAGCCATCGAGATGGCTCAGCGTCGCAAGGGCTTCGGTCAGGGAATATTCACCTGGCTCAAGAAAGCGCCGTGGAAAGAACCCGGGTTCTCATCTCTGGTTCTCAGTTTCTGGCTCTTCGGGGTGATGGGCGGCATCAGCGGCGTCATCATGGGAACCGTGCAGATCAACATGATCCAGCACAACACGCTGATCGTTCCGGCCCACTTCCACATGACCGTGGTTGCCGGTACAACGCTCGCCTTCATGGGCCTGAGCTACTACCTGATCCCGCTGATTTTCCGACGAGACAATGTCTTCCCGGGTATGGCGAAGGTTCAGCCATATGTCTTCGCAATCGGTATGACGATCTGGGGACTCGGAACCGGTTTTGCCGGACACGCTGGCATGTCCCGACGCCACTGGGATTCGACCTTTGGCGATATGCCGCTGGCAACCGATATCTTCCAGAGCGCTCAGATCGATATCTCGCTGGTCGGACTCGGACTCGGGGCACTGATCGCCGGTATCGGTGGAGCGATGTACATCGTCAACGCCGTAGCCACGGTATTCCTCGGCAAGAAGACCGACACTCCGCACCTGCCCGGAATCGACAAGGACGCGCTGACACCAGCCGACATATCGGCCCGTGAAGCAGCCCGCGAAGGTCACGGCCACCATCGAGGGTTCGAGTTCCCGGGGACGCTGATCCTCGTCTTCGCCTTCCTGGTGCTATTCATGATTCTCTACGCCACGTCCTGGTTCGAGCTCAGCACCATTACCTGGACGATCGAGTAGCCACGAACCCCGGCACAGAGAAACCGGGAGCCTGTTGCGGGCTCCCGGTTTCTCGTTCGTCTCTTTGTCAATCCCGTATTTCGGGCATTCGGGCTCAGGTGAACGACTCCAGCAACTCGACATCGAGAATCTGCACGTCACCACGATGCACGGTCACCGCACCAGCCCGCTCCATCTTCTTCAGGGCCCGGGCAACGACCTCGCGAGCCGTTCCCGCCATCTCGGCGATCTCACGCTGGGTCAGACGACGGCCGGTCTTGACGCCCGCACCAACACCAACCGTCGGTTGCTGCACCTGCAGGAGAATCTTGGCCACCCGGCCGGTGACATCGCGCATCGAAACGTCTTCGATCATCGCCAGCATGTGGCGCAGGCGCTGGCTCATGATCCGGATGATGACCGAGGCGAACTCGGAACTACGCTCCACCAGCTCCTGAACTTCCCGTTTTGGCACCACGATCACGCACGTCTCATCCAGTGCTTCGACGGTGACCGGGTTAACTCCGCCATCGAACACCGGAACTTCGTTGAACGAATCCCCCGGACCCATCAACCTGATCGTCTGCTCACGCCCGAACCCGAACGCGCTACTGCTCGACGCCTTGCTAAGCCGAACCGTCCCGTGTTCCACGATATACATTGCCTGGCACTGATCGCCTTCGAGCAATAGCACTTCTCCGGGGGCAAGGCACTGCGTTCGCGAGACCCTCGCCAGCCACTGCAGTTCGTCACAGGGAAGCACCTCGAATAGCGGATCCTGGCGCAAGCGGTTGAGGCGAACGGTATAGCTCCCGTTCTCTCGCAACGGCGGCGCATAGCCACTCCGGTTCAGTCCGGACGTCGAGACCTCGAGAATAATTCGATGTGCTTCCGGTAGCAGTTCGCAGTGGTCGGATTGGCTCGTGCAGTTGACTGCACCTAGCATGGAAAGACGCTGTAATCGTTCCCGGATGATGCTCGAATCGACCTCGAGATCCTGCGCGATGTCATCGACTGCCGTCGAACCGTTTGTCAACTTCAGCATTAGAGCCACACAGAGTGGATCCAGCGGATGCGGACATGCCATACGCTCCCAACCTTTCAGCGAGACTCCAGCGCACCGCCTGCCAGCCAGCGGAAATGCCAGAGCTACGTCGATTCACGGTTCTTTCGCCGCACAGGACGTGGAGTTACACGACCCCACAGCTGTACAACGACGATGCCGATCGCCCCGACGTGCGCAATTGCCGATACGATCAGCATCTCATCGATCCCACTCGACATGTACCCGATTCGCGGGGCTGGTTCGGCCACCACGCGAATCACCAATCCGATGTTCAGAAAAATGAAGCTCAGGAATGCAGTGCGCTCATTATAGCCTAGCGGCGCAATATCAGTCCGTTTGCGAGGCAAGAGCCAGTAGGCAACGCCTACGGCGAACTGGAGAAACCAGCCAACGAAGAGGACGTGTCCATGGGTTGGAGCGAACCAGGCGCGCCAGTTTCCGGGCACAGATGCATCGGCCAGCATCAGTCCACCAAATGTGAACCCGATTGCCAGCCAGATCAATGCAGCGCGGACCATCCGGACGCTTATCGGGTCCACTGTCTGACACCCGATGGCGCACGAACGGTCCGCCTGCTATCGGTTCGATAAACGATCGTGCGACGCCGCTTCATCAGCTACTGTCGCCTGCCTGTTCGAATTGCGTGGGCAACCTCATCCAGCATCGGACCGGACTCATATCCCCGGATACGAGCAACCTCAGCCAGTGTTCTGTTCTCCAGACCTTCGAAGTTGATGTCCATCCGATCGAGAATCGGCATCAGGTCAGGATATCGCTCCATCAGATCTCGCAACAGCTCTTCTTCAACCATTTCGCGGGGATCACGGGGGATGTATTCGCGCGTCATCGTGTGCCTCCCGTCTGATTGTCACCACTGGCAAACCGCCAGCTCAGGGAGTGTCAGACCCCTTACTCTCATCTTAGCGACGAACTCGTTGGGGAGCCGTAACGTTGGTCACATGAGCGCGACAATTGCATGACATCGCACCAGCGACAGGGTTTTCCGGCAAAAGTATCGGAGAAGTCGTGGCGCGGCACATCACTCCCGAGGTGCATACTTTCCAGAACACCCGTGTGGCGCCGAATGGCCCACGCTATCGATGGCCAGGCATCTGACAATTCCCAACAGAAAGGGGTTCGCACGATGAACACTGCTGATCAGCTACCCGGGATCGTGACTCGGCCAGGTCTTACCTGGGCGTTTCTGGTGGTTGGAGCGATCTTCGCGGTCGGCTCAGTGATTCAACTCTTTCTCGCCGGATTGAGCACCTTCGACACTGGCCTCTACTGGAGCGACCATGTCTTCTTTGGCCGGATCGTCTCGCTGTTCGCGCTGATCCTGCCGGTACTGGCGATCATTGCCCGCCTGAGTCGGCCGTTCATCGTCCTCTCTGCAATTGCGGCTGCGCTGTACATCGCCCAGGTTATGTTGACTTACATCGATATCGGCCCGCTGGCCGCTCTGCACGCCATCAATTCGCTGCCGCTGATCGCGATTCCCGCTCTGGTGACCCTGCGTGCCTGGGAGATCCTGCGCGCCCGAAAATAGCTCACTCGACCGAACTGGCTGCTCTCCGGTTCGTGCAGTCAGTTCGCCCGACTCGACGTGCGCACCTCCTCGACTCGTGGTACAAGGATTCATACACCCGACAATCATCCATGCCGTGAACCTGACGCTCATTCTCGTGTCAGCTGATCGGCACCACGGGAAGGATCGCCACCTATGTCGAGCAACGCGGGCTCGCGTCAAGACCTCCGGATCTCAGAGATGATCGTCACACCGGTCGCCTGTCCGGATCCACCATTGCTGAATCACCACGGTGTCCACGAATCGACATTCCTGCGGGCAGTCGTCCGAATCCGGACTGAAGACGGGCTGGAAGGGCTCGGCGAAGGTCCGGGAGGCGGCCTCTACGTGCAGGAACTCCGGGCCGCAGCGAAGCATGTAGTCGGGGCAGATCCGTACCACCTCGAAGCACTGCGTGTGCTGGTCGGCGAGCGAAACCCGCGGGTCTTTGCCGCGATCGAGACTGCCTGCCTGGACCTCATCGGAAAAGCCACCGGCCGGCCGGTCTACGAACTGCTCGGCGGCCCGGTTCGTCGAAAAGTTCCGTTCTCGGCCTATCTCTTCTACAAGGAGGCCGGCGACGATGAATGGGGCGAAGCGCTGACGCCGGAGCAGCTGGTCAAACAGGCCGAGATGTTTCACGAACGCTACGGGATGACGGTTTTCAAGGTAAAAGGTGGCGTGCTCGACCCGTTCGAAGAGGTCGAGACCGTCCGACAACTCCGGAATCGGTTCGGCCCGAAAGCCGGTCTGCGGCTCGATCCCAATGCCTGCTGGTCGGTCGAGACATCGATCCGGGTCGCCGAGGCGCTCCGGGATCTGGACATCGAGTATCTCGAGGATCCAACATTGGGCATCGAGGGCATGGCACAGGTCGCCCGCCATACACCGATCCCGTTGAGCACGAACATGTGTGTCACGGCATTCGATCACATCCCGGTGGCCTTCCGGGAACGCGCCGTCCAGGTCGTCCTCGGGGACCATCATGGCTGGGGCGGAATGCTGGCCTTCCGGGATGTCGGCAAGATCTGCCAGACACTGAGATGGGGCTACTCGCAGCACTCTAACAATCACCTGGGGATCTCCTTCGCAGCGATGATCCACCTGGGAGCGACGGTGCCGAACATGGTCTATCACAGCGACACCCACTATCCGTGGAACCCGAATGATGTGGTGAACGAGACCGACATCTTCCAGTTCCGGGACGGCCATGTGACCCTGAGCGATGCGCCCGGGCTCGGCGTCACGATCAACGAAGACAAGCTCGCCGAAGCGGCCGAACTCTATACCAACCGCGGCGATAACCTGGCCCGCGATGACGTCGCCGCTATGCGTGAGCGCGATCCAGATTTCCTGCCAACCTGGCCGAAGTGGTAGCGAAAACATCCGATGTCCGCGTTCGTTCTCCCCTCTACCAGCATTGAGGGTGACCTAATTCACTCCCCTCTCCCAAAATTGGGAGAGGGGCCGGGGGTGAGGGCCTGCCACATTGACCAGCCCACTAACGCAACTCATCGAGGCCATCGATCCCCGTGCAACGCTGATCCACCACTGGCCACTGACCGGTGGCGTTTCGGCCCAGACCACAGCCTTCGAGATCGAGACGCCAGATGGCGAGCGAGAACGCTTCGTCCTGCGCCAGCACGGTGACCGGGATCGCGCCCGTGACCCCGACATCGCCCGGCATGAGTTTCAGTTGCTCACCACGCTGCATGCAGCCGGCATTCCGGTCCCGGCGCCGATCTTCGTCGATCCTGCCGTCGGAATCGTCGTCGAATTCGTCGAGGGAGACATCCGGATCACCAGTGAATCGCCACCCACTGACCGGGAACTCATTGAGATGGCCCACTGGCTGACGCAGATTCATCAACTGGACCTCGAATCAGCCGATTTGTCGTTCCTGATCTCGGTCGATTATCAGTCCGCCGATCGGCTGGAACACCGACCGGGAGATTCGGCACTGGTTCGCGAGATATGCAAGGTCCTGCAGCGAGTCACGCCGATCCCCACCGTCAACCAGCCCACGTTGCTCCACGGCGACTACTGGCGCGGCAACCTGCTCTGGGAAGGTTCCCGGATCGTCTCCATCATCGACTGGGAAGACGCGATGATCGCCGATCCGGTCATCGAACTGGCTCGAGCCCGGCTGGAGCTTTACTGGATATGGGGAGCAATGTTCTGCGAGGAATTCACCCGGCAGTACGTTGCGAGAAACACGATCGACCTCGCGACACTTCCCCAATGGGATCTGGCAATGGCACTGACTTTCGCCCGAGCTGTGCGCGGCTGGGGTCTCCCCGAGGAGCGGGAACTCGAGATGCTGGGGAAGCTGGAGCAATTCGTGGATCAGGCAATCGAGCAACTGTCTGATTGAGACTGGCCCTCACCCTCGGAGTCATCATGCAAAAATCTATGTAGGGGTCGACGCCTCTGTCGACCCGGTTCCTCGGTGCGAACACCGGGCTGGCAGGGGCGCCAGCCCCTACATCGAGCGGGAGAGACACCGGGGGGCCGGGGGTGAGGGCCGTTGCCTGCCTACCCCCGAATCTCCTCCGGCAACCGCTCGATGATCGCCTGCATCAACGAATGGGTGATGTTCAACGCGTCACTCGTTTCCTCGCGCGTTGGCTCCTCCGGCCCACCCGGATAGCGAAATACCCAGACATACCCGCTCAATGGAGCGGCCTGCTTCACCAGGTCAGCCAGCGTGGGATCGAGCGCCACACACTCTTCGCCGATCTCCGCCAGATCGTGCGTCTCCCGGAACGGAATTCCGTGCCAGATCAGAAACGCCCGCATCGCTTTCTCACAGGCTTGCTGGCAGTGGAACGCCACATCATCCAGAAGGGGTGGCTCGGCCTTCAGTCCATGCGCAGCAGCACGCATATCCTGACCGGTGCGGTGCAGCCAGGCGCTCGTTTCTGCGAGTCGGTTCGGCTCTGGCGTAGACATCTGGCAACCATCCTCATCTGTTTATTCGACATCGGACAGATTCTCTATCACAATGACCGGAAACGCAGACCATTCTGCTTCACCGATCGCAGTGACATTCTACGTGACAGCCTGAAATCCTGTATCAGAAAGGGAGCCAATGGCACCGGCGCGTATCTCCGATCAGGAACAGACGATCCTCGATGCCGTATCCACCGATCGCCTCATGCACGCCACTGAATCGATCGCGCAGTGGGAACGTCTTTCGGGCACAGAAGACGAAAAGAAGGCGTTCGACTGGATCGAATCCCAGCTCCGCGAATCCGGACTGGAGCCGGTGCGCTACGAACACCCGGCACTCGTCTCCTGGCCAGAATCGGCCACGCTGACCCTCACAACAGGCGATGCGGAGATCATCGAGATCCCCTGTGCAACCCACGCCTTCGGGCTTTCCACTCCGGAAGACGGCATCAGCTCGATGCTCGTCGATGCCGGTAGCGGCGACGTCGAAGATCTCACCGGTGAAGATCTCCGGGGCCGGATTGTCCTGGTTGACGGCATCATTGCGCCAAACCGCAACCTGACCGTGGAATCTGCCGGCGTTGCCGCCTCTATCTGGGTTGCCGGAAGCCGGCTGCACGAGCGTGGGCTCTCGCCGATCTGGGGAACACCGACGCCGGAGACCGCCAATCTGCTGCCGCGTACCCCGTCCGTCTCGGTTCTGGCCGAACACGGCGAACGGATCAAAGCATTGCTCGAGCAGGGTCCGGTGACGGCCACCATTCACACACAGGTCTATACCGCATGGCGATATCTCCCGTTGCTCACCGCGGACATCAAACCGGCCCGGCAAGACGCCGATGCAAACACCTTCGTTCTTTTCAGCGGACACGTCGATTCCTGGTACTACGGCGCGATGGACAACGGCACCGCCAATGCCACCATGCTCGAAGTTGCCGCCATCCTCGCCAACCGGATTGATGATCTCCGGCGTGGCGTTCGACTCGCCTTCTGGTCAGGTCACTCCCACGCCCGCTACGCCGGCTCTGCCTGGTATGCCGACGAATTCTGGCTCGAGCTGCACGACCGCTGCGTGGCCCACATCAACGTCGATTCTGTCGGTGCTAAAGACGCCACGGTACTCTCTGAAGGCAACAATATGGCCGAGTTGCGTGACTTCGTCAGTGATGCGATCGAGCCGATCGCCGGGCAGCGCCTGAACCGTCGTCGATTCGGTCGGGCCGGCGATCAATCCTTCTGGGGAGTTGGAATCCCGGCTGCGTTGATGTCGCTTTCCGCCCAGCCTCCCGAGAATGCTGACCCGGTTCTGCTTGCGTTGCACGATCAGATCGCGGGTGGCAAGAGCGCCAGTGGTGGTCTCGGCTCATGGTGGCATACCCCGGAGGACACGATCGACAAGATCGATCCGGACAACCTGCACCGTGATGCCTCGATCTATACGCTCCTGCTCTATCGCCTGACGACCACTCCGGTGCTGCCTTTCGACTTCCGGTTGACCGTTGCCGAACTCCGGGAGCGTATCGAAGAACTCCAGGAGGCCGGCGGAAACCGGATCAGTCTTGGTCGGCTCATCGCCGAGGTCGATTCGCTGGCTGATCGACTCCAGCGACTGCAAACGGTTGCGGATGATGAGTCAGACGACGAGCGCGCTCGCCGGATCAACCAGTGCCTGATGGAAGTCGGCCACGCGTTGATTCCGGTGGATTACACCGCGCTCGGTCAGTTCGATCACGATCTCGCCGTGCCGACATCTCCGCTGCCTGGCCTTTCCCGAATTCCCGAGCTATCCAGCCTGGACACCAGCGGCAGTGACTACCAGCTCCTGGTCACACGGCTTCGTCGAGAACGAAACCGGGCGATTCATGGGGTGCGTCTGGCCCGGAGAGCCATTGAAGATGCACTCCGGGATCTGAGTTAGACCGATGAAGATCGACCGCCGATACATACAACCTGGGCCCGAGGTCGAACAGGCACTGCTCGCCAATCAGCCGGTGGTGGCGCTGGAGAGCACCCTGATTACCCACGGGCTCCCGTATCCCCTGAATCTCCAGACCGCACAGGAGATGGAGCAGGAGGTACGCAACGCGGGAGCCACCCCGGCCACGATCTGCCTGCTAGACGGCATGATCCGGGTCGGCCTGAACGATGATGAGCTCTCCCGGCTGGCGGAACCCGGCGATACCGTCAAGATCTCCAGCCGCGGGATCGGCTGGGCGCTCCCCACGAAGCAGACCGCCGGCACAACTGTCAGCGGCACGATGTGGATAGCCGCGAAGGTCGGGATCGAGCTCTTCGGAACCGGTGGCACCGGTGGAGTTCACGTCGGCGCATCCGAAACGGGCGATATCTCCACTGACCTGTTCGAGCTCGCCCGGACGCCAGTGGCAGTGGTCAGTTCAGGGGTAAAGAGCATCCTCGATATCGGCCGAACCCTGGAGTATCTGGAATCGGTGGGCGTGCCGGTCTTCGGGTTCCAGACCGATCAGTTTCCAGCCTTCTTCTCCGGAACCAGCGGCCACAGCGCACCGATGCGACTCGAGAACGCGGCCGATGCCGCCCGGACCTGGCAGGTTCACCGCGATCTCGGCATAAACACCGGCATGCTCATCGCCTGTCCCCCACCGATCACACTTGATGACGCCGGAATGCTCCAACAGGCCGTGGATCAGGCCAACCGGGAAGCCCGGGAGTCCGGCATCTCCAGCGGCGCGGTGACACCGTTCGTGCTCGGAAGAATTGCCGAGCTCACCGACGGTGAGAGTCTGCGGATCAATACAGCGCTCCTCAGACATAATGCCGGAGTCGCCGGCAGCATTGCCAGTGCCCTGCATACGATCCGCAATCAATAAACAGAGAGAAGTCCACGAGGATGTTCGATTTCACCGATAAACACGTACTGATCACCGGCGCAGCAGCGGGAATCGGCTTTGGAATCACAAAATGCTTCCATGATGCCGGAGCAAAGGTCAGCCTCGGAGATTACCGGTCCGAGGCGCTCGACAGTGCCCTGGCACAGCTTCAACCGGAGCGAGGTTACGGCTACACGGTTGATGTTCGGCACGAACAGCAGGTCGAGAATTTCATCCACGCGGCCGAGCAGGAGTTCGGACCAGTCGACATTGTTGTCGCCAACGCTGGCGTCGTCCCGACGGCATCGGTTGTCGACATGACCGTTGAAGACTGGGATCAGGTGATGGACACCAACGCACGAGGATGTTTCCTCACCTGTCGAGCTGGCGCCCGCAGTATGCTGGCGAACCAGACCCGCGGCAAAATCATCACCGTTTCCTCGATCTCTGCCGATTCCGCCCGCATGGGGGCCTCACACTATTGCGCCTCGAAAGCTGCCGTCGCCCAGTTCACGAAGTCACTGGCCCTGGAGATGGCAAAGCATCAGATCAACGTCAACATCATCAAGCCAGGCTACGTGGAAGTCGGTAGATACACCTCACCGGAGTCGGAAGCCTACACAAGAGCTACCGTTCAGGGAATCCCGCTCGGTCGGGCCGGAAGACCGGACGATATCGGCAACGTGGCGATGTTTCTGGCGTCGGAGTATGCCGGGCACATTACCGGGGAGTCGTTCGTGGTGGCTGGTGGTGCATCAGCCGGACGGGCAAACCTGCCACCAGCCCAGCCGTAGTCACATCAGAGTGTCACGGACGTAGTGGACGGGTACATCTACTTGCACGCAACACCCCGGTCGGACAGAATGGATGCCCGGACACACTGACAACGTAGATCAACGGACAGGGAGGTCCACAGCGATGTTTGATTTCACAGGCAAGCATGTGCTGATCACCGGCGCCGCAGCCGGTATCGGATTCGGGATTACAAAATGCTTCCACGATGCCGGAGCAAATGTCAGTCTCGGCGATTTCCGCCCCGAAGCGCTGGATAGCGCACTGTCGCAACTGGAGCCGGGACGCAGCTACGGCTACACGGTGGATGTACGGGACGAAGAGCTGGTGGACAACTTCGTCCATGCCGCTGAGCAGGAGTTCGGCCCGGTCGATATCGTCATCGCCAATGCCGGAGTGATCCCGAGCGTCTCGGTCGTAAACATGACGGTGGAGGACTGGGATCGCGTGATGGACACCAACGCCCGGGGCTGTTTTCTCACCTGCCGGGCCGGCGCCCGAAGCATGCTAGCCAACGAGACTCGCGGCAAGATCATCACCGTCTCCTCGATTGCCGCCGACGCTGCCCGGACGGACGCCTCACACTACTGCGCCTCGAAAGCGGCCATCGTGCAGTTCTCGAAATCGCTGGCGCTCGAAATGTCGAAGCACCGGATCAACGTCAACATCATCAAACCGGGATACGTGGAAGTCGAGAGCGACGTCTCACCACTCTCGGAGGAATACAAAGAGATTACCCGGCAGGGAATCCCGCTGGGTCGGCCCGGTCGGCCAGACGATATCGGCAACATGGCGCTGTTCCTGGCGTCTGAGTATGCCGAGCACATTACGGGGGAATCGTTCGTGGTGGCTGGTGGTGCATCAGCCGGACGGGCAAACCTGCCCCCGGCCCAGCCGTAGTCTATCCGTCTGTATCATCCATGCGAGACCCGGTTGATCCGGGTCTCGTCAGGGAATCGAACCAGCCTTTTCGGGATAATTCCGCATGGCAGTTATCCCTGGATGGCGATAAGCTTTGCATAAGGCAACGTTTTCTGGATCAAACGAGACTGATGCAAAGCAAAACAACTGGTAAATCATTGATAATGTTAGTCTGGGCACGTCGCGGAACACGCGCGCTCCCTCTACTGTTGATCGCGCTGGCGGTGCTCCTGGTACCAGTGGCTCATCCGATTGCCACCGCATCACCACAAGGAAATCTGCTTGCCTCATCGGCGGCGAGTGCGCTCGATCCCCTCGAGGTCGAGTCCGCGCCCGTCTTCCACGCGACTCTGATGCGTGGTGAAATCCAGCCAGCTGCGTTCCAACTGCTTACCAGACAATCACTGGTTCTCGGTGTCGACGGTGAGTGCTGGACGTGGAATGAAGACGGCACCCCAGCTCAGGCCGCGTTTGATACCCAGGACTCGTCAACCGCTAACTCTGTCCCCGGTTCATCGGTCGCGCATCCTTTCACCGGGATGTCTCACACGATGATCAGCTTCCCACTGGTCGATCGCTTCATGGTTGCGCTTCCAGGTATCCCGGTACTCACCGGCGTTGCTAACCTGCCTGAATCCCCGCCCCCACGGTCACACTAGACAGCCTGATACAGATTCCCGGGTAACCCGGGTCCGCAGAATCCGGTGGATCGATGATTCATCGATCGCCGCTGAGCGCTTTGCCCCGTGGCAGCGCCCAGAATGCCCGGATTCCGGAATCAGGCAGATCACCTGTCCCTGTCTGTGTGACCACAAGGAGAGCAAATTGAATCGCATAGCGTTCATCACGTTGACGCTCGCTACCCTGCTCATGGCAGGAACGCTGGCCGGTTGCATCGCGGATTCCCGCGACTCTGTCTCGGTCGAAGATCATTGGGGGCGACCCGGGTTTGAGGGCGACAACGCCGCCGCCTACATGGAAATCCGCAATGATGGTGATGACGATGTCGCACTCATCGGCGCGAGCAGCGATATCGCCGAGACGATCGAGATCCACCAGACGCGCATGGAATCACCTGAAGATCAGAACAGTCACGATGACGACGCTGATGACAGCGAACACGGGCAGGACAGCCACGGTCACGGCATGATGATCATGGAGGAAGTCCAGTCTATCGTCGCTTCAGCCGGATCGTCGGTACTGCTCGAGCCAGGTGGCTATCATGTGATGTTCATGGGGCTAACACGAGATCTGGAACCTGGGGACACCTTCTCGCTGACTCTTCACTTCGAGGAGATCGATGATCAGACTATCGAGATCACCGTGGAGGAGCGATGAACCTGACCACCCAGAATGCCAGAGGGTTTCCAGCCCTGATTGTGATCATCGCACTCGGGTTGCTAGTGACAGCCTGTAGTAGTTCAGATGAGATCGAACCGGAACCGACACCCGTTGCGACCGCGGAGAAAGGAGACGGACCACGCGGCATGGTCCTCGGTGATTCGGCGCAGGCCCCGGACTTTGAATTGATCGATGATGAAGGAAATCCGTTTCGTCTCTCGGATCATCATGGCCGTGTGATCGCCATGTTCTTCGGCTATACCTTCTGTCCGGATATCTGCCCACTAACGCTCATGCACATGAGCCACGCCAAGGAAGTCCTTGGCGATCAGGCCGACGACGCACTGTTCCTGTTCGTGACCGTTGATCCAGAACGGGACACGCCGGAACAGCTCCACCGCTACATGGCGCGCGCCGATCATAACGCGATCGGGCTCACCGGCGATCCGGATACGCTTGCGCAGGTTTGGGAAGACTACAGCATCGCCGTAGACGTCGAACCTCGGGATGATGGCTCATACCTTATCGGACATTCAGCGCAGGTCTGGTTGATCGATCCGGATGGCCACCTGGCGATGATCCTGCCACCGAGTGCCGATGGTGATGATCTGGCCAACGATGTCCGCTGGCTCATCAACGGGTCATCGTCATGAACTGTGAATCCCGATGATCTGGCTGATTCACCAGAGGCCGGTTCGCTTGCTTACGCTGCTTGTTCTGTATCTGGCCCTCCTGATGGTGCCATCAACCGCCCATGCGGCGGAGAGCATTCGCCTGGATGTCAGCCAGCCAGGTCATGACGAAATCATCGAGGAATCGCCTGAAACAGTCAGGCTCCGGTTCAACACCGATGTTGCGGTGGACACCAGCGAGTTTCTCGTTCTCAACGAAGCGGCTGAGCCAATCGTCACCGGCCAGCCAAGATCCGGCTCCAACGATCGAGAGCTTGTCCTGCCCATCGGCACCAGGCTTCCCGATGGCCTGTACACCGTGCAGTGGCGCGTGCAGTCGGATTCCGGAGATCAGCGCGCCGCCAGTTTCTTCACGTTCCAGGTCGGCAATGCAGCAGCCGCTCTTGCTGCGATGCCCCCGGAAGCGGTGTTCGAGGATGAATCGGCCTGGGTCACCGTCACGGGGACCTGGCTGCAGCTTCTGGGAACTTCCCTGTCGGCCGGAATCGTCATCGTCTGGCTCCTGCTGGTGCGGCCGCTGGTGGCCGATTTACGCTACGGACGATGGCTGCGCAGACTGGCGTTACTCGGAATCGGGATTGCACTGACCGGCATCGGAGTACACACCGTCGCAGGCATGTCATCTGGAGGCGCACCGCTCGAGCTGGCGATGACCAATGGTGATGGGCCTGGCTGGATTCTCTTGCTCGGGCACCTCATGTTGCTCGGGGCACTGATTCTGACCCCCGCGCTCTGGCGCAAGAAGAGGCTCTCCCGACTCGGTATGCTGGGGGTATTCGTTGCCGCAGCAACCCTGGTCCCACTGGCTATGTCGGGATCACTTTCCGGCGAGCAATTCGGGTATGCAGCGGCCTTGGCCAGCCAGTGGCTCCGGTTACTGGCAATCAGCCTCTGGCTCGGTGGGATCCTCGTCCTCGGTGTACTGATGTATCTCCAGATTCACCGAGAGCGACAAGACGCATTCCTCCAGCTTGTTTCCCGAGCGACTACTGGAGCTATCGTTTCAACCATTATTCTGCTGCTAACCAGTCTTTACCTGGCAGATCTCACCATTGGGCGAAGCCTCTCCGGAATCGAGACAGACTTCGGGCAACGCATGGTCACCGCCGGGATTATCGGTGCGATTGCCGTCGGCTTCGGCGGAGTTGCACTGGTACGGGTTCATCGATCAAGGGATCAGGGAAAGACCGAACCAGGGCTGCGAGTCATCCTGTTCCTGGTCCCAGTGCTCATGGCAGCGGCTCTGTTCGCCGAAGCATCAGTTTCCAGCATTCCAAACGCCCGGGAGCAGATACTGGCATCCCAGGAACGTGTGACGCTGAACGTAGACGCGGACACCTACCAGGCAGCTATCCATATCGCTCCGGGCATTACCGGAACCAACCGCATCACTGCCGATATCGCCGGACGTGATACACCGGTATCAGACTCAACCCAGGCACTGATTCGCGTTTCTCAGCCTGGAACGCTGGAAGGGCAACGCGACATCCTGCTCTCCCCATTGGCCGTTTGTACTGCCGATGGCGAGGTGATCGACACCGATGTTGCCCGGTTCGATTCCACGGCGGCGTTGTTGGGTGTCCCGGGTAACTGGCGCTTCGATCTCGTCATCCACGACCTCGAACTCGGAGCAATCGAGGAGTCATTCGAACTGAGTGTTTCCGACCAGCGTCAGGCCGGATCGATCCCTCCTCCCCCGCTCCGCTTCTCGGGCTTGCAATCAGCAATCGGAATTTTCACCGGTGCACTCGTTATCGCGCTGGGGGTCGGCCTCTACCGGATACGCCAGATAGATCAGGAGCAGGGTCCGCAGAAACTGGCGCTTCTTGCCCTGACGGTCTTCACCGTGCTAGCGCTCTGGCAGGGACGGATCTCCCATACGCCAGAAGCCCAAGCCTGGAACCCGATACCTCGAACAGTCGAGTCGGTTGAAATCGGCCAGGCCGTATTTCGGGAGCATTGCATAGCCTGTCACGGAGAAGACGGCTCCGGGGCCGGAGATCTGGCTTCCAGCCTCGACCGCCGTCCGTCCGATCTGACCGATAGCCACATGGATACACATCCGGCCGGAGACATCGCATGGTGGATTCGTGAGGGAATCGATCCAGCAATGCCTGGATTCGCCAACTCACTCGATGAGGAAGAAGTCTGGCATCTGGTGAATTACCTGCGGAGCTTGCGGCATCCAGTTGATGACGAGCCAGATCGCTAGCTACCCTGCTGCACATCCCAGACGCGTTGCAAGTACTCCCGGGCATCAGCCACCGTCGCTGGCGCGATCGATTCCGGATCCCGGATCTGCACATCGGCGGATTCAAACGCCTCACGCTGCATGTCCGTCCAGCTCTCGCCAGCTTCAGCCGTGGCTATCTGGAATTGCTGAACAGCCTGCTGCTGCTCAATGACCTGCGGGAAGAATTCATCCCAGTAGACGTCGTCGCCTCCGGCCTCATCGATCGACTCACGATACTGCTCAACCGCGGAGACCTCGAACCCGAGCTGCTCCGGATTCTCCTCGATCATCTCGAAGAGCATTCGCTCCTGTTCCACCTGCTGAGCCACCAGTTCTTCGTCGGGCAGATGTCCCCGGGCCTCCGCTTCCTGGAAAATCGCCATGTCGACGATCAGCGAAGCCAGCGCAATCGTCTCCGGGCTGGTTGACTCAATAATCTCCCGCACTTCCGGGGGGATCATCGGATCACCGAGCGGATCTTCTGAATCCGCACCAAGGTTCATCACGTTCTGCTGGATACTCGCCACGCGGGAGCGAAAATCGGACTCCAGCACCTCATCGCCATTCACCAGTGCAAATGCATCGATGTCGGCCGCGGTGGTCGTTCGATTCTCGCTATCTGCCGAGAGTGCCGTGAACGCGCCAGTCATCAGAATCAGCGCAAACACGGTGAGGAACACGGTGAATTTACTACGCAGCATTGTCCTGTTTCTTGCCTTCCGTATTCGTATGTTACTCCGCTGACCATACCACCAGCGTCTACTTCCGGGCGGGGAAAACGGGCATAATCGAGCGCGGGTTAGATCCCCCAGGTCGCGATACGGTCGGGCTCGACAACGATCAACGGAGCATTCTCCAGACGCATCTCCCGGTATTGCTGATACCGCTGTCGAAGCGCGGCAACAGCCCCGGCATGTCGCGAATCCTCTGGCCCCATGATCCTGGCGGTTCCCCGGAGCATGAGCCAGCAGAGCCTGGACCAGTCGTCATCATCGTAATGATCGAAGATCACCGTTGCCCGGCCGGTCTCTTCAATATTACGGACACGCTTCATCGGCCGATCACGGCGCTTCGGCTTCTCGTCGATCGGTGTCACTAGCGCCGAATCGACAACTGCGTAACAGATCGGCACCGCGTAGGCTTCTCCTGACGAGTCCACTGTGGCGAGACGGCCAACCCGGCATCGCTCGATAAACGCGAGATACTCTTCGTTCCATTCAAAGGTCACTGATCAGAACTCCTTGACATTGCCGGGTCACTCAACGTAAATAGACGATGAGATGGAGGTGCGCCAATGAAGTCAATCGAACTCCCCAGCACAACAGATGAACGCCTGCTCACGATGCTCCGGGCCGTGGCCAATCCGATCCGCTACCGTATTCTGCAGATTCTCAGAGAACGCGGCGAATGTCAGTGTGGGCCGCTCGGAGATACCTTGCCAATTGCCCAGTCAACATTATCCCAGCATCTCAAGGTCCTCCGTGAAGCTGGATTGATCCAGGGAACCCTTACCTCCTCATCGGTCTGCTACTGCCGTGACGAGGAGAACATCGCCTGGCTGAAGCAGTTCGTTCAGGAACTCTGATAATTCAACCACCGATGACCCGGCATACTGGAAAGGTTACGTGCTCTGTGACCACAGATCAGCACAATGATTCACTTGATCCCGCCGCGAAGAAGACCGTTCTGCGATGGTTCACCTACGGCATGTACGTCGTCACCACACGAGATGGCGAAGAGACGGGAGCCTTTACCGCCAACTGGCTCAGTCAGGCCTCGTTCGATCCGCCGCTGGTGATGGTCTCGGTGGAGAAAGATTCCCACTCCCTGCCGATCATCAGATCCAGTCAGGTCTTCACCGTCAACGTGCTGGAATCCGGACAGAGACGCCTGGCAGGGCATTTCGGCAAGAAAGCGGCGAAGGTCGGCGATAAACTGGCCGATATCGAGCACTATCAGACCGGTAGCGGCCTGCCGGTGCTCAACGACGCACTCGGCTATGTCGTCTGCCGGGTTACCGACGAAATGGATGCTGGCGATTCAGTGGTCGTCCTCGGCGAGGTCGTTGAAGCTGTTGTCCATCGAGAAGAAGGCGACCCTCTGACGATGGCCGAAGCGGGATTTCGTCACTCCGGGTAGTCTGGAGAGGATCGCCGATGCCCTTCGATGTTCGCGACGAACTGCTCGATGTCTATCGTCACAACCTGACGACGCTTCGCGCACTGATACGGGACCTGCCGGACGACGTGATCCGCCTGCAAGGGGAGGGCACCGAGCGATGGTCGATTCTGGATGTCGTCTGTCACCTCCGGGATACCGAGCAGGACGCATTCGAGCGGGTCACCCGAATGGTCAGGGAAGATCGCCCATCTCTACCCGAATTCGATCCGGAAGCTGTCGAACGAGAGTCCGATTATCGGTCCGAATCGCTGGAAGATGCACTCGGTGCTTTTGAACGAGTGCGACGAGCGCAGCTCGAATTCCTGGCTGAGTTGACCGATGAACAGTGGGATCGGGTAGCTGACGATGACTACTTTGGTGAGATCACGGTGCAGTCACTGACGACTCACATGGCTGCCCACGATTGTGTGCATATGGCTCAGATCAGTCGGAGAATCCAGGAGACCCGGCCCAGCTAGCGAACCCGCCGGTGACGATCCGGCCGCGGGTTCATCTGCGATGCCCCACCGGAACGCCTGCCAACGTTCTCCTGCGGGATCAGCCGGCCTCGCGGCTCAGCATTCGGGTCGGCGCCGGCAGGGAGTGTCAACGTCGCTGATCTCCGGATCGTCGGGCCATCGCCCGGACCCAGAATCCGCTTCAGCCAGACCTCCAGCGCAGCAGTAAACAGCACCACCCCAGCCAGCATTGCCAGTGACGAGAGCAATACGGTCGCCCAGTTATCGGGAAATTGAGTCCCGGAAGAGACAGCTGCAGAATCGAGAAGCGTCAAGAGCTCCAAAAGCAGTATCACCTTTTGCTGATTTTCACCCTGGATACTACGATATCCGTAATACCACTTGTCAGCATTCTGAGTTCGCCGAACCCACCCCGCAGCTGCCAGCCCGTATGGTATTCTCTTGCCTGCCCGGAGCAGGGGCCGGGCAACTTCAATACGCTCTGTTGATTCTAGCGATTTCTGGCAGAGCCATCAGCAAGGTAACCTGTTGTCTCCACAACTGATGGACCAGCTTCGCCGTATTCCTGGTCTCTGGCTGCATGGCGTAGTCGTGCTACTACTCACCGCATTCGGGATCTGGGCGATACAGGTCGAAAACGATTTCAGCTTCTACTGGCGTGATCCGGCCGCAATCGTCGAGACCAGTCCATGGATCGGCCTCTTCTCCAACATCGGAAACTTCATCTGGTGGATCGCCTGCATACCGGCGCTTTTTACTGCCGCGTTGCTCTATCGAGTATCGGGATACAGACGTGAATCGATGTTTCTGCTGTCCTGGGGCATCCTGACCGCGTTTCTGGCGCTCGATGACTTCTTCATGTTTCATGAATGGGTCGTTCCGACGTACCTGCCGGTGTCGGAAGATGCGCTGGTCGGCGTCTACTTGGTTATCGCGCTCGGATTGCTGATCATCTTCCGGGACGAACTGAGGCGCACCCCGTTTCTGTTGTTCTTCTTTGCACTCACCTGTTTCGCAGGCTCGATCATCATCGACGTGATCGGCCCCGCCCGATTTCAGGACTGGGGGCTCTCCGTGCGATATGTCTGGAATCTTGAGTACATCATTGAGGATGGGCTGAAGCTGACCGGAATCATCGCCTGGGCGCACTACTTCGTACTCACCACCAATGGTTATCTTCGGCCATTTCTCAAACCGGAATCATCAAAGTTGCCACCCGAGACGAACACGTCACCCAAAAAGCGCGGCAAACGATCGAAGGTCCGGTAGTTCGAGATCAGGGACCGCGCTGGCAGGAGGGGTGGCCCCGAGCCCCGATTTGTTGTGCCGGCGATTGATCCAGACTGTGGTCAGGTCGAGTTCCTTGGCGGGCTCATGGTCATGAAACATGCTCTGCGCCACATGCAGCAACCGGCTTGAATCCCCACCGATACGCTCGATCGTCATATGAAATGGGCGAAGATCCGGCTTGTAGACTCCGGCCTGCTCCGCCGTCACCACAACATCGAACGCAACGCCCAGCTTCCGGTTCGATTCCGCGAACAGATCGTCGTCACAGTTGGTGATCACGGCCAGAGAGAAATGCTGACTCAGCGTCTGGAGCGCTTCCGCGGAGTCCGGGAACGCTGGCCAATCCGGAACCGAGCCAGAAAATGCAGCGAGTTCATCAGCCTCCGGAGTAAACCCGTGCTGCTCCCCGATCTGCTTCAGCACGCTGGTCAGTACCTCACGATAGGTGCTGTACGGAGGGCGCTGAGCCACGGACTCCGTGGCGGCAAACGCATCGAGAATCTGATCATCGCTCCAGTGGAGTTGGTGTCGCTCGAGGATGGGCCTTAGCGACTGGACGATGCCGGTCTCCCAGTCGATCAGCGTTCCATAGACATCAAAACTGAGATAGTCGAACCGTTCAAAATCAAGAGGCATTGAGCGAGGTCCTCGGAGTCGGGCCGGGCCGGGCAATATAGTAGCCCTGCGCGTATCTGGCACCGTGATCCCGTGCCCAGTCGAATTCTCCCTTTGTCTCGATACCTTCAACGATCGATTCGATGCCGAGTTCGTTTGCCATCTCCAGAAGCTTCGAGACGACCATCGCCTTGTACGGATCCTGATCGACGTCGCGGGTCAGTTCCATATCGAGCTTGATGTAGTCCGGTCTGAGGCGATTCATCAGATTCAGGTTGCCGTACCCCGCGCCAACATCGTCCAGCGCAACCTTGAATCCTGCAGCGCGATAGTGATCCAGAATGTTCTGGAGATGCTGTGGATCATCCGCTTTATCGGACTCGACGACCTCGAAGACCACTTTGCTCCGGTCGAGGCCACCTTCCCGGATTGCCCCAACAGTCGTTCGCAGGCAATAGACCGGATCATAGATCGCCGACGGTGAGAAATTCACGAACAAACGACTGGTGACCCCTTGACGAACCGCGTTGATGATCGCCGAACGCCTGGCTGCCAGATCCAGCTGGAACAGCAACCCCGCCTGGCGCGCCTGGTGAAACAGCCCGGCCGGCGAAAGATGGTTGCCATCATTGTCGATGCCCCGCAGCAGCGCTTCGTGCGCGAAGATCTCAGTCGGATCCTGCAGAGACACGATTGGCTGGAAGTGCGAGGTCAGTCGCTCGTCAGTCAACACCTGGCGAAGTGAATCAGATCTGATCAGTTCAGCGAACTCGGTGAAGGACCGCACCCGGCCCATATCGGCAACGCTCGGCGATCCGTTCTGCAGCGGCAATACCCGGGTATCGTCCTGTTCCCGGCTCGTCAGCACAGGCTCGATAACCCCGACAACCTTTTCAGCCTTGAATCGCTCCAGATCAACACCAACATATCCACCATCACGGTAAATGGCGGCATCGATCTGATTCTCACCGAATGCCGATGTAACTTTCCCAAACGTGTGACCAATTGGAAACCAGAAATACGCCGTCCCATGTGAAGCCTCAGCTTCAGAGACACGACCGCAGCGGTCACATCCCACAAGAAGACGACTATCGGTTGACATGCAGAAGCCCTTCGTATTGGTTCATTTCGTGAACTCCGTGCCCGCAATCCTTACTATACCAGCAGGATTCAGCCATCGGATGTACACAAATGATCAGTACGGGCCCTATCGGGACGAATATCCTAATTACGCGGAAACAGTGTCCAGCGCGAGGTTCACATCCCATTCCCGAGGGTTACCGGAATAATGGATCTGTCGCTCCAGAGAACGCAAGACCATCTGGCTGACATCCATTCCGGCCTCGGCTCGAAGGCATTCTTCGATCGTGGCATGTGTGGTCGGATGCTGCGGAACGAAGACGGTGCAGCAATCGTCATCGGGCACGCTGGAGATCACGTCCGTACCGAGCTGGCGCCCTTCTTCCATGATCTCGGCTTTGTCGAAGCCAATCAACGGTCGGAGAATCGGCAGATCCGTGGCGGAGCCAATCGCATGGATGTTCTCCAGCGTCTGTGAACTGACCTGCCCGACACTCTCGCCGGTCACCAGTGCGGCAGCGCCTTCGGATTCCGCCACTGCCGTGGCGATGCGTATCATCAGGCGCCGGTACAGCACCACGCGCAGGGCCGGATCACTGGCTATCGCAATCGCCTGCTGCGCCTCCCCAATCGGCACGGTGAGCAGCCTGAGGTCTCGCTGGTGCTCACCCAGCATCTGGGCCAGCTCAACGACTTTCTCGATCGATGTCGACCGGACAAATGGATGGGCATGACAATGGACCATCGTGACATGACAGCCCCGTTTCATCATCCGGTAGACGGCGATTGGTGAATCGAACCCGCCAGACATCAGCACCACCACCCGGCCGCTGACGCCTACCGGCAACCCGCCAGGACCCTGGATCGAATCACTGCTCACGTAGGCCGCTTCGTGCAGCACTTCGACCCGATAGGTGCGGTCCGGATGGCGAAGATTGACCGGTGCATCGCTGCGCCGCTGAATGTAGGAACCCAGTTCTCGTTCGATTTCTGGCGACGACTTGGAGAAATTCTTGTTGGCTCGCCGAGCACGCACGCAGAAACTCCCGGTGGGAAGGCCCTCGACCTTGAACAACGCGTGGAGTGCCGACCGAATCGATCGCATCCGGGCACGGCACTGGATGGCCAGCGAGAAATTTGCAATGCCGAAGACGTGTCTGAGCCGCTCGCGCACTTCATGCCATTGCGACAGGTCATTGAGATCGATAAACGTTCGACTGCTGCGGGACCGGGGATTGGCCACGTCGAGCCCTCGCAGGGCGAACATCAGGTTCTCACGCAGGATCTGCATGAACCAGCGACGATTCAACCCTTTCAGGGCAATCTCATGCACCCGAAGAACAATAACGGGCTGCAAGCGTGTTGTCTCGAAATCCACTGCATCGACATCCAACGCAGTAAGATCATCCGTGGTCCTCGACATGCGTATCTCCCCGAAAGGCTCCTGCCCGAGCCAGAACGTTATCGCTCACCCTGTACAGGGGGGCGGGTCGTTCACATGACCAATTGACTATTCTATCAGCCGACGTTGATAGTCATACTCAAGTTACGCACGTGTTATATCTGGTCCCGATCGAATGTGAGTCTCACCAATGGCCAGAATTCTCGTGGTGGATGACGACAGCTCTATTGCGACCATGCTCATCGATTTCCTGACGGTCTCAGGCTTTCAGGCGGCATCGGAACCGGATGGGCTCAGGGCACTCCAGCATGTTGATCTCCGCCAACCTGATCTTGTTCTCCTGGACCTGATGCTCCCGGTTGTCACCGGGGTTGAAGTTGCCAAGCGCTTGCGACAGGATCCGTCAAGCCGGCATATCCCGATTCTGGCAATCACAGCACTGGACCAGCCAGACGAGTTTGCTGATATTCTGATGGTCGATTCGATCATCAGAAAGCCGATCGATCTTGAGCATCTGGGCCAGAGAATCACTGAACTACTCAGAACAACCGATGATTCACCAGGTCCGCCATGGATAATCGCCAACGCATTCTGATCGTTCGGCCGCACCAGAACACGAAGACGCCCGGGATGTTGATTCATCCCGGGCGTTTTTCGTTCAGCGCAGAAGCAACCAGACAGAGCTTCTAGTTGGCGCCAATCTCCTTGGCAACCAGCTCCACCACTTCATCGTCCTCCGGGAATCGATCAGACTCCAGCTTAGAGAAGACGGTGTTGCTATTGACAATGACCTCGAAACGGCCACCGTCGGTTGGTTTCAGGGTAATCTCGGAGAAGTGCTTGTCGTACTTATCTACCAGCAGTTCCACCGCACGGGTGGCTTTCTTTGAGTAGCCTCAAGAAGTGCAATACTCAAGCACAAGCTTGTTATTCATCAATACCTCCATATTTACCCGGGAGCCGATCAGCCCCCAAAACGACTCAGCACTTCATCCTAACATATGATCAGGCACTCGAAGCTTCAGTCCAACCAAGAACAACGGTGTCAGACACTGGACAAGTCCAGTATTCTTGAACGCCTGAACGACAGGGTTAGGTCACCCACTGCATGACGAACGGGAACGGGGATCACGAACAATGAAAATCATGAAGTTCGGCGGAACATCGGTTGGTACGGCAGACGCAATCCGGCAATCTGCACGTATCATGGTTGATTCCTACAATGAAGACCCGACTGATCCCCCGGTAGCCGTCGTATCAGCGATGGGCGGTATCACCAACCTCCTGCTGAGTCACGCCACCTCGGCGGCCAGTGGTGACCGGCAGGCCGGAATGGATCTCTATCAGGTCTTGCTCGATCGCCACCTCAGCACGCTCCATGAACTGGTCCCAGATGAATCTCTCCGCACCGATGCGGTGGAAGACATCCAGCAACACATCGACCGATGTGTGCAACTGATCGACTCGGTCGGGGTGCTGCGTGATCTCTCACCACGGGCGCAAGACTGGATCGTCTCATTCGGAGAACGGCTCAGCAGCATCCTCATGGCGACCACTATCCAGCAACTCGGTGTGCGGTCGGTGCCGGTCGAATCCGACCACTACCTGGTGACTGATGGCGTTTTCAACGGTTCTACCCCATTGATGGATGAATCCCGGCGCAAGGCGCAGGAGGTGTTCGCCCCGATCTTTGCCGAGCGCACCATCCCGGTCGTGACCGGTTTCTTCGGGGCCAGCGAGGCCGGGGTAGTCACCACGCTTGGCCGCGGTGGATCAGACTACGCCGCCACAATCCTCGGCGCGCTGCTCGATGCCAAGGAAGTGTTCATCTGGACAGATGTCGATGGGGTGCTGTCGGCCGATCCCCGTCTCGTTCCGGATGCCAGAACGCTGCCGGAGATCTCCTTTGCCGAAGCAGCCGAACTCGCCTATTTCGGGGCCAAAGTTATTCACCCGCGCACCGTTCAGCCAGCCATCGAGCATGGCATGGCCGTCTGGATCAAGAACACCTTCAACCCGTCTCATCCGGGGACTCGCATCGGCCCGGAACCCGCCCGGAATGGCTCAGTGAAAGCCATTACCTCGATTAATGGCGTCAGCGTGGTTACGGTCGAAGGTGCCGGACTGCTGGGCGTCGCCGGAGTAACCGCACGCGTCTTCGCCGCAATCGGGCGAAGCGGTTTCAACGTGTTCATGATCTCCCAGGCATCATCTCAGCAGAGCCTGAGCTTTGTGGTTCAGGGTGAGGATGCGCCGGAAGTCATCCGGATGCTCGAAAACGAGTTCGAGCTCGATCTGATTCGCCAGCGCTTGCTCCGCATCTGGGAGGATCCAGGCGTCGCCGTAGTGGCAATCGTTGGAGCCGGAATGCGCGGCATGCCTGGGGTCTCCGGGCGACTCTTCATGACACTCGGTGATGCCCGGATCAACATCGTGACCATTGCCCAGGGTTCATCCGAGCTGAATATTTCCTGCGTGATCAATGAATCGGAGATCGCCCGAGCGGTTCCGTTGCTCCATGAAGAGTTCGGCCTGGCTACTCCATAACCGTGCAAGCGTTCAGGATCACCCTCGTGATCGACGGATGAGTTGCCGGCGGTCCAGTGGGGTCATTCGCTTGACGACACCACCAGACCGACCCGCGTACTGAACCGGATAGTAGCGCCGCCTGACCGGTGGACCATACGATGGGGGCTGCTGTGCGTTATCCGGAGCCGGTTGTTCCGGCGCCGGAGGCGGTATCGGCGGAGCAGCAGCGGGTACGCTCACCGTCTCCTGTTCGGCAGCCGGTGCCTGTTCCGGTGGCATCATGCCATCAGCGATCACCGGCAACTCCTGCGTTGTCCCGGATTGACCGTAATCCACCGGCTCTGGGGGAGCTGGTTCAGGTGGAGCCGCTACCGCTACTGGCGGTGGCTGGGCAGCCGGAGCCTGCATGGTCTCCTGACTGGCGCCAAACTGGGCAGCTGGATACTGCGCGGTTGGCTGGGCTGGTTGAGGATCAGGCTTCAGCTGTCTTTGCCGGCGGCGTGCCGGAGGGGGAGCTTCTTCCACTGGTTGTTCCGGGCGCGCACTCCTGGCCGGTGGACGCCGGCGCTTGAGCTCACTGCGGCTCATGATTGCCCAGATACCGAAAGCAATCGGCAAACCGATGAATGCAATGATGAATAGCAGATTGGCTGGATCCATCTGGTGCCCGCGTTTCCAGAACGATTGAACAGAAACCCATTGTCTGACTGACTCGATCAGACACGTTTGCCGCGATCAGGTCCGGCTGAGATTCCTGATGTAGACTCTTGGAGTTAGTAGCACTCCGTCTTCTGAGTTTAACACCGTGGCGCGATCGCTCGCGCATCTGGAGCCAGCCCACATGATAGACACCACATTCATGCTCTTCGGCGCCGCAATCCTCGGCAGTGCTGTGCTTCTGACTATGCTGGTTGAACGACTGACCCACCGCCTCGGCGCAACACCAGCGGACCCGGATGACAAGTCCCGTGGCTTCGGCGATGTGCTGTCAAAGTTAGGCCAATGGGCCAGAAATCGCTCGAAATCTGACCATTCGAACAGGTCGTAACCGCCCAGCAGAACAGGGACTCCAGACACCACCTGCGGTAGCCTCTCGGTTGACGGCATTCGTCCTACTGGTACAGGAAAACGCAACTGAATGACTGACTCCATCATCGATGTCCAGAACCTCACAAAGCGATATGGTCAGACCATGGCCGTGGATGATGTTTCTCTTCGCGTTGAAGCGGGCGAAATTTTCGGCATTCTGGGCCCCAACGGCGCCGGAAAAACGACGACCCTTGAGATGATCGAGGGATTGCGCCAGCCTGACGGCGGAACGATCACCGTGGCGGGGTTCGACGTCGTGCGAGATGCCGAGAACGTCAAGCGCAGAATCGGCATACAGCTTCAGAGCACGTCCCTGTTCGATCACCTCACCGTTGGCGAACTTGTCAGCCTGTTTGCCGAGCTCTACGGGGCCGATGGCTCGCCCGGACGCACCCAGGATCTGCTCGGGATGGTCTCCCTCACCGAAAAAGCGGACGATCACGCGCAGACGCTCTCCGGCGGACAGCAGCAACGCCTGTCGATTGCCCTCGCCCTGGTCAACGATCCGGAAATTGTGTTTCTGGACGAACCGACCACCGGTCTCGATCCGCAGGCCCGTCGCAACCTCTGGGATCTCATCCGGAGCATTCGCGATCAGGGTAAGACCATCGTACTGACCACGCACTACATGGAAGAAGCCGAGTTGCTCTGCGACCGGATTGCGGTGATGGACACCGGCACGATCATTCTCTGCGATACCCCCGATAACCTGATCGCCACCCTGGAGGCGACCGGGAGTATCTCGGCAGACTTCACCGGGGTTCAGCCAGACGAGGCACTCTTCGCCCAGCTTCCCGGTGTTCAGAACGCCAGCCTCAGCGGTCACCGGTTGACGCTGCAGACGTCCAATCTGAACCAGACTCTGATCGCCTTTATCGAGACAACCCGGGCACACCGCATGGAGTTCGACCAGCTCATCACCACCAGACCAACCCTCGAAGATGTCTTTCTGCACTACACCGGAAAGGCGCTACGCGAATGACCTCGTTCTTGGCGATGACCGTGGCCAACTTCAAGATGATCGTGCGCAACCGGACCGCGATGTTCTTCCTGCTCGGCTTCCCGGTCATCTTCATGGTCCTGTTCGGGTTTCTCTTTGGTGAGGGCGAAACCCGGCTGCACATCGGCATCGCCGGAGAGGATTCATCCCCGATCGCCACCGCGATTGCCGAGCAGATGGAGCAGACCGATGGGTTCATGGTCTACCGCAACGATGGCGACCACGAACTGAGTGCGATCGACGATGGCGACCGCCTGGTGGTGATTGTCTTCAGCGACGGAACCGGATCAGCGGAACTCGACGCCGACATTTACGTCAACCAGAGCAACCCCACCTTCAGCCAGATCGGCCTCAGCGCCGTCGAGCAGTTCCTGCTGCAGGCAGAGATGGAGATCACCGGGCAACCGCGGATGATTCAACCAACCGTGGCTGATGTCGAGGGCGACAGTTTCGGCTTCATCGAGTTTTTCCTTCCCGGCGTCATCGGCATCGCCCTGATGACCAACGGCGTTCAGGCACTCTCGTCGACGTTCGTTGCCTTCCGCGAAAAGGGCATCCTTCGACGGATCAAGGGCACGCCGTTCCCGCTCTGGCAGTTCATCTTGTCTCGAATCACCACACAGGTCGTCATTTCCGTGTTCCAGATCGTTATCCTCATCGCCATCGCGATCATGCTGTTCGACGTCCAGATATCGAGCAGTTATCTGGCGATGGCGGTCCTTGTGGTGATCGGCGCCTTCACATTCCTGTCGATCGGCTTCATCGTCAGCGCCTTTGCCGGAAACACCGATGTGGCCGATGCCGCCGGCACGCTAATCACACTGCCGATGATGTTCCTGAGCGGGGTATTCTTCCCGACCGATGACGCCCCGGGATGGCTCCAGCCGATCATTGGGCTCTTGCCGCTAACCTATCTGGTGAATGGCCTGCGTGATGTGATGATCCGGGGTGCCGGGGTCGATGCGGTGATGCTAGAGATACTGGTACTGGTCGGCACTGCGGTGGCCGGGTTCCTGATCAGTGTTTACTTCTTCCGCTGGGAATCGCGCGGCGCCTGATCCGGGGCCGTTTCCTCAGACTCAGGAGCCGACTCAGTATCCCCACTGGCATGAGCCTCGATGTTGAGGTGCCGGTGAAGCGCATCCAGCGAATCGAAGCTGGTGAACTCGACCCCCTCATTGCTGAGCAACGTCTGAAAGCGTTCATCCAGTTCCCCGGCGGCAGCCGATAGCCGGGGAAGGTCCCCATCGATGGCGATGGCCGTGATGTCGGGCAATCCGGCTCGATCATATGCCGTCCGGAAATGCGACACCGGCGTCATCTCCCCGGGAACCGAACTTTCTTCCACCCGAGCCAGTTGCCAAGCGATCTCGTGTTGCAGTCGGGCGGAGACAGCGCGCGCCAGCGAGTGATCTCCGACGTCACAGGCATGCAGGACCTTGTTGATGCTGCTCTTGATCTCTTCGTAGAAGCCAGCAAAATGCTCCGGGTAGTCCCCCGGTATTCGCGCTCTGAAGAGTTTCCTGAACTGCCAGCAGGCCTCGACCAGATCACGGCAGGACTCCCGGATTTCCTCATCACTCGACGCCTTGAGAAAACGATCCAGAAAATCTGGCAACCCGTCTGGCTGAAGTCGAAACTGCCTGATCTGCGGCCGGCACTGCACCCAGTTCCGCGGCAGATACTCCCCGTTCAGAAGCGCCAGCCCGGCCACGATCTCAGCCACCAGGGCATTGGCTTCCATCAGGCTCGTCGATGGCGTGCTCGTCGCATCAGCACCGAGCAGGTTCCCAAGGTGTCCGGTGGCCGACTCCAGAATCTGATCGAACCGGTGCAGCTTGACCGGAAGATCGCTGGAATGGAGCTGGTCTCGCATCCGTGCCTGCAACGCAGCAAACCGCATAGTGTCCGGCTTCGCTCGGGAATAAAGGATCAGAGCATCGACCACCGCGGCGATCATCGGAAGCTCGTTCAGCCTGACGATTCCTTCCAGACGTTCCCAGCCAAGCGGCCAGAAATCGTAGCCGATCCCATCCAGAATGAACTGCAGGCTCGCCTCTCGCCCCCGTTCGGTAGCAGGGACGAAATAGATATCGAGGTCTGACCGGTCGTGCGGTGTCCCCGAAACGTGGGATCCATAAGCAACCACCAGCGCCACGTCTTCCGGATAGCTGGTGCGCACATGTTCCACGAACGTGTTCGCGATGGCCCACGGCTCGATCATTCCTGCGAACTCCTCAGGCAATTTCAAGATCTTCATAGATCGCGTTGCAGATGGCCCGAAGTCTCGGTTGATGGGCCGCTTCACCCGGCATTCCATTGAACACCAGCGCCACCACGAGCTCGTTCTCGGGATCAGCGAATCCGGTCGACGACTGCGCTCCGGCGTGGCCGAACGTTGAACGCCCACAGTATCGCCCGAAACCATATGGGACAGTCTCTTCGCCGTGGTGCTTCGAATCGACCATGAAACCGGCCGCCCAGTCCATCGTGTGATTGAAGGTGCGATCAAACATGTTGATCCGGCTGCGTGTCGTCAATGTTCTCAACGTGTCGAGCGTGACGATTCCCGATTTACCGGCGATGATCGCCAGAAGATGTTCGTAGAATGTACCCAGCTCCCGGATCGGGCCACGCCCGCTCCCACCCGGGCGACATATCGCTGCCCCGGCCGATGTGCTCCAGACCGGATTGGCAAACTCTTCTCCAGATTCGGTCTGGAACGTCGGCGCAATACGGTCTCCGTAGATATCGTATCGATCTTCCGGCATCGCCAGCCACGAGTCATCCATGCCGAGCGGTTCGAATATCTCTTCCCGGACGTACTGATCGACCGGTCGACCATCGACCCGCCGGACGATTTCCCCCAATACGTACCAGCTCGAAGCAACGTGATAGCCGGCTCGTTCACCGGGAACCCAGTCCTTCTCCAGTTTCGCCTGACAGATCGTCTGGATGATCTCGTCCCATGGGTCGAACGACCAGCGTGCAGCCACGAACCGGAACCCGGCGGTGTGTTCCAGCAGATGCCGAACGGTGACTGATTCCTTGCCGCGCTGGCCGAATTCCGGGATCCAGCTCACCACCGGTTGATCGATCTCAACCTGTCCACGATCAACCAGTTGACCAATTGCAACCGTCGTCACCGGTTTCACGGCTGACAGCCACATGGTGATCGAGTCCGCGGTCATCGGCACACCAGGCCAGCCATCACCATACCCGGCATCGAAGAATCGCTCCCCGCGTCTGGAAACATAGAGCTGAACGCCCGGGTTCTGACCCCGTGCGATCGACGCCTGAATCACCTGTTCCGTTCGCGGGAACGAATGCCACGCTGGCTCAGTCATGGTTGGCGTTGACGATCGATCGAACCTGCTCCAGATCGGCATCGATCTCGAACGGCTTGGTGAACGCCCGGCCAAATCCCATGTTCTTGAACAGCGTGCCCGTCATAAGCACCGCCACGCGCTCATTCCGGTCGATCTTCCCGGCCTCAACTGCGGCAAGCAGACCAGCAAATCCCGCGGCACCGGCTGGTTCCGCCAGAAGACCTGCATTGGCGGCCATCGTGTTGATTGCCTCCAGCAACGCGCTATCTGGCACCGCCACGAAATCGCCACCCGATTCGCGGACGTCCCGTAGCACCGAAGGGCCGCTGACCGGCATTTCCACCGCAATACCGTCGGCCAGCGTATCCGGCTTGCTCGGCTCGATCGCCCGACCACTCTGCCAAGCCGTCACCAGCGGCTGGCAGCCTTCGGCCTGAACACCGATGATCCGTGGAACCCGATTGGCAACCCCGCAAGCCACCAGCTCCCGGAATCCTTTGGCCAGGGCCGCGAGCGTCGGGCCGTCGCCAACCGGTGAGACGATCACATCCGGCATCTCCCGACCCAGCTGTTCCCAGATCTCCAGCGCAACGGTCTTCTTCGCCTCGGTCGTCAAGGGGTTGTAGCCCGTGTTCCGGTCGTACCAGCCAAACTCACGAGCGGCCTGGCGGGAGAGCTTGAACGCCGCATCGTATCCCTGCCGAACCTGCAACACCGTTGCACCAGCCAGGCGCATCAGCCGCAGTTTGGTGTCGGACGTCGTCGACGGCACGAAAATCACTGCTTTCCGGCCGCAGGATGCGGCGCCGATTGCCAGCGAGGCCGCGACGTTACCGGTGGACGCGCAACTCACCACCGGCCGATCATCCCGGATGGCGTGCTCCAGCACCAGGGCCGTCGCGCGGTCTTTGTTCGACCCGGTTGGTGTGCGGGTTTCATCCTTGATCCAGAGATCAGGCATCCCCAGCATCTCTCGCAGTGCGGGAACCGGATGCAGTGGCGTACCACCGATCTGCAAGGGATAGGAGATCGGGCCATCCGGCAGCGGCAGAAGATTGCGGTATCGCCACAGACTCAAATCCCCCGTCGGCTCCGGCAGCAGTTCAGGGCTGTAGTCATATCGATACTCGGCAATCCCGTGCTGCGCGTGTTCGAGCACCGCATCCGGATCATCGATGTACGTCTCGGTCCCGTCAGCTGAAACGATGTTCGCTCCGACTGGAAATCCCACGTTATCCCTCTCCTGAATCGCTAATTGTTCGAATGACCCGGCACGGGTTTCCGACTGCTACCACGTTGCCCGGAATATCTTTCGTCACGACACTCCCCGCGCCGATCACTGCGTTCTCACCAATCTGCACGCCTGGACAGACAATCACCCCACCGCCAAGCCAGGCTCCATCTGCAATATTAATCGGTTCGCCATACTCCCACCCGGCCCGTCGTGAGGCGGCATCCAGCGGATGTGTCGCGGTGAGCAGTTGCACGCTATTGGCGATCTGAACCTGATCACCAATGCTGATGCGGGCGACATCGAGCATGATCGCGCCATAGTTGACGAACGACTCCCGGCCAATCTCGATCTGATAACCATAGTCACACCGGAACGGAGACATGACCTCGGAGCCTGTCCCGAGCTTCCCGAGCAGAGAAGTCAGTGTCTCACGGCGACGCTCGGTCTCCCGCAACGACAACTGATTGAACTGATCCAGCAGATCCTGACAATGCAGGCGTTCAGCAACCAGTTCCGGATCACCGGCCTGATACAGCTCTCCACGGAGCATCCGGACTTTCTGATCAGTCATTTTCCCACCTCGAAATCACTCCCCTCTCCCAGTAATGGGAGAGGGGCCGGGGGTGAGGGCCACTACCGCCCCACCGTCGATGTAGGGGCGCACGACCCTGTGCGCCCGTTGTTCGCCCGGGGAACCGGGTCGGCAGAGACGGCGACCCCTACAGAGATCATCCGGGTAGTTCCCCCCTCTCCCAATATTGGGAGAGGGACTGGGGGTGAGGGCCGCTACCGCCCCACCGTCGATGTAGGGGCGCACGACCCTGTGCGCCCGTTGTTCGCCCGGGGAACCGGGTCGGCAGAGACGGCGACCCCTACAGAGATCATCCGGGTAGTTCCCCCCTCTCCCAATATTGGGAGAGGGACTGGGGGTGAGGGCCGCCACGCCTACCCCTTCTCCCCCCAGCCACCGCCACCCGGCGACTGAATCGACAACCGATCACCCGGCTCCACACTGATCGTTTTCTTGCCCCCGAGCTGTGTTTGCACACCGTCCCGAATCAGAATGTTCTCTCCGGTCTGACCCGGTTCGCCTCCCTGGACGCCCCATGGCTGAATCCGGCGTCGCTCAGACAGCAGCGTGACCTCAGTCTCGACCTGGAAGCTCAGCTCTCGCACCAGACCATCTCCACCCTGGGCCGCACCGTCGCCACCGGAGCCATCGCGCAAGCGATACTCGGTGATGCGCATCGGATAGGCGAACTCGAACGCTTCCACCGGCGTGTTGAGCGTGTTGCTCATGTGAACGTGAACGCCAGAGAGACCATTCAGCCCTTTTCGAGCACCCATACCGCCACCCATCGTCTCGTAATAGGCGAACGGCTGCCCGTTTCGCGGATCTACCCCACCAGCTGTCACGTTGTTCATGGTGCCCTGACTGGCCGCCGGAATGATCTCCGGCAACGCTTTGGCCATCGCTCCGAACACCGCATCGGTAATCCGCTGGGACGTCTCAACATTGCCGCCAGCCACCGGCCGCGGTGGTCGGGCATTAACCACCGTGCCAGACGGCGCGACGACCGTCACCGGAGCGAACGTTCCGGCATTCGACGGCGCTTCATCCGGCATCAGACAGCGGATGATGTAGTACACCGCCGATTTCGCCACACTGGCTACCGCGTTGATACTGCCCCGCGCTTCGGGATCGCTCCCGGTGAAATCGACCGTCAACTCGGTGCCTTCGATGATCACCGTCGCCTTGATAGCAATCGGCTCCATCTTGACGCCATCATCGTCAAGGTAGTCGGTGAATTCATAGGTGCCATCCGGGATCTGCTCGATCGCCGATCGAGTCATCCGCTCGGCATAGTTGATCAACTCATCAATATGTTCATCAACACTTGCTCGGCCAGCCCGTTCCACCAGCTCGGCGATGCGTCGATCCGCCGTCCGGTTGGCCGCCACCTGGGCCGCCAGATCACCGCGACGCTCGTCCGGGGTGCGCACATTCCGGAGAATCAGCGCCAGCGCTGCCCGGTTTGGTTCGCCCGCCTCCCAGAGCTTGATCGGCGGTATGATCAACCCCTCTTGATAGATCTCTGTGGCCACTGGCATTGAGCCGGCAGACATGCCACCAACGTCGGCATGATGCGCCCGGTTGGCCGCAAACCCGAAGTGCTCGTTACCCACGAAGATCGGCGAAACCAGTGTGATATCCGGCAGGTGAGTTCCACCCATGAACGGATCGTTGATGGCGATCACATCACCCGGTGCGAAGGTGTCGAACTCGGAGAGCGCAATCGCTACAGAGTCCGGCATCGAGCCGAGATGCACCGGAATGTGTGCTGCCTGAGCCACCATTCGACCATGTATATCGAAGAGTGCGCAGGAGAAATCGCGTCGTTCTTTGATGTTCGGCGAGTAGCTGGAACGGGTCAGCACCGCTCCCATCTCTTCGGCGATTGCGGTCAATGAGCTTCGAAAGATCTCCAGACTGACCGCATCAACGCCACTTTGCGCGTTACGAGACATCGGTATCCTCCCCTTCCACCGGCTCCGCCACCAGAATACCTGCCTGATCGACCAGCGCCTGCCAGCCGGGTGGGAGCACCGTTGTCGTATCGTACTGAGTAATGATCGCCGGACCGTTGATCCGGGCACCGGCGACAAGGTTCTCACGTTCGAAGATGCCGGTCTCGCGGGTCTCGGCACCATCGGCACCGGCGAAGACCACGTCTCGGGTGCGATCCGGTGTGGCGATCGACTCCTGATCGTATGGCGTCAACGGGATCTCCGGTCGCTCGGCACGCCCGAACGCCTTCACCCGGGCATTGACGATCTGCACCGGCTCGTCCGGGTCGCTATAGCCGAACCGGACGTGATGCGCCGCATGAAACTCCAGCGTGGCATCGGTTATCGATCCCGTGAACGGCACCGTCAGTTCGTAGGACTGGCCCAGATAGCGCATATCGAGGTATTGCTCGACATCGACGCGCGCTTCATCTACCCCTTCGGCCAGAATCTCTCGTCGGCCCTGGCCAGAAAGGTCTTCGAACAACGGCTTCAAGCCACTGGTGTCAGCGTCCGGGGCCAGCATGATCGTCTGCACGTAGTCCTTCCGGAGATCGGCCGCCAGCATTCCGTAAGCCGAGAGGACGCCCGGGATCGCCGGAACCAGAACCCTCGGAATCCGCATCGCCGCGGCCAGTTCACAGGAGTGCAACGGACCTGCACCACCGAAGGCAACCAGCGAGAATCCCCGTGGGTCGTAACCTTTCTCTACCGAGATCACCCGGATGGCAGCTTCCATATTGGCATTGGTTACCCTGGCGATCCCCAGCGCGGCATCTTCCAGACTGCTACCCAGCTGTTCGGCGACTTTGCCGACGACTGACCGGGCGGCCTCGACATCGAGGTTCATGCCGCCACCGAGAAAGTCATCGGCGCTCAATCGACCCAGCACCACATTGGCGTCGGTCACCGTCGCTTCGGTTCCGCCATTGCCGTAGGCAGCTGGCCCCGGCGAGGCACCGGCTGAATACGGGCCGACCTTCAGCGCGCCACCGGCATCAAACCAGGCGATACTGCCGCCACCAGCGCCGACCGTATGAATATCGATCATCGGCAACCGGCAGGGATGACCACCAACGCGGCCGTCAGTCGTTTCCGTTAGATTGCCATCGATGAGGGCGACATCGCTGGAGGTTCCTCCCATATCGAAGCTGATCGTCTGCCGGAACCCGGACGCCTCGGCGACATATGCGGCACCGACCGCCCCGGCAGCCGGGCCAGAGAGGAGCGTTCGAGCTGCTTCCCGACGAGCCACCGCAGCCGAGATCGACCCACCGTTGGACTGCATGATCCGGAACGGGGTTTCGGAGGGGATCGATCGCTCCAGATTGCCGAGGTACCGATCCATCAACGGCGCCACGTAGGCGTTGAGCACCACCGTGCTGGTGCGCTCGTACTCGCGGAACTCCGGCAATACCTCGTGCGAAGCCGACGCCGAAAGCCCGGCCTGTCGAAGCTGCTCGGTGACAATTCGTTCGTGTTCCGGATTGGCGAAGCTGAACAGCAGGCAGACCGCCACGGATTCCACTCCGGCCTCACGCACGGCAGTCACCGCAGCCTCGACCGAATCCTGATCGAGCCCGATCAATACTGAGCCACGCTCATTGAGTCGTTCGGTGATTTCCAGCCGCAGATCTCGCGGCACCAGCGGTGGATCGCGTTCGACCCGCAGATCGTAGAGCGTCGGACGGGTCTGCCGGCCGATCTCCAGGACATCCCGAAATCCGGCCGTGGTAATCAACGCCGTGCGGGCGCCCTTCTGCTCCAGCACCGCGTTCGTCGCCACCGTCGAGCCATGAATCAGCGCTCGTGCGGCCGTGACGCCCAGCTCATCGAGCCCCTGCAGAATCGCCCGGGCCGGATCGTCCGGAGTCGAAAGCACCTTGTGAACACGTAAAGACGTGCCATCCTGAACCACGAAGTCGGTAAACGTTCCTCCGGTATCGACACCAACCAGCACCGTCGCGCCTCACCTCATTTAATCGATCAAATTCACGTCATTGCGGTAAACCGGGCAAAACAGCTGTCCGAAGTCAACCACCCCCTGACTTCTCCCCTCTCCCAGTCCTGTCCTGAGCGGAGCCGAAGGAACTGGAGAGGGGCCGGGGGTGAGGGCCAAACGCAGAACGCCCCACCACAGACCCCACCCGAGAGCATGGCGGAGCAGCATTGAAAGTGCAAGGGGGATCGTCTCCGGAGAACTGTGCGACTCTCAACTCGTAGCAATGATCTAAATGAAAGAGACTATCCCGATGTCATTGGTGTAGTCACGACATCAGGCAGGCGACCTCTGACAAACGCGAGCGCACTGGTCACCATGCGCTGGGAATCTGCCAGCGCTTCTCGTGACATGTCGAGTTCGGTGTCGGGGTAACGAGCCTCGGTCGCATAAGGGGTCAGAGATTCCGCTATTTCCTTCAATTCGATAAAAGATCCATCATGAGTCGAACATTGCTCAACCAGTTCGAGGAGGTTATGTGTCTTTCGAAATGGGGTGTCATGCCACATCAGATAACCCTTGAGGGCTTTCTCCACTGCCTGTTGGCAATGAAACGCGGCAAGCGCGGTCAGAGGAGGATCCTGCAATAGACGAGACACCGCCAACAGATCATTGTTGGCAGCCACCAGCCACTCCCGCGTGAACCTGATCTTGTTCTCGTCAATGCTCATAGAGGATTCTGCCTTCTCGCTGCACGGTCGCAGCGAGTGATGCAACGACAGATGACTGACGATCGAACTGTTCACGCGTGAATACGATCACTTCTACTGGAATACCAACTCCCCAGAGCACTGAGTAAGCTTTCTGCGCTCGTCGGTAGGATGGTTGATCGGACTCAGGGACAACGACCATGACATCGTAGTCACTGTCGCCGCTCGCATCCCCGCGAGCCTGAGAGCCGAACAGATAGATTCGCTCAGGCTCGAAAAGCTCGACCAGACGGCGCACCACTTCCTGGAGAGCAGGGTTAGCCTTTGCATTTATCGCAGTTGTCATGCTGACTGCACCTCACTCCCACTTTCGCGATACTCCAACCGGCCAGCTATTCGTCATCAGCTTCGGCGTATTTTATCAAGCGGGTTTCCCGACATTTCGAGCAGGATTCCCCTCTACCCATCCCTCTTCCGCTCCAGGGCCAGCCAGGCTTGCATCCCGATGCTTCGGGCCAGTTCTGGCGGAACGGCAGGATGCTCGCTGGCCGGGCTGAGCATTCCCATATCCTGGTGAGATTTTCCGAGCATCTGATGCGCCAGAATGTGCCCGAAGTAGTGCGTGGCCATCACCCCATTGCCGTTGAATCCGGCAGCAATCGAGACTCCTTCATCGATCTGTCCGGCAACTGGCCAGCGATCTCGCGTCCGGGCCGTCACTCCATGCCATTCATAATCGATCGGAATTCCCTCGGCCCACGGATACCGGCGCAGCAGCGATTCCTGCCCGTAGGCGATGTCGTCTGCGGTGAAGGTCCAGTCGGTTCGCTCGTAGGCACGGTGTCCCAGCAGGTGCCGGAAGAAGAGTCGCCGATCGGCCGTTCGTCGCGTTGTGTGGGTGTAGAACGTGCCGTGCTCCAGTCGATAGGGAAACTGCTCCAGCCGACTCGCGTCCCACTCATCGTCCGTCAGTGGACGGGTCACGATCACCCGATGATGCAGCGCGAACATTCGATCGGCGGCGAATCCCATACCGGGGGTATAGGCATTGGTGGCCAGGGCGACCTGTCCGGCAATCACCCGGTTGGCGGCAGTATGCAACCAGACCGGTTTACCCGGTTGCACCTGGACGATCGGCGAGTGCTCATACAGTTCGACGCCCGCCTGCCGGTTCGCCTCGATCAATCCGGCGATGAGCTTCCCGGGATGCAGCCGGTTGGAGATCCCCGACACCGCCGCATCGTAGTACGGAGAGTTCAGCTCAGATCGCAACGCATCACCCGTCAGGAACGGATCGGTTGCGGTGTCCTGATGTCGATGCAGCGTGATCATCGGCGCCTGCTCTTCCAGCTCGACATCCAGGCCGTTGTCGATGCAGAACTGGCGCAGCAGATCGTATCCGCGCTGAGCTTCTTCGGTCTGACCATGCCCCCGGAAGTAGTTCGGCGCCCCGCCAGAGTTACGGGAGCTCGAACCGGAGCCGAAGCGCTGAGCCTCAAGCACCGCCACACGAAGGGATGGGTCGAACCGCTTCAGGTAGTAGCCGATCGCCAGCCCGGTGAAGCCGCCGCCAACCACGGCAACATCGACATTGATGTTCTCATCCAGTGGTCGAAATCGCGGCAATTCCGGAATCGTGTCCATCCAGTAGGCAGGCAGGCGCTCGGGTTCCTCAACCACCGGCGCAGGTTTGCGAACGATTCGATTGCCGATGAACAGCGGTAGCGTCGAGAGCGCCCCGGCAACTCCAGCAGCAATCCAGCGGCCACGTCCCATACGGTCTCCTTCGTGATCATCGTCTAATCAGCTAGTTAGTATGCTCTGCCCATCCTACCTGCCCGCCTGCTATTCTGCATGGCATCGGACCATCGTTCTGAACACAGAAAGCATGGAAAATCGTGAGCAACCTGATGCGTGTCGGCCTCTGTCAGATCAACTCGCGAGACGACAAAGCCGCCAATATCGACCGCGCGCTGGAACTCGTCGACGAAGCCGCCGAGCGTGGCGCTCGACTGGTGGCGCTGCCGGAGTACGTTGACTACCTCGGTCCGAAATCTCGCAAGTACGACATCTCCGAACCGATCCCTGGCCCAACCAGCCAGCGATTTGCCGAACGGGCCCGCCAGCACGGAATCTACCTGCTCGGCGGCTCATACAATGAAACCTCGGACGTCCCCGGCAAGTGCTACAACACTAGCCTGCTGTTCGATCCATCCGGGGAGATCATCGCTACCTATCGCAAGGTTCACCTCTTCGATTCGCAGATCTCGGGCAATGAATCCGACTACATCCTGCCCGGCAATGAGGTGATGACCGTGGAGATCGATGGCCACACCTTCGGCATCGCGATCGCCTACGACTACCGCTTTCCGGAGATGTTCCGGATGCTCGCCCTGGCCGGTGCCGAGGCGATCCTGGTCCCCAGCAACAACACCGTGACCACGGGCAAGGATTACTGGCACGTCATGCTCCGGGGACGAGCGGTGGAGAACCACCTGTTCATCCTGGCTCCGGCGCAGGTTGGCCCGCACGAGCCAGACACCATCGCCTACGGCCACAGCCTGGTCGTCCATCCCACCGGTACCTGTCTGGTCGATGCTCCGGAGAAAGAGTGTGTGGTGCTGACTGACATCGATTTCGACGATGTCCAGACTGCCCGGAATCGCATCCCCTCGCTGGCAAACCGCCGGCCAGACGTCTATTCGGGACTACATAGCTGATTCAGGGACCAGAAGATACTAGTCCTGAAGTACCGGTTTCCTCAGCAAACCCTTATGGTACTATCCGTCCACAATAGTCAGTTCTTGTGGAACAGGAAGGCATTATGTTTACGCAAAGGAAAACCGGGCGCTCGCCACTCGACGAATATTCGATGGATCGACGCCGATTCATGACGCTGGCCACCGGGGCACTGGCGACAGCGGCACTCGTCCCAGCGCTTGCTGCCTGCGATGATGACGACGACCAGGACGACGCTCCCGCCGATCCGGACACCGAATCCGCCGGGGCAGCTGACACCACTGACGACTCCGAAGATTCCGACGAACTCGAAGAAGCGATGGAGCAGGCCGAGGAAGAGACCGGTGGCGAGCTCGACGCCCTCGATGACAGTGACGACGAAGAGCGCACCTTCCCGGACGATTTTCCGGAGAACATCCCCGTACCGGATGATGCCGAGATCATCCTGGACATGTCTTTCTCACGGGACGATGAGCGAGAAATCTACCTCGCCTTCGTCAGCAATGAAGATCGCGTGGACTGGCTCGACACCTATGACACCGAGATCGAAGAAACCTACGAGCTGGATTCCGACCATCGAAACGATGAGTTGCACACTGGACAGTGGGATTTCAACGGCCACGGCTGGGAATGGGCCCGAGTCGAACTCTCCAGCGCCCAGGATGAACACAACGCCGAATTCCAGGTGCTCACGATCTTCCGCAACTACGACTGATCTAACGCCCTGGAGAGCCCACGCTGGGCCGGTGATCCATGAACCGGCCCAGACCTGACGCTCCTGGAGCTAGTAGATCTCCCACGCAACCTCATCAGTGATCTTCCCGTCCTTCAGATCAGCGGCAACCTGATCCCGATCGCGCTCTTTCGGACTGCCATAGCCACCCGAGCCGGCGGTGATCACCGAGGCGACCTGTCCGGGTTGCAACAGGAACTGGCCACGGGTTGAAGGGTCCGCACGTTCACCGTCGATGCGGATTTCGGCTTTGCCGCCGTCCAGACCGCCGAACAATCCCCAGGGAGCGCTCAGCCGGCGACTGGTCGAACCCCGGAACGCTGCTTCATGATCGAGCACGCGCACATCTCGCCGGATACCCATCCCGCCTCGCCAGGTTCCGGGTCCCCCAGAATCGGGCACCAGCTCGTAGCGTTCGACGAGCAATGGATACTCCACTTCCAGGCTTTCGACCGGCAGGTTGGAGGTATTGGTAATGTGCGTCTGCACACCATCCAGCCCGTCTTTCGTTGCCCGGGCACCGAACCCGCCACCGATCGTCTCCAGGTAGCTGTAATACTGACCAAGCCGCGGATCAACCCCGGAGAACGTGATCGAAGTATTGGCCCCGGTACAGGCGCCGATAACCCGATCCGGCACCGCCTGGGCAAAGGCACCCAGGATCAGGTCGACAACTCGCTGGGCGGTCTGGGTTCGACTATTGATCGCTGCCGGTTCGTCGCAGTTGAGGATCGTGCCGGAGTCAGCAGTAACGTGGATCGGTCGATACATGCCGGCGTTCGGCAGAATGGTTGGATCGACGACGATCTTCACCCCGTAGTAGCTCGTCGCCAGCAACGCGGTCCAGACCATATTGAGGCCAGCCCGAACCTGCGGCGGATTTCCAGAGAAATCGAGGGTGATCTCATCTCCGGAGACAGTGATCGAGGTCCGCAAGACCATCTCATCGTTCCCGAGGTCGTCAGCGTCGAAACGATCCTCGAAGGAATAGGTGCCGTCCG
>REEK01000121.1 GCA_007695115.1 Sphaerobacteraceae bacterium
CACGTTCGGTGAAGATGACGGTCTGATTGTCGAGCCAGCCGGCGAAGTTCCGGGTTCGGAGTCCGAACCACCGGTGGATGAACTGCCGCTCCCCCTGCAGGTCGAACACGCGCAGCGAACCTACCCGCTCTTCGACGCGGCTGTATTCCTCCCATCGGACCACCAGATCGCCGTCCGGTGACACGATGATCGGGTTCCACCAGTCGTGAGCTGGATGACTCATGACGTTTCTGCGGGAACCGGATGCCAGATCGAGCGCGATGACCTCGGCGTCTGTCGACACGAGAAGCCATCCCGGGTGCTCCTCCTCGATCTCTGCACTGTTCAGCAGCGGTGCCGCCCCGGATTCCCGGGCAGCCCCATACCCGACAACCAGCAGCGTCACGATCGCGATGATCACCACCGCGAGAATGCCGATCAACAGCAGCATCGGGTTCCGGTTCAGACTGGCCCGGTGGTTGTCGTCTGCGGGAACGATGGCCGGTGAGGTTCGAACGGTCTCGCGTAATCGTTCATCGAGCGCACGGGAGTTCTCCAGCGCTGCGGAGCAGACGTCGCAGGAGCGCGAGTGGTTGGCCAGCGAGATCAGGGCTTCGGCTTCGAGTGCCGGATCATCGTAGCGCCCGATCGCATCCTGCATGTGAGGGCAGGCGGATTCCTCTGGCGTGGTGACGGACATTCTCGCCTTGAAGAGTGCTGATCCTGCATCAGCCGGATTGATCCCCAATGCGTGAGACAGGGTTTCGAGATCGATCCGACCACCGGCGTGAAACGCGAGCAGGACCGCGCCTGTGGATGAGATTCCGCTTGATGGATCGAGCGCTTTGCCGGTGGCTCCAGTCCCAAATGGAATCCGGGAAAAGACGCCAGTCGCCTGATGCCGTTGATGGACCCGGCGAAGGAGTGATCGGAGTTCATCGGCGTCCAGGATCTCTTCATTGCCGAGATCGATGGCGATCTCTTCCTGGCGCTGAAGCAGGGCGAGTATCCGGGAGACGGTGTCGCGCTCGATCCGGAATGCCCGCCCGTTTCCCGGGGTCTCGCTCATCTGAGGATCACTCCGGGTATCTGATCCGGTAGACGGTGGCATCATCGTCCTCGCCGATGTTGAACCAGAGTTCGGAATCACTCAGCCAGACCGGGTATTTCGCCGGTGTCCGGTTTCCGGAAACGGCCTGCAACCGGTGATTGGCCATGTCATAGACACCGACACGTTCGCCGATTCCAACTGCCAGCGCTCCGCCGTCTGGCGCCCAGTCGAGTCCAGTCGATGGTGAACTGCGGTCGATCTCCAGCGGATCGCTGAGATCGGTTGCCCGTGCAATGGAGATACTGTCGATCGCGTCGTCAAGGTCGTTCCGGCTGCTGTAGTGGCGGGCTCGCCAGGCAACATACTCTCCGCCCGGCTGGATGGCGAGATCGATCATCTCGATGCCGCGCTCCCGACCACGGGGAATAAGATTCAGGATTTCTTCGACCTCGATTCCGTCGTCGCTGAAGGTTGTCCGGTGCAGTATTGACTGTCCTGGAACGGATCGATTCCACTCCGCCGGCTCCAGGAAGATCAGTGTGCTGTTGTCGATCCACTGGCTGAACGGTGCAAACTCGTCGATGCGCTCATCCGGAACCTCGAAGCTGGAGACCTCGATCGGTTCGTCATCTGCCGGGTAGGCCCAGAGTGACACGGACCCGGTTTCGGTGTCGACCGTGAAATAGCTTGTGGTCAGTGCATCCGGGCTGGCCGATGGGGCCGCATATCGAATATGGAGATCGTCGGCTACGCCGTATGGATCAAAAAATCCGTCTACCGATGCGCCGCCTCGCTGGCTGGCGCTCAATTGGCTCAGTCGAGATGCTTTGTCGTCGCTCGGGCCGACCGAGGTCACTCCGTACATTGCGTGGCCGCCGGTGTGCCAGGTCTGTTCGACTGTGCCAGTGGCGACCCACCGCCCGGTCTCGACAAGCGGGAACCAGAGGTAGGGCCGTAGCTCGTCATCATTCTGTTCCACCATTGGAAGTGCAGCGCCATCGGGGCTGAGCGCGGAATCCGGGCCAAGCTGGGCGTAAGGCCGAAGCTCGTCCACCGTTTCCATCTGCCCGGGCTCGGCGTAGTCGATCGGTGGGGTATCGGGCAGCATTTCAGCAACCTCGTCGGGAGACATCCAGCGCAGCGGGGTCAGTCTCCACCGGTCAGACATCATGGTCGAGACACGCAGGTCCAGTGCGTCATCTACCCAACTCAGATGGATCGTTCCGGGGGTCTCTTGCGCGTGATACGACATGTCTGACGGGAGATAGTGATTGTTCCCGAGATGGAGCAGGAACGATCGATCGATGGGCGAGGCCGCGAACCCTGCCTGGTAGCCGAGCGTTCCGGCCATTGTCGGGCGGAATTGCATGTCATCTTGCGGAAGTTCGATCTCACTGGACTGCCCGGTCGATAGATCCTGCCGGTAGAAACGATAGTCTGAATCAGGATCCTCGAGCAGGATCTGGGTGTAGATGAGATCGTTGTAGGCATCGTGAAATCCGGAGATCTGCGCGGCATATCCGTGGCCCGGTTCGACCACGGTCTCCAGGTTCCCATTCCGATCGAGCTGGCTGATTGCAATCTCTTCGATCTCTCCACGAAACGCGGAATCCCGTGAGGTCTCGTCGCGATCATCCTCATAGCTGGTGATTTCAGCGAGATAGACGGCCTCGCTGTCGTCTCGCCAGAGAAGCCTGCCGGTCCAGGTGAAGGTGTCGTCCAGACTGCCAAGCATCTCGATGGCAACGCCGTCCTCGACTGACCAGAGCTCGACCGACGGGCCGGGCTCAACTGGATCACGGGGACGGACAATCGCCAGACGGGAACCATCCGGCGACGGAATGACCTGGGCTACTGGTCCCTGATACACCGTGCGTTGTTCGCCGGTCAGGACGTTGGTGGCGTTCAGTTGGCTGTCATTCTCCAGACGTTCCAGAAACTGCTCGTTGGATTCTCCGGTCTGGTAGGTCGGTATCGCAACCGAGAGCAGTTCCTCGTCGGTGAGCCACCCGGTCGGCCATCCGGCGTCTGGTGAATCGTGCCACTCGAGTTCGTTGATCGGTTCTCCGTCGATTCCGGCAATCGTGACGTGACGGGTGGCCCAGTGCAGACCGGGAACCTCGCCCTGCGCGAAGATGGCTACGCGGTCTCCGCCCGGCGATATCAGATAGTTGGCTCCGTCGTGCAGATGGGCGGTGTAGTACTCGGGACGGACCACCTCACGGCTCCCTGAGACCGGATCGAAGGCGATCATCCCGCCATCCCATGTGCCGTAGATGATTCGACCGTGATCCTCGGGTTCGTCGCTCGATACCTGAGACAACAGTGGCGACGCGGCCGGGCTGCTGAGGGCGCTTACCAGTCCAGCACTGGCCAGCACAACAGCGCTGATTGCCACAACCACGAGGGCGATCGGCACGAACCCGTAGAGCGACCGTCCGACGAGTGCGGTCCCACCCCGGCGCACGTCTTCCTGACCGGCCAGTATGTCGATGTGCCTCGCGAGCGTGTCATCCAGCGCCACACAGGCGTCGAGTTCATGCTGGCAGGCTTCGCATTCGGCGATTTGCCGGTTGATCGACGCGACGACAGCCCGATCAGTCGAACCATCCCGATAGCCAGCCAGAAGCGCCGAATCGTGCTCGGTGCAATGATCGGCGGACTCGGTAAATGTGTGGCGAGCCGTTGCCAGTTGCTGGAGAATGGATTCTGTGGTCTGACTGGTGATGGGTGCGAGGCGTTCTGCAGTCAGATTGCAGCCGACGTGGAGCGCCAGGAGCAGGGTGTCGTTTGCAGGGTGTGAGCGAAGAGATTCGGGAAACTCGCGGGCATCGGTCTCGCCCGGAGACCACCACCGTTGCAGGCTTGATCTGAGAAGTCTGGCCCGGGACGATCGGATGACGTTGGCCAGCGCGTCGTCATCGACCTGTTCGGGTAGTCCAGCAGTAATGGCGTCGACCTGGTCGATCGGTAGCAGGGCATGAAGCGATGCCCGAAGCGTAACAAGGCTGACCCTGTCGGAGCTGATGGAAGATGTCATGCCGGGGTGTCCTCAGTGCGCTGGTAGCAACATTGTAAGCTGGTACGTTACGTCGATAAGCCTACCATGCGACAGGGACAACCCGACCCTCTCAGCTGAACCGTTCGAGGCTGAAGTGTTCCAGTAGCTCGTCCGGTTTTCCGGTCGCAATCGCATCGGCAACCAGCACTGCGCTGCCCGGGGCGAGCTGGATGCCTGTCCGATGATGGCCGGTCGAAACCCAGAGCCCGTCGTAACCAGGCACTGGTCCCATCAGCGGGGTATCGTCGGCGGTGCCGGGACGCAATCCGGCCCAGGTGCTGACGACTTCTGCGTTGCGCAGGCCCGGTCCGAGGCTCTGCATCAGCTCCATCGCGTACTCCAGCCCGAACGCCGTGACCCGCTTGTCGAACCCGATGTCTTCCAGCGAGGCGCCGACCGCAACGCTGCCATCGATGCGCGGCACCAGATAGCCGCCGGTGATCTTGCCGATTACATGACGGGGTCGATCTGCGGCGGATTCCGGCAGGACTCCGATCATCTGGCCCTTGAACGGGATCAACGGCAGGCTTCGTTCGATAGCCGGGCCGAGGAACCGGGTCCAGGCTCCGGCGGAGAGAACGACTGTGCGTGTACTGATCGGACCGTCTGGCGTATCGACGCCGGTGACTCGTTCGCCATCGGTCAGGATCGAGACTGCTGGACAACGTTCCCGGATCTGGCCACCAATCGCTTGAAATGCCGCGGCGACCGATTCTGTCCAGCGATGTCCGGTGAGCGTTCCGCCGTCCGCGCTGTAGAAGGCACCGAGAATGTCGTGCGGGATCATCGGTTCGAGTTGACGAACTTCATCTGGTTCGATCCAGGTGGCGTCGATCCCGTGATTGATCTGCCAGTTGATCTGTGCCTGAGCCAGTTCGACTTCGTCTTCAGTTCGGGCAATCAGCACCTTGCCGATCGGCAGATAGCTGCTGGGTACGCCGCCGTCTTCTTCTACAGACTCGAGTAGTGCCGGGAAAAGCTTGTGGCTGATCTCCGCCAGCGCTGCCCGGTGTAATGGCAGCCCGGCGGCACTCGGTGGGCCCATGATTCCGGCGGTAGCCCAGGAGGCTTCGCGCCCGATCTTGCCGTGCTCCAGCAGCAGCGTATTGATCTTTCGTTTCTGGAGTTCGTAGGCAAGGGTGCATCCGATGATTCCGCCACCGACGACGATGGCATCCGGGGCTGGTTGATGTTCGATCACTGAATCGGTCCTCTCCGGGTGCTGTGATAGTCTGATGTGCGAGTTTCGGCTATTGTGTTTCGTCACGTCACCATACGGGAGATCAGGGTGAGTCGTAAAGACATGCTGACATGTTGATTCTGTTGCTGGTGGGGCTGGGTGGCGCAATCGGCTCGGTTGCCCGCTATCTGGTGTCGACCAGAATCCAGCAGGCAAGCCACAGCGGATTCCCCTGGGGCACCTATGTGGTGAATGGCACCGGTTCGCTGCTGATCGGAATCGTCTACGCATTATTCGATAATGGACTCTACGGCGACGATCTGCTGGTGTTCCTGGTGGCTGGAATTTTTGGTGGCTACACGACATTCTCCACGTTCGCTGTCGAAAACCTGAAGCTGATCGAGAATCGTCGCTATGGCTGGTTGCTGCACAACAGTGTCGGCCAGATCGCTGGTGGGTTGCTGTTCGCAGCAATTGGCTACTGGCTCGGATCGGTGGTCGCCTAGATGGCGAGGGCAATCTTCAGCGTTGCAGCTGGTGGGGCGCTGGGAGCTATCGGGCGCTATCTGCTGCTCGCCTGGCTGGGCGGTGTCGATGATGGTTTCCTGCCATGGGGTACGGTTGCCGCCAACATCGCTGGTGCGTTGTTGCTTGGCATCGTGGTGAGACTGGTGGAGCGTGGCGCGTTCGGGGAAGGCACCCGCCTGTTTCTGGCGGTTGGCCTGCTGGGTGGATTTACCACGTTCTCGTTCTTCACGATCGAGAACTTCGATCTGCTGCGGGATGATCGCTATCTGGCATTGATGATCAACGCTGGCGGTCAGCTGATTGTCGGCACCCTGTCGGCGATACTCGGGTACTGGCTGGCTGGACGCCTGCGGAGCTCAGCTCCACATTCAGAAGATTGATGCGCGGTGCAGCATGTCGAGGCAGGGGCAACTGGTCCCCTGCCTCGTTCTATGCCTGTCTAGATCTCCCAGACTATGTCGCGTTCGCTTTCGATCTTGTCCGGATCGAGCTCCATACCCATACCAGGGCCGGTTGGCACGCTGATCATGCCGTTGACCGGTTTCACCGGGTTCTTCCAGAAGAACTGGTGGATCTCATTCCACTTCACCAGATATTCCTGCAATGGCGACGCCAGATGCGGCACGGCGGCATTGACATGCGCCACCGCCGGTACCGAGTGACCGTGCGGAATGACTGGCAGGTTGTAGGTCGAGGCAATAGCGATGATCTTCATCGTCTCCGAGATACCACCGCACCAGTAAACGTCTGGCTGCAGGACATCCACGGCCCCAGCGTCCATGAGCTCTTTCAGTCCCCATCGGGTGTACTCATGCTCGCCACCGGAGATCGGAACCACCGAGCGTGCCCGGACTTCGGCATAGACATCGATCAGATCCGGCATCACCGGCTCTTCGATCCAGCGTGGCGACAGATGGACGATCCGGTTGGCGATCGTCTCGGTGTACGGGGCATCCCAGCTCATCCAGGCATCCAGCATGAAATCGACATCCGGCCCGATCGCCTCGCGCAGCGTGTGGGCCAACTGAACGTTCTTCTCGATGCCGGCCTTGCCGTCGGCCGGGCCGTAGCGGGGGAACCACTTGGTGGCGGTATAGCCCTGCCCGGCAACCTGGCCAGCCCGCTCGAAGACCTTTTCATCGTCTAGCGAATAGCCGAGCATACTGGCGTAGGCCGGGAACTCCGTGCGGATCGGCCCGCCAAGCAGTTCATAGACCGGTGCGTTGTAATGCTTGCCCTTGAGATCCCAGAGTGTGCAATCGATGGCACTGATCGCCAGCATCGACGGTCCCTTGCGGCCGTGGACCAGGTACCGGTACATCTTGTCCCAGATGCGTTCGATTGCCAGCGGGTTTTCGCCGATTAGGATCGTCTTGAGCTGTCGATCGATAATGTAGGCGACGTCGTCGGACACCGGGCCACCGATGCCAGTGACGCCCTCGTCGGTCTTGATCTCGACGTAGATCGCTGAGACCTTGTAGTTGCCGGTGCCATCCTGCCCGAACCACGGCGGCGGATCGACTTTGTGCTCGGGATAGACGTCGATCGGACGGATCAGACGTTCTTCCCAGAAATCGCCCTCGAACTTCATCGTTCCGGTCAATTGCCGGAGGCGGATCTCGGTGATCTTCATTGATCTTCCTGCCTGTCTATTTTGCTGCGCGACCTGCCAACAAAACATGTCGCATATGTATTGACTGTGCGCGATAGTAGCGGGAATCTGCGATGCTGTCCAGAGCGCCCCTTTTTCAACGCGATGGGTTTCGGTAGGCTACGTCTAACCGTTTTGCCCTGATCAGCCCGGGTTCGGAAGAGGAACATCGATGGGACTGTTGACGCAGCTTCGAAACCATATCGGCATGAAGCCGAATCCGATCAGCCGATCGACCGACGAGATGCGCCCCCGGACCGATGGCGCCGACGTGACGGTCAGTGTCTGCCCGTACTGCGCGGTGGGCTGTTCTCAGCTTGTCTACGCCAAGCAGGGCCGGATCATCGATATCGAGGGCAACTACGACAGCCCGATCAATGGCGGAACGCTCTGCCCCAAAGGTGCGGCCACCTACGGCCTGCTCCACAATCCTCACCGCGAGACCACGGTCAAATATCGCGCACCGTATAGCGACCACTGGGAAGAGCGGCCGCTCGAGTGGGCGATGGACCGTATCGCCGAGCGCGTGAAACAGACCCGCGACGCCACCTATGAGGAGACTGACGAGAACGGCGTTCCGGTGATGCGGACGCTGGGGATCGGTCATCTTGGCGGGGCCACGCTGGACAATGAAGAGAATTATCTGATCAAGAAGCTCTTCACCGGCGGTCTGGGGATCGTTGCCATCGAGAATCAGGCCCGGATATGACACTCCAGCACGGTGCCCGGTCTGGGCGCCAGACTCGGACGCGGCGGGGCAACCATGCCGCAACAGTCACTGGCTGATAGCGACTGCATCGTCATCATGGGCTCGAACATGGCCGAGAATCACCCTGTCGGGTTTCGCTTCGTAATGAAGGCGAAAGAGCGCGGAGCGACGATCATCCATATCGATCCCCGCTTCTCACGGACATCGGCGATGGCTGATCTTCACGTCCCGATTCGTGCCGGGTCCGACCTGGCGTTCCTCGGCGGGTTGATCAACTACGCGCTGTCGAGCGATCGCTGGGAGAGCGTGCCGTTCTTCCGCGAGTTCGTCCAGAGCTACACAAACGGCCCAACGATTATCGGAGACACATTCAAAGACACCGAAGACCTCGCCGGGATGTTCTCGGGCTACGATCCAGAATCCGGCGCGTATGAATCCTCCACCTGGGCCTACGATGAGGGCCACCTCGATCCGGAGATGACCGATCCTCGCTGCGCGTTCCAGATCATCAAGCGGCATTTTTCCCGCTATACCCCGGAGATGGTGGAGCAGGTCTGCGGTGTGCCGCAAGAGCTCTTCGAGCAGGTTGCCGAGGCGATTCTGACGAGTTCCGGGCCAGATCGGACCACCGCGTTCTGTTATGCCGTGGCCTGGACCCAGCACACCACCGGCACACAGATCATCAGCTGCTGCGCGCTGTTGCAGTTGCTGCTGGGGAACATGGGTCGGCCGGGTGGTGGGATTCTGGCCCTTCGCGGCCACGCCACGATTCAGGGCAGCACCGATATTCCGACGCTCTACCACCTGCTGCCCGGCTACATATCCATGCCGATGGTCGATGCCGGTCACCTCGATCTGCAATCGTTCATGGACGCCATCCAGCAACCGAAAGGCTGGTGGCACAACGCCCCGAAGTACATAGTGAGCTTCCTGAAAGCCTGGTACGGGGATGCCGCGACCGGGGAGAACGACTACTGCTTCGACTATGTTCCGAAGATTTCCGGCGACTACTCCTTTGCGGCGATGATGCCGATGATGAAGGACGGGACCATCAAGGGGCTCTTCTGCATGGGAATGAACCCGGCGGTCGGTGGGCAGAACTCGAAGCTGATCCGGGAAGGTCTGGCCAATCTCGACTGGATGGTGATGCGGGACCCATATGAGATCGAGACGGCCGCCTTCTGGCACGATTCGCCGGAAGTTCGTAGCGGGGAGGTTCGCCCTGAAGACATCAAGACGGAGATCTTCTTCCTGCCTCCGGCCGTGACACCGGAGAAAGACGGCTCTTACACGAACACGCAGCGGCTGGTTCAGTGGCACGAGAAGGCGGTCGATCCGCCGGAAGATTGCCGCTCCGAGCCGTGGTTCATGTACCACCTGGGACGGCGCCTGAAAGCTCTCTACGCCGACGAAGAGACCCCACAGGCCCGTCAGCTCCAGGTGCTGACCTGGGACTACGACACCGAAGGGATCTACGATGACCCGCGTCTGGAGCAGGTGATCGAGGAGATCAACGGCTACACCGTGAGAGATCGGAAACTCGTCTCCGGATTCGCCGAGTTGAAAGACGACGGCTCGACGGCCTGCGGATGCTGGATCTATTCCGGGATCATGCCGGAACCGGGGCTGAATCTGGCGCGAAACCGGAAGGGCGACGATGCGGCATCGCTCGAGTGGGGCTTCGCCTGGCCGGCCAACCGGCGGGTTCTCTACAATCGCGCCTCGGCCGATCCGTCCGGTAAGCCGTGGAGCGAGCGCAAGCGCTGGATCTGGTGGGATGAAGAGCAGGAACGGTGGACTGGCTACGATGTGCCCGACTTCCCGGCTACCAAGCGTCCCGACTATCGACCCGGGCCAGATGCCGTCGGTATCGATGCCCATCGCGGCGATGCACCGTTCATCATGATGCCGGACGGCCATGGTTTGCTCTTCGCTCCGGCCGGACTCGTGGATGGTCCGATTCCGACGCATTACGAACCGTGGGAGAGCCCGGTGACCAATCTGCTCTACCCGGAGCAGGTGCGTTCTCCGGTGGTTCCGACGTTCGATCGGCCAGACAATCAGTATCACGAGATCGGCGATCCACGATTTCCCTATGTGCTGACCACCTATCGACTCACCGAGCATCACACCGCTGGTGGGATGAGTCGATTCGTTCCCTGGCTGGCCGAGCTTCAACCTGGCGGATTTGCCGAGATCAGCCCGGAGCTGGCCGGTGAGTTCGGAATCGACAATGGCGACTGGGTAACGCTCACCACCTTACGTGGGGAGATCGAAACCCGGGCGCTGGTGACCGAGCGGTTGCAGCCATTGACGATTCATGGTCGGCCGGTTCACCAGATCGGGATGCCGTGGCACTATGGCTGGGGTGGCATGGCCACGGGCGATATCGCCAACGATCTGAGCGCCCTGATCGAGGATCCGAACTCCCGCATTCATCAGGCAAAGGCGTTTACCTGCGATCTGAGTCGCGGACGCCTGCCCCGGACGAACGGAGCTTCAGGCGATGATGAGTGAACCGAGAACCGGCGCCCGTGAGGGAGCGATGGGCTTCCTGACCGATACCACGCTCTGTATCGGCTGCAAGGCGTGCGAGGTGGCCTGCAAGCAGTGGAATCAACTGCCGGCGGACAATTTCGGTTACACCGGTAACAGCTACGACAACACCGGCGATCTGGCTGCCGAGACCTGGCGGCACGTCTCCTTTGTGGAGCAGTTGGCCGATGACTCCGGCGCCCGTCCGACGTCGCTCAATGCGTTCCAGAGCAACTGGCTTATGATGAGCGATGTCTGCAAGCACTGCGTCAATGCTGGCTGTCTGGAAGCGTGCCCGACCGGGGCGATCGTGCGCACCGAGTTCGATACGGTGATCATCCAGCAGGATATCTGCAACGGCTGCGGCTACTGCGTTCCGGCATGCCCGTTCGGGGTTCCGGCGCTCAGCCCGATCGACCACAAGGCTCACAAATGCACCCTCTGCTACGACCGTCTTCGCGGCGGGATGGAGCCAGCCTGTGCCAAAGCGTGCCCCACCGATTCGATCCAGTTCGGGCTGGTTGAAGATCTTATGGAGCGCGCCAGTGATCGAGTCGAGAATCTCCGCGGGCGCGGAGTCGACGGTGCCTATATCTATGGCGATCGGGAAACGGGCGGAACCCACGGAATCGATGGACTGAACGCCTTCTTCATCCTGACTGCTCCGTCGGAGACCTACAATCTGCCGGCCGAACCGGAACTGCCGCAAGACAAGACGTTCCCGAGTTATGCATCGACGATTCTGGCTGCGGCGGCGTTTGCAATCGGTGCGGCGCTGTCGCTGAGAGGCAAATAGCGTGGTAATTGAGTCCAGTGGCTTCCAGCGCCGGTGGGAGAATCGACGAGCCAGAGCCCGAACCGCTGGAGATGAGGCGAAGGAGAGCTACTACGGCCTGCCGGTGATTCACAAGCCGCACTGGGACTGGTGGATCATCGTCTACTTCTTCGTGGGTGGCATCTGCGGGGCGGCCAACGCGATCGCCACGCTGGCCCGCTGGCACGGTGGCAAAGAGGGGGAGTCGATCTCCCGGGTGGCCCGGTATCTGTCCTTCGGGATGGTCATCCCGAGCACCATCTGCCTGATTCTGGACCTCGGGCGACCGGAGCGCTTTCTGAACATGCTCCGCGTCGTGAAGCTGCGTTCTCCGATGTCGATGGGTACCTGGATTCTGCTCAGTTCCAGCTTCTTTCTGTCGCTGCTTACCGTTGATCAGGCCCGTCGAGACGGACTGCTGGGGCAGGACAACCCGCTGGTGCGAATGCTCCGGTGGATGCCAGTCCGGCTGATCGATGCGCTGGGTGTGGTGCCTTCGCTGATGCTGGCCGGTTATACCGGGGTGCTGCTGGCAGCCACTGCGGTGCCGCTCTGGACCCGGAATCATCTGGTGATGGGGCCGCTCTTTCTGGCCTCGGCGTTCTCCAATGCGGCGGCAGCGATAACGCTCATCCTCGGGCTTCGAGGACGTTCTGTGGAGGGTGCCCGGCATCGCATCGAGCGTCTCGATTTGCTGGCGATGTTTGCCGAGGTCGCGCTGCTGGTGGTGTTCAAGCGAGGTCTCACCCGAACCGTGGCCGATCCACTGGAGACCGGACAGACCGGCAAGCTCCATCGCTACGGCGTGCTTGGGGCTGGTATCGGCCTGCCACTGTTGTTGCACGGCAAGTCGATCATCGGACGGTCGTCCAGTGGGCGGGGTGTGTCGATCATCGCCTCGGCACTGGTGCTGATCGGCGGCCTCGCCTTCCGATACGTGATGGTGATGGCCGGGCATCGATCGGCCGACGATCCGAACGCGACGTTCGAGATGACGCGCAAGCGAGATTAGCCCAGACTGGCGTAGTAGAGCGCGTTGAACAAAAGCCGGTAGGTGCCGCGGGTCTGTGCCCGGAATTGCGGCCGGAAGCCGAACAGGATCGCCCGTCCGTCTTCCACCGGGATATCGATCAGACCTGCCGCCCCCCGAATATGCTCGGTGCCGACGATCCACCCGGAGAGTAGCTGGTTGTTGGCCGGATAGCGGGCTACCTGGTTGACTTCTTCCTCGCTGATGGGTGAGAACGCGTGTCGTCCGGTGACCAGACCGGCTACCTCGCGTTCGTATCCATAGCCGATCGGGTGACGTGGGTCGACGAGCATCTGCAGCATCGCTCCGGGAGCATAGAATTCCTGTTCGGTCAAGAGTTCGAGCGGGTTGATGATCGGCAGGTACAGGTGGCGAAGCGCCACCTCGCTTGCCCCGTCGATCGTGATCAATGTCCCACCCGATTCGGCGAAACGGCGGAGATTCGTTGCCCCACGCTCCCCGATTCCGCCAGCATATTTCGCGGGATACTCCATCGTGCTGTTTCCCAGCAGGATGTCATCGGCACTCTGATGGGGCAGGAGAATGACATCATAGGAACGATGCAGCCCACCCTGTCGGATCTCCTGATCCCGGATTGTCGCGAAATCGAACTCGTACTGTTCCAGTATGAATCGGGTCCAGCCCTCATCCATCGCGTTGCTCAACCAGCTCCGGTAGAGCCCGATTCGTGGTTTCCGCAACCGTTGCATGGGAATGTTTGGTGACCAGTTCAGCCCCCGGATTGGCACGCCGGTCTCGGCAGCGACCGAGCGCAAGAGGCTGGCATCGGGAATCTCCAGCACGAACGTTCCGGCAGGCCAGGTGATCGATGCATCGGTGAACTCGCTGGTTGTCCGGTAAATGCTGGCTCCGGCGTCGAGCAGCCGGTTGACGGCCACGATTGACCGGTTATGCCGTGGATCGATCACCATCCCGTGCTCAGTGGGGCCGGTCAGTACACCGGCGGGTGTAACGAGGTCTTCGGCAACCAGTGGTTCGAGGCTGGCCTCGAACGGGTCTGTGGCTTCCACCGCTTCCAGACCGAGATAGAGCGGCAGACTGTGCGCCGTGATGTCGTAGGGTGGATTCGTCAGGCTTTCCGGTTCGTCGCGCAGATCGGGGTAGTGCTGGATCTCCAGCAGGGTTTTCGCAAAACGGCCGAATGGCTGTCCCATGCGAATGACCCGGGTCCCGGCCGGGTACTTGACTCCACCGGAGTCGAACGGCCCGGTCGCCTTTTCGACCTCTACGAGGCCGCGCTGCAGCACCTCGATCAGATCGGCGAGTGTGCCGGGGTCTTCCTGCTGTTCGGGGATGATCCAGGCGTAGGGTGATCTGGTTTCGACACTGTTTCGCTGAACCCGAACGAAGTTCTGAACCCATTGTCGCCTGTAGGCCGCGGCGTTTCGCAGGCAGGCGACCGCAGACGCCTTGTTGTATTCGACGATGTCCCGCAGCCGCCAGCTGCCACCGCTCCAGGGGAGCGGGTTGTTGGCGCGCCGCTCTCGAGGATCGAACCCTCGGGAGTCATTCAGCCGGTCCTGTCCGAGCGAGATCGGCGAAGCGATCCGACAGCTTGCCGCTTCGGAAAGGATGCGTACTCCGCCGTGATAGTGCTGATAGGCGCGGGAGGGTGAGTAGGCGTCGAAAATGATCTGCGTGGCCACGCCCTGCTTGCCAGCGGCGGTGAGTTCGGCGGCCATTGCGGTGCCGAGCTGGGCAATCTGCGCCTGCAGAATCGGGTCCACGTTTGGATCGTAGGGATCGACGAAGGGCGGAAGAACGTAGCGCGGGCCGTCTTTCATCATCTGGTGCTGATCGAAGACGATATGCGGGTGCCAGACGTTGTGAATCTTGTCGACGGCGATCTGATTCTCGATCTGGGTGAGCATGAACCAGTCCCGGTTGTTGTCGTGCCCGGTATACGGGTGATACAGCTCGGGTGGTGCCGTTCCCTCAGCATGGGTGTTGAGCGTCTCGGTGTACCAGCGATCGACAAGGTCCATCCCCCATGGGTTGAGGCACGGCACGAGGAGCAGGATGACGTTGTCGAGAATCCGGTGGGTCTCCTCATCGTCACTGGTAAGGAGTTCATGGACCAGTTCCGGGGACATCTGTGTCGAGCCAACCTCGGTTGCGTGGATACTGCAGGTGAGCAGCACCACTGCCCGGCCCTCTTCGGTCAGTCTGGACGACTCTTCCTCCGTGAGTGTTCTGGGATCGGCGAGCCGTTTCTGAATCGCTCGAAGATGGTCGATGTTCTGGAGATTCGCCGGGGAAGAGATGGTCAGCATGATGAAGGGGTGACCCCCGCTGACGGTGCCGAGATGGTCGATCGTCATTCGGTCGCTCTGATTGGCGAGATCCTGAAAATAGAGGATCATATCTGGCCACCGGATCAGCTTTCGGTCGGCCCCTGGCTGGAAGCCGAATCGGCTCTTCGGGTCCTGCAACGGTATGGAATTCGCCATCGAATTGCTCCGAACTGCACATACAACGGTCAGGATCGTGACGCCGGGCCGAACGAGAGTTGACGAGATCACAACGAAACGACGCCTGCATCATAGTAGTACACAACTGGCCGTCCCGGTTTATGATTGGCCGTCGAATCGTGCAACTCGTGCGATGACCACTGGAGGGTAGATGCCGCGCTTACTGGTACTGGATATCGATGGAACGCTTCTGAACTCGGAGGATATCGTTACTCCGATTGTGAAACAGGCGATCGCTGACGCCCGCGAGCTTGGCGTCGCGGTGGCATTGGCGACCGGGCGACGTGTCGGATCGACGCGTGGGGTGGTCGAGGAGATCGGGATCAGCCTGCCGATCGTGACCTTCAACGGGGCGCTGGTCTGGGATACTGCCACAGAATCGGCAATTCATGAGCTGGCGTTCAGCCCGGCGGTCATTCGCCGGATTGTCGAACTGAGCCATCAGGCAGGACTGGCGCCGATTCTGCTGCAGGGCCCGGGACATGGTGAGCGCATCTTTGTTCAGGCGGAGAACGGGCTTCGTCCGGAGTATCTGGAGTGGTTCCTCGATCCACGCCGGAGCGAGGTCGATGAGCTACCACTCGAGGAACTGGTAGACATCCCCGGAATCCTGACTATCGACCTGTTCGGGCCGGAGGAAGCGCTGAAAGAGCTTGGACCGCAACTGGACGAGCTCGAGGTGCAGGTCTACGATGTCGGGCAGGTCAGCACGCAGACGCACCCGCCGAACTGGGCACTCAACGTTCACATGCCGGGAGCCTCCAAGGCTGCCGGGGTGCAGGTTCTGGCACAATCGCTCGGTTGTACGCTGCAGGATGTTGTGGCGATCGGTGATGGATACAATGACCTGCCGCTGCTGGAAGCCGCCGGAATTGGTGTGGCAATGGGCAATGCCCACGACGAGGTGAAGCGGCGGGCCGACGTGGTGGTCAACGGACACGATGAGGACGGGGTAGCCGAAGCGATCCGGCGGTTCGTGCTGGAGCCGTTGCGAAGCGGGGCTGCCGGCCATTGACCAATCGGCACAACCACGTGCTGTGTCAATCGTTGGCAATATCAGGGAGCGTGTTTCAGGGGGAACGGGAGTTGGAACAGAATTGCGTGTAGCGCCATCATCACGGTTTCGTGTGCGGCAGATCGGGCTTGTTCTTCTCGTAATGGCGCTGGTGATCCCATGGACGATGGGGTCGTCCGCCGAGGCACCAAGATCGATCGTGATTGCCTCAGCTCCGGAGATGTCCGGGCCAGAAGAGGTTGCGGACTCTGGTGATGAGTCGGTTGATCCGGTGGAACTGGATTCCGACGACGACTCCCCTGCGTACTTCGCGGTCGAAGACCTCGACAACTGGATGACCGTCTCCTCTGAAGATCTCGTTGCAGAGGTAAACCCGGATCGTGACCCGGCCGAATTCTTCGGTATGGTGGGGCGTGATCCGTGGTACGAGTATGGAACCAATCCCGAGGATCATCCCAACGACGTGAATCGGACGTTCCTCGAAAACATGGTCGCCGATATGGCCGATATGGGTGTGCGCTGGATCCGGTTCGAGTTCCGTGCCGAAACGGATGTTCCGGAAGGCCCCGGCCCGATTGACTGGTCGAAACACGACTGGTTCATCAACGAGCTCCTGCCCTCCTATGATATTCAGGCGCTGGCGCTCCTCGGCTCCGGACTGGTTGGCGACAAAGACCGTACCTATCAGTTCAAGCACATTAATGACCGCCCAAACCAGATCGGACGAAACAGCTATACGCAGGTCTTCATCAAGCATGTCGAGCAGATTGCTGATCGATACGGCGACAACATCGCGGCGTTCGAGATCCTCAACGAGCCGAACAATAACCAGATCTTGAGCTGGGAGACGAACGGCCAGGTCGAGGAGGTGGACCCGTTGATCTACGGTCGCCTGGTCATCGACAGCTACAACACCATCAAGGAGATCAGTCCAGATTCGCAGGTGGTGGCAGGGGCACTGCTGCATCATCATCTTGATGGGGTTGATCAACATTTCGACTGGATGGATCGGGTCTATGATTCGGTGCATGTTCGAACCTACAAGAGCACCCACGGCAAGCACCCGTGGGACGCTGTGTCGATTCACCCGTACTTCCTGACAGCTGACGGGGTGATCGATCACATGCACGAGTTCCGTGATTTGCAGAGCTCGTATAACGACAGCAGTCCGCTGTGGCTGACCGAGATTGGACTCGAAGCGCATCCGCCGCGCTGGACGAGCTTCGGCATCATGGACCCGACGGACAGTGAGCTGGCACAGGCTCAGTTCATGGAAGAGGTCTACACCCGACTGCCTGAGGAGACTCCGTTCGTCGAGCGAGCATTCTGGTTCAAGTACGAGGACTTCGGCAATCCGCGGGATAGCTATGCGGGTTGGGGGCTGGTTCGTCTGCGCGCCAGTGGATATCAGTATGGCCCGGAGGCAACGCCATGGCCACGCAAGCTCGGACACTTCGTGTATCAATCGATGGCTCGACCGGAGATGGTGCCGACCCATCCTGTACCGACCCCCGACGATGAAGGAGATCGCGTTCGCTACTTCGAGTCGACCGGTCAGGAGCTGCGTGATCCGTTCCTTCAGTACTGGGAGGATCATGGCGGATTGTCGATGTTCGGCTATCCAGTGACCCGGGTGTTCGAAGTACGGGGGCGTCAGGTTCAGTATTTCGAACGGGCACGCTTCGAGTTCTGGCCGGAGAACACGGGCACCCAGTGGGAAGTCCAGTTGGGGCTTCTGGGCCGCTACGAGACACGCTATCACTCGTTCGAGCGCCAGGACCCGCCTGATGGTGAGACCGCGACCGACGAATGGATCTACTTTGACCAGACAAGACAGTTTCTGGCCGGGGCATTCCGGGATTACTGGGAATCAAATGGCGGCCTGGACATTTTCGGGTATCCGATCAGTCCGGAGTTCGAGGAAGAAAATCCGGCAGACGGTGAGACCTATGTGGTGCAGTACTTCGAGCGAGCCCGGTTCGAATGGCATCCGGATCTCGCCGGTACCGACTATGAGGTCCAGCTTGGGTTGCTGGGCAACCAGGTGCTCGATCAACCAGGCTGGCGTCGCTGAGCCAGTGTGCGCTCCAGTGCTACAATCGATGTCAGAAGAGCAGCCAGGTTCCGGACCTGGCATAGCCGGTATTACGCGATTGGTGGGGAGCAAACCGTGAGCCAGGATGCCCAGGTGCCAGATACGGATACGTCGACCGATATTGCCGTTCCCGTGGCGGAACCAGCCGTTGCACCGGTCCACCCGCTCACCGAGTTCGGCATCACCATTCCGTCGACCGCGCCGATCGCCGTTGCCGAACGTGACCTGAACATTGGCGGCGAGGTTGTCTTTGCGCTCGATGTTGCCCGAATCGATCGAGCCGAGAGCTTCTATCATGATCTGTTTCAACTCGATATCATCTGCAGGGCCTGGCGCCAGGACGATGGCTCCTGGCAAGTCTCGACCGATGAGGTCAACTGGGCCCGGGAGCTGATCAATGGCTACTATCCTGAGCTGGTGGTCCTGCAACGACCACGCTGGACGCTGGTGCTGCATGGGATTGGCCGGGGACAGGTCCTGACAACTCCGAAGCTCGGCGATGCCGAGGTGCCAGTCTCTCCGGCAGCGATGCGAAAGCTCCGCGCCAAGATTCTGATGAAGTCCTATACAGTGGTAACTGATGAGCCGGACAGGTTTGCGTTCCGGGATCCCTTTGCCATGGTCTGGACCCTGATTGCGAACGAATCCCTGTCGAATTGAACCTTAGTTCCGCCAGTAATCGGAGATCGATGTGATTGATGCCGTCAACGAACTGATCGAAGAGTTGAGTGATACGCCAGAGGCACTGAAGCGCAAACTCGGTGACCGAACTGATATCAAGCCGCAGACTGCCGAAGACTGGGGGCCGGTCGAGATCATTGGCCATATGGCGACCACTGAGCAGATCCAGCGGAACCGAATGCAGGAGATGCTCACGAAGCACGTGCCCTATCTCAAGGACTGGGACCCGATCGAAGCTGCTCGCCAGAAGGATTACTCCTCGATGGACCTGAGCGCCGTGCTGGCGGAGTTCGTCGATCAGCGTGGGGACACGCTTGTTCTGCTGGTGAACCTGGCCTTGAAGGACTGGGATCGCACCGGTATGAGCGACACGATGGGCGAGGTGTCGCTGGAGGATCTGGCCGGTGATCTGATCGACAATGATCAGAAATGCATGGCCCAGATCGAAGAACATCTGGGGTAATGATCCCCCAGATAAAGAACGAGAACCATGATTCACGGGCGTCGAGAAATCGACGCCCGTTCTGCATTCCAGTAGATGTTTCGCGGATCAGGAAGGTCTGGCGGCTTCCACCAGCTCCATGAGCTGCTCGTGGGAGTCGTCGGGCGTAATCGAGCGAACTACGATCTCGTCGAGTACCCCGTCCCAGGCCTTCAGGCGTTCCTGAATCTCGGCGGCATCAGTGGCGGCGATGCTGGCATCGACTCCGCCGAGTCCCATGCGCTCGAAGTGCGCGGCGTACTGCGGGATGCTCTCGTAACGGGCGGCCTCCTGCTTCAGTTTCTCCAGGCCATCCTCGCGCAGTGAAACCCGCACGTAGGTCATCAGACGCGGGCACGGTCTTCCGGCTGCCTCGGCGCCCTCACGGACCAGGTCTGCGGATTTGCGGGCGAATTCCGGGGTGAGCCAGTTGAAGAGCACGCCATCGGCAACCTCACCCGCCGTGCGACACATCTTCGGACCGAGTGCCGCCAGATACACCTTGCAGCCGAGTTCGTTCCTCAGCTGTTCGATGTGGTCCTTCGCTGTCTGCAGGGCGCCTTTGCCAGACGCGCCAATGCCGAGCAGGAGACGACCCATTGGCAATTCCTCGTCAGTCCCTTTTCCGGTTCGCTCCACGATCTGTTCGGTGGTGTGTCGCGGAACCGGGATCACGCCGACCCCGAGGTTGAGCGATGATGAGTTGTTGCCGGCCACTCGCAGGATCTGCAGCCCGTCTGAGCCGGGCCGGTTGTTAGTCCAGTAGGAAGAATAGCCAAGCTCGTCGGCTCGCTTCGCCGTAGCGGCCACGACCGACTCTTCAACCTCGACGGCGATTCCGAATCCGCGTGGTGTTGTCATGAATTGCTCCCTCTTTTGTCAGATCTGGTTCTGCGGCGTGAACGTGTTATCCGTTGACCATAGCCGAAGCCGGACAACGCGACAACAGGGACAGTCGGAAGGAACACCCGATGCCAGGGCATCGGACGCGAGTCAGTTCACGGTGGGTACGTTGTTCAGGAGTTGAAGGGAAGCGTGACACGAACCCGGGAATATTCGAGCGATGCAGATGACACGCGAACGTATCGTGTCCGATGAAAGCAGATGTCGAGCGCAACGGCCTGGACGCCGAAGAACAGGGCAAGACCGACCATCGGAGATGTAATAGCTGAGATGAGCACCATTGTACCGATACCGAGTCCGACGGCAATGGTAGTCATGACCATTCCGTATCCCAGGAGAGAAAGTCGGGAGCCGGTTAGCGTAACCAGATAGGGTGAGCTAGCGTTGCGGAAGATGTGGGTGAGTGCGGTGCCGGTTGCGGCGATTACCAGAGAGATCGTAATCAGGCCCTCAAGTGACATCATTGCTTCCAGGTTCATGATCTGCCCTTCCACTGGTCAGGGAACCAGCACTTGTCCATGTTCAATGGCCACTTGAAGTGTGCGACGTGAGCAAGTGTTGGGTCTATAGCGTTTGGGTACCAGTTTGCGTATCCACTTATCCCAGTACAACCGGACGGTACGCGAGTACCTGGATGGGGCTCTGGTCATCTGAGGAGCAGAAACGGCCGGGCAGCATGCGCTGCGCCGGCCGTTTACCTGTGCGGATAAGTGTCGTGAACTAGCCTTCGAGGGTGGCGGTTACGGAGATCTCCGCACCGTGGCGAACCAGGTTGGAGATCGGGCAGCCTTGCTCGGCCTGCAAGGCCAGACTTTCGAACCCGGACTGATCGAGGCCCGGCACCTTGCCCAGCACGGTGAGGTCGACCTTTGTGACCTTCGGGCCGCCGTCAACCATGTCAAGGGTGCAAACGGCGTCGACCTTCAACTGCTCTGGGCCGTGGCCGGCCTGGCCGAGAACGTTGGAAAACGCCATCGCGTAGCAGCTTGCGTGCGCTGCAGCGATCAATTCTTCCGGGCTGGTATTGCCACCGGCCTCCTCGACCCGGGCTGGCCAGCTGACCGGCAGCTCGGCGGCTCCACTAGTCTCCAGCTTCAGCGTACCCTTGCCATCCGCCAGTCCACCGTTCCAGACAACGCTCGCGTTACGTTCTGCCATCGGCATGGTTCTGTACCTTCCCTGTTCGTGTCATTTAGCGTCAATTGACGTTACTTTCGTTGTTCTTGCAGATTATCTGCCATCAGGATAGCTGTCGAACGATCTCCGGAATTTCCGTGGTAACCGGCCTGTCCCGAGAGCCCGTACCAACGTACCGGTAAAGGATCTCGCGTTGCGGTCCCAGAATGTAGACCGTCGGTCGGCAGATCTGTCGATTCTTTGGCTCGTCATCGTGAAAGATGCCGAGTTCGTGAATCGACTTGCAGTTCGGGTCAGAGAATACCCCATAGGGGAGTTCAAGCCGCTTCTTCAGATCCCGGCAGGAATCGAACGAATCGCTGGAGATCGCGATGATCTCCGCATCTTCGGCGGTGGTGGCTTCGTAGATGTCGGCGAACTCGACGAGTTGCCCCCGACACGGTGGTCACCAGTGTCCACGAAAGAAGATGACGACCAGCCTGGATCCGGGAAGTTCATCGAGCGTTACCGGATCGCCCTGATCGGTCAGAACGCTCAGATGACCGATGCGGTCTCCGAGGTCTGGTCCGTCGATTTCGAGTCCAAAACGCACAGTCGTTCCTCTCTGCTCGAACTATCGAGCCAGCGCCTGAAGATACCGGCAATAGCCTTCTCGCATCTTCTGGAAATCGACCAGTCGGTACGATTCGTTCGGTGCGTGCATGCCGTTTTCCGGCAGGCCCCAGGAGAAGAAGACCATGTCCGAGCCGAGCTCGCGCTGGAAGAGCTCCGCCACCGGTACGGTGCCGCCGACTCGGGTAACCAGCACGTCCTTGTCGTACATGTCCTCCAGGACTTCCATCGCCGTCTTGAGTCCCGGATGTTCCCGGCTGATGCTGAATGGGAACGCCTTGCCCTGGGTTGGTTCAACGGTGACCGTGGCACCTGGCGGGCAGTGCTTCTGGCAGTGGGCGTCGATGAGCTTCACGATCTCTTCCGGGTTCTGATCCGGAACCAGCCGGCAGGTGATCTTCAGATGGGCTTCGTTTGGCGTCACGGTTTTGACGCCCTCGCCCTGGAATCCACCCCAGACCCCGTTCATGTCGAGCGTCGGGCGTGCCCAGGCGCGTTCGTTGGGGGTATAGCCTGCTTCGCCTTTGAGTTCGGAGACGCCGACCATTTCCTTATAGGCATCCTCGTTGTACGGAACGGCGGCGATGTCTTCTTTGTCGCCGTCGGTCAGGTCCACGACGTGATCGTAGAAGCCGTCGATGGCGATCTTGTGGTTCTCATCGTGGAATGTGGCGGCCAGTTCGATCAGCGACTGCACCGCGTTGGGCACGTTGGCGCCGTGGACCCCGGAGTGCAGATCGGTGGCGGCCGTCTTCAGATTCACCTGGCAGGCACCGAGGCCCTTGCTGGAGATGGTCACCGATGGTTGATCGGCGGCGTGCATGCCGCCATCCGCCGAGATGACGAAGTCACAGCTGAGTTTGTCTTTGTACTGCTGAATCACTGGACCCATCGACGGTGAGCCGATCTCTTCTTCACCTTCGAAGAAGATTTTGACGTTGACTGGCGGCTGGCCATCGGTCTTGTAGAGCGCTTCGATCGCCTTGACCGTTGCGTAGGAGTTGCCCTTGTCGTCCGAGGCACCGCGGGCGTAAAGACGGCCGTCGCGCTCGGTTGGTTCGAACGGGGGCGTTTCCCAGAGTTCGAGAGGATCCGGCGGCTGGACATCGTAGTGTCCATAGATCATCACCGTTGGCTGGTTGTCATCGACATGCCAGTGGGCGAAGACGATTGGATTGCGATCCGTGGGGATCAGTTCTACCTCCGGGAACCCGGCATCCTTCAGTTTGGCGGCTACCCAGTCAGCCGCTGCCCGGACATCGGCATTGTGATCTGGAAGGGCACTGATGCTGGGAATTCGCAGGTATTCTTTGAGCTCTTCGACGTGGGAATCGTAGTTTTCGCGCAGGTATGCGCGCCATTCAAACGACACGAAGCGGTCCCTTTCATGAGGCAGTGCGCGGCATACGCCGCGCACTGAGGAGATGCTGAATTCTAGAGTACGCCGAGGGCGTTGAGGCCCTTGCGGGTGCGTTCCATCTGATCGGAAGTGAGCCACTGCAGTGGGTGGGTCATATACCCGCCACAGAGACCACGGAGAACGTGTGGAGCCTTGTAGCAAGCCGGGCCAGGTCCGATCTTGCAGACATCGACGACCTGCGTCAGCACGCGCTGTCGATCGGCTGCCTTGGCGAAATCGCCCGCTTTATAGGCATCGAAGATCTCGCGCTCAAGGGCCGAGGCTGCGTTCACGGTTCCACCGATGATGCCGTGTCCGCCGATCATCAGGTTGCCGAACAGGGTGCCATCGGCACCGGTGAACAGGGTGAAACCTGGAGCCTGTTTGGCGACACGAGCGTAGTGGGTATAGCCGACATAGTTGCCGCTGCTGTCCTTGATTCCCATGATGTTGCGGTGCTGGGCGAGCTTCTCGAGTGCCGCTGGCGAGATGGTGACCTTTGTGGTCTGCGGGATGTTGTACATCATGATCGGCAGCGGGCTCTCGTCAGCCAGGTGCTCGTAGAATTCGATCACGCCCTGGTCATCGAGGTTGTAATAGAAGGGAGGCGGAACCAGTGCCGCGACGACACCCGGCTTATCCATCTTCTTGAGATCTTCGATGATGTCGACCGCAACCGTTCCAGCCGCACCGGTCATGATCACGCCCGGGTTCTCGCGCGCAGCGTTCGCTTCGAGGACGACCTCGAGAACTTCCAGCCGCTGGTCACGGCGAAGGCCGTTGCATTCGCCGGTTGTGCCGAGGATCGACAGCCCGTGGCAGCCGTTATCGAGCAGGTTGTTGACGATGTTCTTCAAGCCGTCATGATCGACCTCTCGCTCAGCGGTGAGCGCGGTCGACATTGCGGCGTAAATGCCTTCGTAGACCTCTTTGGTGTCCGACACGGTTACCTCCCGGAATAATTCAGCGCAAGCTCGTTCGACGGGTCGCCGATGCGATCCCGTTTGCTGGCATCGTAGCATAGCCCGGTGAATCGTTGGTATCAGGCATACTTGGAATTGATGTTTCCGATGCTTGTCCAGGAGGCCCAATGATCGATGAACAGCAAATCGACGATACGAATGACGCAAATGAAGAAGAGTTGGCAGACGAATCTACCGAGCAGACGTCCGAACGGTTGACACAGGCCATGCGCAAGGAACGGCTAGGACAGCTTCGTACCCGGATTGGCGATCAGGCACAGCTGGACGGTGATGTGGTGGTCGTTGAGGTTGGTGAGCCGGTAGTGCTCCACATCGAGCTCGATCGGGACGGCGTTTACACACTGACCTGGTGGGCTACTCAGTTGACTGAGAGTTCCCATCATCGGTGGCGTGAAGCCGCAGCCTCGATCCTCCGCGATGGCGAGGAAATCCATACGTCTGCGCTGGGTGGCGGCTATCTCATCGAGTTCGACCAGACGGTCGACAGTCACGATGATGCAGTGACTCTGGCTCGGGATACCGTTCGTGTGGAACGCGTTCGAGAACTGGTGACAGCATTCCCGGAAGCGGTGGCCGCATTGCCGCCGGAACCGGTCCCGGACTACCTCTTGCCACCGGAGCCGGAACTTCCACCTCTCGGCGAGGCCGAAGCGGAGGATGTGGAGACTGATCCGGAAGGTTTTGGAGATGAGGAGTCCGAGACCGCCGGTTGATCGTTTAGACTGGGAGAAGGGGTTCTCAACACATCGGTCTAATGATTGCTGAAGAGGTAGTGTGATGACTATCGCGCACGCCGAAACTGCGGAACAGGTGGGGGAGTACCTCGCATCGTTGCTACGAGGCCGTGGTGACGTATCAAAGTTGTACGTCCTGCGATCGCACGAGCTTATCGAACTGTGGTTGCTGATTGCCCCCGCAACCATCGATGCGGAAGTGGAACTTCATTCGCTTCAGCGACGACTACTGGAGCGATTCCCCAGTAACAGTCTCGACTTGAGGATCCTCGACGTCTCGAGACTTGGCCATGGTGGGGTTTACGCAGCAGTTCCCCGCGATGCAATTCAGATCGAGATTTGAGTCCTGTGGGCTTCGAGGATCATCCTGACGTCGCCGCATCCGATCGCAATCTGGCAATCGCCGACCATCTTCTGGACAACCGTCCCGCTGGCCTTGATGGACCTGCCTATGAGTGGGCTGTCATCGTTAGCTTCTATGCAGCAGTCCGGTGCATCAACGCGTGGATTCATGAGAATCACGATCGGCAACCGGTAAATCACGGGGAGCGATTCAGGGAGATTCTCAATGATCCATCGCTTCAGGAGTTGCTCGAACGATACTCTCTTCTTCGGAGCTGGTCTGAGCAAGCCAGATATACGGCGCCAGCCAGCGAGTTTTCGTCAGATCATGCCCGTATGGCTCTCGACTTCGCGAAATCGATTCGAAATCATTTGCAGTCCAGTACTGAACCTTCATAACGCTGAGACTGGTATCGTTTCTGCAGGGAAACATGTCGAAATAGAGGTGTGGGCGCGGCTGAAGCGCCCCGAAGAAAGGATTGCCTGTGTCTAATGGCGTAACTGGACCGACAATGGGGAAGAACCCACCCAACGACAAAATACATTTCGGAATCGTTACCGGGCAGCACTGGCTGACCTGGGAAGATCTCCAGTATCAGTGGAGCTTTGCAGAAGAATCCGGGCTCGATTCAGCCTGGGGTTTCGATCACTTCTACTCGATGTACAACGGTGATCAGGGACCATGTTTCGAAGGCTATACGATGCTTGCCGGCCTGTCGCAGAATTTCCATCGCCTGCAGATGGGGCTGATGGTCACCGGCCTGACGCATCGCAACCCGGCGATCATGTTCAAGGAAGCGGTCACCATTGACCATATGTCCGGTGGACGGATGATCCTCGGCATCGGTGCCGCCTGGAACGAGCCAGAGCATCGCTGGTTCGGGATCGATTTCCCGTCGCCGCGGGATCGTGTCGATCGATTCGGCGAAGCGATGGAGATCTTCCGTCGTCTGGAAACCCAGGAGCACACCACTTTCGAGGGTGAGCACTACAAGCTCGATAACGCGCCGTTCCAGCCGAAGCCAGTCTTCGGTCACATGCCGGTTCTCGTTGGCTCACGTGGAAAGCGAATGATGCGCCACATTGCCAAGTACGCCGATCAGTGGGACGGCCGTGGCACTCCGGAAGAGTATGCCGAGCACTCGAAGCGTCTCGATGATCTCTGCAAGGAGATCGGTCGTGATCCGTCAGAGATTCGACGTGTTCTGGCTGGCGGAGGACACAACCTCGAGAGCGAAGACGTCTTCCGAAACCACGTCAAGGCCTACCACGCAGTCGGCGTTCGGACGTTCCTGTTCGACATGCCGCTCGGCGAGGTCAGCCCGACGATTCAGAACATCGCCGACAAGGTGATGCCGGAACTTCGTGAAGAGCTGGACGGCAAGTAGCACGCTGTTTGCCTCGACAGGATTTGCATGCTGAACAGGGAGAGGAAACCAGATGATCGGTGGACCAACACACGGGGGCAACCCTCCGGCAGATACGATCACCTTCGGGATTGTGGCTGGTCAGCATAACCGCACACTGGCGGAGATGCGCGAGCAGTGGCAGTTTGCCGAGGATACCGGATGGGATTCCGCCTGGGCCTTCGATCATTTCTTCTCCCTGCGTGACGACGAGATGGGCCCATGCCTCGATGGCTGGACGCTTCTCGGGGGAATGGCCGAGCGAACCGAGCGCGTTCAGATGGGGCTGATGGTCACCGGTCTGACGCATCGCAACCCGGCGGTCCTGTTCAAGCAGGCCGTCACGGTGGATCACCTCTCCGGTGGGCGTCTGATCTTCGGTATTGGTGCCTCCTGGAACGATCGCGAACACGAGGCCTACGGCATCGAATTCCCATCACCGAAGGTCCGGGTCGACCGCTTTGGTGAGGCGATGGAAATGTTCCGGCAACTCGAAACTCAGGAGCGAACCACGTTCGAGGGTGAACACTACTCGCTGGTCAATGCGCCGTTTGAGCCGAAGCCGGTGTTCGGGCATATGCCAGTGCTGGTTGGCTCCCGTGGCAAGCGGATGATGCGGTACATCGCAAAGTACGCTGACCAGTGGGATGGCAACGGCAGCCCTGAAGAGTACGCTGAGCATTCTCGACGTCTGGACGAGAACTGCCGGGAGATCGGTCGAGATCCCTCGGAGATCCGACGGGGACTGACCACTGATGCTGGGCTGGAGAGCGAAGACGCGTTTCGCCAGCATGTGGCTGACTACTGGAAAGCAGGGGTCCGGACGTTCCTGGCCCGAATCCCCACCGGTTCGGTGAACCAGACCCTTCAGAATATCGCTGAGAAGGTGATTCCCGAACTCCGTGAGCAGTACAACGGCTCCTGATTTCGCTTCCAGAAGCAGATCGACCGCCGCGCCGGGCAGACTATCGTCAAGCCGGCGCAGATGCGTACGTATGCACCTGTCAATTGACAGTGTGGCACAATGGGCGTATAATGCTCAGGTGGCGCGAACACATGTTCTATTCCCGGAATTCCAGACAGGTTTCGCGCCGATTGAACTGATGAGTAGAATCACGCGTCTGGGAACACGATCCCGTTCCCTGCGACTCTGCAGGTAATTGACGACGGAGAACCAATAACGGTGGCAACAGAAACACGAACCTACACTAGCGCTGATATCCGCGTGCTCGAAGGCATCGAAGCGATTCGCACCCGGCCGGGAATGTATATCGGTTCGACTGGCTCGACCGGCTTGCATCACCTGATCTGGGAAGCGGTGGACAACGCCACTGATGAGGCGATCGCCGGATATGGCCAGAATATATGGGTGGAGATCGATCCCAAGGGGTGGGTCACTGTCCGGGATGAAGCACGGGGTATTCCGTTCGATCCGAAGAAGATCAACGGTAAGAGCCTGCCCGCCGCTACCGTGATTCTCACTGTGCCGCACTCGGGCGGAAAGTTCGACCAGGGAGCCTACAAGACGGCTGGCGGACTGCATGGCGTTGGTGCGACGGTCATTAATGCGCTCTCCGAAGTTCTGGAATTGACGATCTGGCGTGATGGTCAGCAGTTCGTCCAGATTTTTAAGAAGGGCGTCCCGAGCAAGCATGTGATTTCGGAGTGCGACCCGAAGAAGACGGGTACCCAGTTCCGGTGGAAATACGATCGAGAGATCTTCACCGAAACGATCGGGTACCAGCAGGAAGTCGTCGAGAGCCGGCTCCGGGCTGCCGCCTATCTGAACCGGGGGATCTCGTTTCATCTCAACCTCTGGGACGATGACGCTGGCGAAATGGTTTCCCAGACGTTTCTCTCCGAGAACGGGTTGCCAGACTTCATCGAAGAGTTGCGTCCCCGTGACCGAGACAGCGTGCCCGTGTTCAACACGGCGGTCAGTGCCACCGAGACACGAGATGACGTACTGGTGGAAGTTGCTATCCAGCCGAACAAGGGCGAACGCACCCGGATCGTCTCGTTCGCCAACGGCGTCCGCACCATCGAGGGCGGTAGCCACGAGAGTGGTTTCCAGGCCGCGATGACCAAGGTCCTCAACGATCAGGCGGTCAAGACCGGCATCACCAAAAAGCGCGAGTTCGATGGTGAGCTGATCCGTCAGGGTCTTGTTGCAGCGATCTCCGTGAAACTGCCGAATCCTCAGTTCGAGGGACAGACCAAGAACCGGCTGACCAATCCGGGGCTGGACAGTATCGTGCGCTCCGTGGTCAACGACGCGATGACCACCTGGTGCGCTGCCAACGAACCCTCGGTCAAGGACTGGGTGCGTACCCTGGAACAGCGTCGCAAAGCCCGTGACGCCGCTAAAGCGGCCGCTCGCCTGGTGATGACCGGCAAGGGCAAGCGCAGCGGCACGATTATGGATGCGGGGATCTCCGAGAAATTCATCCCCTGCAACTCCAAGGAGCCATCCCGATCCGAGCTGTACATCGTTGAGGGTGACAGTGCCGGTGGTTCAGCCAGTCAGGGTCGCTATTCGGATTTTCAGGCGATTTTGAAGTTACGCGGCAAGCCGTTGAACGTTGCCCGGGCCAACATCGAGCGAATCGCCAAGAATGAAGAGATCCGGACCCTGCTGCAGGTGATCGGTACTGGCTCCCGACAGGCGTTCGATATCTCCCGCCTGCGGTTCCACAAACTCATCATCATGACTGACGCTGACGTTGACGGCATGCACATTCAGGCGCTGCTGTTGACGCTGTTCCATCAGGAGTTGCCGGAGCTGATCGATGCCGGGCACGTCTACATGGCGGTTCCCCCGCTCTACTCGGTCAAAACCAACGGTAAATCGACCTGGTTGCGTGATGATGAAACGCTCCGTACCTGGCTGAAGAATCGCAAGAACGACAACTACGAGATCAAACGCTACAAGGGTCTCGGCGAGATGAACCCGCGCGAGCTTCGGGAGACGACGATGGACCCGGAGAAACGCCGGCTCAAGCAGGTGACCATCGAGGATACGATCATCGCAGACCGGATGGTTCAGGAGTTGATGGAAGACACCAATGCGGAGGGTCGCCGGACGTTTCTGGCGCAGCGGGCTCGCAAGTACACCGAACTGGATGTGTAGGGCGTATCGATGTCGACATCTACTTCCAAGACCAACGGCCACAACGACGGGTTCGAGCAGGAAGATTTTTCCAGTCTGTTCGAAGACGCGTTTACCCAGTATGCACTGGCGGTCGTCACCAGCCGGGCTCTCCCGGATGCCCGTGATGGCCTGAAACCGGTCCAGCGCCGGATTCTCTACTGCATGTTCGATAACGGCTATCGAACGACTCGTTCGACTGTCAAGAGCGCGTCGGTTGTCGGTGATGTGTTGAAGCATTACCACCCGCACGGCGACAGTGCGGTCTACGATGCTGCCGTCCGGCTGGCTCAGCCGTTTTCCATGCGCTATCCGATGATCGAGGGTCAGGGAAACTTCGGCTCCATCGACGGAGATACCGCCGCCGCCTACCGGTATACCGAGATGCGCCTGTCCGCGATCGGTGAGCTTCTCCTTCGGGACATCGAGCAGGAAACGGTCGAGTTTCATCAGACGTATCTGCAGGATCCAAAAGTTCTCGAGCCGACCTATGTCCCTGCACGGATTCCGCCGGTCTGTAACCCGGCATCGGGAATTGCAGTGGGACTATCCACGGAGATCCCGCCGCACAATCTGACGGAAGCGTCCGAGGCAGCAATCGCGCTGCTGGACAATCCGGAGATGGATGTTGACGCCCTGATGACGATCCTGAAGGGCCCCGATTTCCCCTCCGGTGGTCGGGTGATCGGCACAGACGGAATCCGGTCGTATTTCGAGACCGGCAAGGGCCGTATTGTGATTCGTGGTGAAGTTCGGCTCGAAGAGGAACTCCGCCAGAAGAACCTGGTTATCACCGAGGTGCCACCGGTGTCCCGTGCCCGACTCGTGAAGTCGATGATCAACGCCGTCAACGATGGCAAGGTCTCGGGGGTCACTGACATCCGGAACGAATCCGACGAAGAAAAAGGCACCCGGGTGGTGATCGAGCTCGAACGCGGTGCCACGCCGGAAGTGGTTCTCAACAAGCTCTACCGATTCAGCGATCTCGAGACGGCCATCACGGTCAATATGGTGTACCTGTTTGGTGATCCCGGCCAGCCGGCCCGCCAGCCCCGCCAGACCGGGATGATCGATCTGCTGAACTACTGGAATCGCCATCAACTGGATGTAATCACCCGCCGGTCTCAGTATCAGCTCCGCAAAGCGCAGGAGCGATTGCACGTCGTCGAAGGTCTGATTATCGGTGCGGCGAACGCCGATGAGATCGTCAAGATCTTCCAGGCCGCCCGTGACCGGAATGTGGCAAAAGAAGAGATCCGCACGAAGTACGACCTCAGCGAGATTCAGGCAGACGTCATCGCCAACATGACGCTGGCGCAGGTGACGAGGCTGGATGCCAGCAAGTATGACGACGAGAAGCAGACGCTGATCGAGCGAATTGCCTGGCTGGAAGACCTTCTCGCGAGTGAACCGAAGAAGATTCAGCTGCTGAAAGACGAACTGCGCGAGATCATCAACGAACACGGTGATCAGCGCCGGACGGTGATTGCCCATGCCGACGAGGGCGGCGAGGTTCTTCAACTGGAGAATCTGGTGGAAGAGCAGCCGATCCTCCTGCTGGTATCGGAGAACGATCGCGTCAAGGCGGTCGCCGCTAACGCGTTCAAACGTTCCCGGCCGGGTAGCAAGAACGCCCGGAGAGAAGATGCCCTCAGCCGGATTGTTCCCGCGGTGACGACTGACTACCTGCTGGCGTTGACCCGCGGCGGTCGAGTCTATCTGGCGCGGGGACATGAGATCCCGCTCGGGACCCGGGGGTCCAGCGGCGAGTCTCCGTCAAAACTGTTCGGTCTCAAACCAGATGAAGTGCTTGTGGATGTGGCGCCGGTTCAGGAGCTGGACGAAACCTGCTGGTTACTCTGGATTACCGAGCGCGGCCGGGCCAAGAAGACTTCGCTGGTGGATTACCAGTCGGTCAACGCGGCCGGATTGAACGATGTGAAGCTGCAGAGTGGTGATCGGATCGCCAGAACGTTGCTCATACCGGCATCATCGGCTGACCACGAGATTCTGTTGACCAGTAAGAACGGGCAGGCACTTCGGTTCAGTCACAGCGAGATCAGAGCGACTGGCCGGGATGGTCAGGGCGTCAACGCGATGTCGCTGAAGAACGATGATGTGATCGTGAGCGCATCGCTCATCGACCCCCGATCCAGCACCGACGTTGTTGTGGCGACGAGCGATGCAATGATCAAGCGGTCCGCCCTCGACGAGTATCCGCTCCGGAAACGTGGTGGCGCTGGTGTGGCAGCGATCGGTCTGATCGACACAGATACGATCGTTGGGGCCATGGCGCTGGGTGAATCGAACGATCTTGTGGCGTCGTGTGCCAGCGGCCAGAGCCGGCAGGTGCCGGTCTCCGAGCTGCGGCAGCAGAATCGGGTCAGCAAGGGCGTGCGCCTGTTCGAATTGACCGATGAGGATCGCCTGACGGTACTGAGCGTGGCACCGAATTCCTGAACCAGGCTCCATTTTTGCTGTCGGTAGCTGGGCAGCGGAGCCTGCACTGAGCCTGCCGAACGTGTCTGCCCCGGATCCACCGAATCGTTCGCCACGGGTCCGATAGCTGTTCAGGGCCACACGGAGAGCCTGCCCTGAGCGAAGCCGAACGGGTGGCCGCCTACCGGCTGTCATCTCTAATTTGGCATGCGCCTGCCTGGTCAGGAGAGGTGAGCCAGAGCTCGCCAGTCTGCCGTTTTCTGCACGATGCGGTCTCGGAGTCGCAGTGGGTTGGCGACAGGTAGCTGATCGAGGATCGGACCAAGATCTTCCAGCATCCATTGGCCAGCCCAGACCATGAATGGCGCGAGGTCTTCAACTGATCCAGCGTTTCTCTGATACCCCTGCATAAACGCCCTCGTGAACAACCCGAGCGTCATTCGACGGGCCCCATGTTCAGCGATGAACAACGGCGCAGAGACCTGCAGAATGGTGAGGGCTCGAGCGACGTCTGCTCGCGGGTCGCCGACGGAGCTGTTGGTCCAGTCGAGAACTCCGACGATTCGTCCACCTTGAGCAACCAGGTTGAACGGGTGAAAATCGAGGTGGAGTAACGATCCAGCACGGACTGAGAGCCGGGTGAGACTTGCTACCAGCGCAGGGTCGTTGCGGGCACCCCGGGCGATCCAGTTGTCGCTGCCCGGAATTACTGGATCCGGGATAGCATGAATCTTTGCCAGACAATTCCCGGCCTGTGCACCAAGTCGGCGAGCCAGGTGAGGCTTCTGGAGCAATACGTCACCGACTGACTCTCCGGCCATCCACTCGATGGCCATCGTCGGTCGCCGTCCATCGATCATGGCAGTGCTGACGATGGCTGGTGCTGGAACTCCGGCGGAGCGCACCAGATCCATCGAGCGGTGCTCGATTTCCATCACCGAGGTCTGTTCTTCCCGCAGTACACGAATCGCGAGTAACCGACCATCGTGCCTCACTTGCCAGACACTGGCGTCCGTTGCACGTGTTTCGGCCGAAACGAGTTCGGCCGACGGTAGCCCTAGCACGTCCAATGCTGAGTGGAGAAGACCATCGTTACCGGACTCCACGTAATGATCCCCCCGGCGTCAGATCGAGCGAGGCTGCGTCAGTACCTGCCGCAGGTGATTCATCGTCGAGACATCGACACCGATGGCCTGCATGTAGCCACAGGCGCTGCCGTACTCCTGGTCGATGTGTGCCAGCGCATCCCGCATGAAATCGGCCGGCGAGATCAGGAAGTTGCGCCGGTAGAAATCCCAGTCGTTTCCGCGCGCCAGAATGTGTGCCTGCTGAAAGTTGATGAACTCTTCGGACTCCATGCTTTTCTGGCTGAGTGCGTAGTCGTAGACGATAGTGTCGTCCGGAACGCCGGCCACACGGAGCAGCAGGGCGATGATTATTCCTGTACGATCTTTCCCGGCTGTGCAGCGTACCAGTGCCGGGAAGGCGTTCGGTTCGGCCAGAATGCCGATCGTCTCCGCAACTTCACTCTGTGCGGTATCGATCATTGCTCGATAGATATCCGGGAGCAGGTAGTTGTTGGCCTTGCGAGCTGCCTCGATATCGTCGGTTAGCAGCGAGACGTTGTGATAACTTGCGGTACCCGTCTCGGAGATGAGTGGGGGCTGGGGGTCATTGGTTATCTCGCTAGGCCGTCGAAGATCCACGATGGTGCGCAGCCCGATCCTTTGCAGCGGATTGGACTGGTCCGGGTTCAGCCCGTTCATCGTGCCACTGCGTAGCAGGGTTCCCCAGCGGGTCAGGGCCCCGTTGCCTGCAGGGTAGCCGCCGGTATCGCGGAGATTGGTGACGCCTGGCAGATTGATGACACGGCTCTCGTTGACGCTTCGTGTTGACTGCAGACCCAAATTGAATGCCTCCTTGATAAACACGCTCTGGAATGAATCTCTGCGTTCCACTTGATATGTCAGTATACGGAACTGAGACGAATGGCATGTTACTACGCTGTTGGGTCATGCGAAAAGCCGTAAGATGGGGCCACGACGCCAGATCGACGCGCGAGGGGATGACGCACAACGGTGATTGACTGGTTTCTGGAACTCGGCCCTGTCTGGCAAGCGGTTCTGGCAGGAGCCTTTACCTGGGTAACGACGATCATCGCGGCGGCATCGGTATTTCTGACCCGATCGATCTCGCGAACCTTGCTGGATATGATGCTCGGCTTTGCCGCCGGGGTGATGATCGCAGTGGCGGTGTTCTCGTTGCTGGTTCCGGCAATCGAACTCTCCGACGATTCCGGGTTCCCTCCCTGGGTGGTTGCTGCTGGCGGCGTGTTGATCGGGGCCGGGTTCCTCCGGGTGATCGACGGGCTACTGCCTCACCTGGCACCGAGCAGACCACCGGAAGAAGCTGAGGGGCCGGCGACAACCTGGCGCCGGGCAACGCTTCTGGTCTCGGCAATTACGATTCACAACATCCCCGAAGGCCTGGCAATCGGGATCGCCTTTGGCGCTGCTGCGGCTCACGGAGCTGAGGGAGCGTTAGCGGCGGCTGTGGTGCTGACGATCGGCATCAGCCTGCAGAATATGCCGGAAGCACTTGCGGTAGCCATGCCGCTGCGACGCGATGGATTCTCCAGACTGAAATCGTTCTGGTATGGGCAGTTGCCGGCATCGGTTGAGCCACCGGCCGCGCTGATCGGGGCCGCGGCGGTCGTGTTCATCGAGCCGATTCTGCCGTTTGCCCTGGCCTTCGCCGCCGGAGCGATGCTTTACGTGGTTATCGAGGAACTCATCCCGGAATCACAGCGAGCTGGCGATACCGACCGGGTAACGCTGGCGACGATTGTCGGCTTCGTCGTCATGATGTCGCTCGATGTTGCGCTCGGTTAGCTGGCTGAATTGACGGCGCCCGCTGGTCGGCTACAATCGTCGAGGCGAACTGAATGCGCAAACGATTGACACGTTTTGATAAATCGATAGAGCGAAGGGAACACCATGTTCGGGGCAGATCTAATCGGACGGGCGATGTCGGAAGTCGACACCCCGGGACTGGTCATCGATGCCGACGCGATGGAGAAGAACATCGCAGATATGGCGGAGTACATTTCTTCGGTTCCAGCGGGATTGCGTCCGCATGCAAAGACCCACAAGTCGCCGATCGTGGCCCTGAAACAGATCGAAGCGGGAGCAATTGGCTCGACCTGCGCCAAACTGGGAGAGGCTGAAGCGCTCCAGCGAGGCGGTGTGCGAGATATTCTGATCGCAAACCAGATTGTGGGGCATCGCAAGATCGCCCGGCTGGTCGGGATGGCTCGCCATTGCGATATCGCTGTGGCGGTCGATACCGAGGAGAATGCCCGGCAGATCTCTGAGGCTGCGATCGCGGCGGGATCGAGCGTCCGGGTACTGGTTGAAGTGAACGTGGGCATGGATCGATGCGGAGTCGAAGCCGGAGAGGACGCGATTGCGCTCGTCAAGAAGGTCTCCAGTATGCCGGGACTCCGGTTCTTTGGTTTCCAGGCCTATGAGGGCCACCTGGTGATGTACGGAACGCGCAGCCAGCGTGAGGAAGCGGTCAAGAGCGCATTCGCTCCATTGATCGAGACCCGCAAGCAGCTGGAATCATCAGGCATCGAGGTGCCGGTGATCAGTGGTGGCGGCACGGGAACGTTCGACATCACCTCGCAGATCGAGGGCGTCGATGAGGTCCAGGCCGGTTCCTATGTGTTCATGGACGCCAAGTACGGCACGGTGGATGGTCCGGATGCGCGCTTCAACCCGGCGATTTACCTCTGGGCGACCGTGGTGAGTCGACCGGTACCGGATCGGGCAGTACTTGATATCGGACTGAAGACGGCCACGCCAGAGATGGGCCTGCCGAAGTTCCTCGATATCGAGGGTACCGAGATCACCGCGCTCTCGGAAGAGCACGCCAAGGTGACGCTGACCAGCGAGGATGCCCGCCAGCTCGCCGTCGGAGACAAGGTCCGTATTCAGCCGGGCCACGTCTGCACCACTGTCAACCTGCACGACAACTATGTGGTGGCTCGCAACGGCGTGGTCGAGGCGGTCTGGGAAGTTGCCGGACGAGGTCGATCCCAGTAGAGATTCCCCCAGCAATAGTCACAAACCAGCCCCTTCTCCGGTTTGCCGGGAGGGGGCTTCCTTTTTTCTGCTGCGTGTTGTGCTGGTCGATCGGGCAGCCACGCCCACCAGAGAGGTTCGCAGGACGGGGCGGACACGGACAGCCTGCCCTGCGCGAAACCGAACGGGTCGCCGGTCTACCGATCAATACTCATCTGAACGAGTCTGGTTGTACGGGATGTCGAAGAGCTTGCTGATCATGCTGGCGTGATCGTCCGATTCACCGGCTGATTTCAGGCGAGTAACCGGCTTGTGCAGCATTTTCTGGGTAATCCCGTAGGCCATCGCCCTGACTACCTCTTTGTCACGCTCATCGAGATGACTCAGCCGGCGTAGCGCTTTCTCGAGCTCGGTATGCTGAATGCTCGATGCCTGGCTGTAGAGGTCGGAGATCACCGGAGCAAGTCTCCGGCTGCTGAACCAGGTGCAGAATTCCTGCAACTCCTCGTCGATGATCGCTTCAACCTTCGGAATTTCTGCACGACGCTGCTCGATACCGCGCGTTTGCACGGCGTGAAGGGCATCGATGTCGAAGAGTTGAACATGTGGAAGCGAATCAACCTGTGGATCAACATTTCGCGGAACCGAAATATCGATGATCAGTGTCGGGGTCGAGTCATAGCAGTTCGTCGGGCGAAGATGGTCGAGGGTCAGGACGTAGTCCTCGGAGCCTGTTGCCGTGATCACGATGTCGGCTGAACGGACCGCACTCTCCAGTTGTGACCACGGGATGGCCTGGCCACCGATCTCACTGGCGGTAATCTGCGCTCGTTCCATGGTGCGGTTGCAGACATCGATCGATCCGACGCCATTGGCGTAGAGGTTCCGGGCGACGAGGCATCCCATCTCGCCGAGTCCGACAGTTACGGCTCGCTTGTCGCTCAGGTTTCCAACGGTATCCTGAGCGAGCTTGACGGCCGCATGACTGATCGATCCAGCTCCACGGCTGATGCCGGTGCGGGAGCGGGCACGCTTTCCGGTGGCCAGTGCCCGCTGAAACATGCGCTCCAGAATCGGCCCGCTGGTCTCCTGCTCGTGTGCCTCGAGCATGGCATCCCGAACCTGCCCCAGAATCTGTGGCTCACCGAGGATGGCGGAATCAAGTCCACTGGCAACCCGGAACAGGTGGCGAATGGAGTCGTCATCGGTCTGACACCTCGATGCGGTCGCCAGTTCACGGGGATCAACGTCTCCGTGACGAGCCACCGTCTCGTTGAGATGCCTCATTGTCTGCAGGCCGTGATGCTCCAGAAGCAGGTAGAGCTCGGTACGGTTGCAGGTGGTGATGCTGACCGCCTCGGATGCGATCTGCTTGAGGTCACGGAGCAATGCGGCGCGCTGCTCGTCGCCGAACGCGAGTTGCTCCCGGATCTCGACGGGTGCGTGATGGTGGGACACACTGAACAGAGCCAGTGTCCCGGTGCTGGAAGGGAGAGTTCCGTTTGTGTCGCTCATAGCAGTATGCTCATCTCGATCGTGATTCACTCGTTGCCATTCCCCGATCGTCCGTGGCTGCGTGGTTCGCGTCGCGCTCAGGCAATCGCCTTCAAGGCGGCTGCCGCTGCGTCCCCTGCAGTGGCGATGTCTGCTTCAGTATGCGCCAGTGAGACGAATGTTGCTTCGAATTGCGACGGTGCCAGGTAGATCCCGCTCGCCAGCATCTTCTGGTGATAGGCCCCGTAGCGATCCGTGTTGGATGTGGCAGCCGTTTCGAAGTTGGTTACCGGTCCTTCCTGGAAGAACCCGGTCATCATCGATCCAACCCGGTTGATGTGAACCGGAACGCCGGCGCTTTCAGCTGCGCTGCGCAGTCCGTTCTCCAGCTGCGAACCGAGCTGGTCCAGCTTCTGGTAGGAGTCCGGGTTAGCGAGTACTTCCAGTGTTGCGATGCCCGCGCCCATCGCCAGCGGGTTACCCGAGAGGGTCCCGGCCTGATAGACCGGCCCGTTGGGTGCCAGATGGTCCATCAGATCTTTTCGGCCACCGAATGCGCCAACCGGCAGGCCACCACCAACGATTTTCCCGAGACAGGTCAGATCCGGCGTGACGCCATAGAACTCCTGCGCGCCACCCGGTGCTACCCGGAAGCCGCTGATGACCTCGTCGAAGATCAGGAGAGCGCCGTGCTCACGGGTCATGTCTCTCAATCCTTGCAGGAATCCAATGGCTGGCGGAATCACACCCATGTTCCCGGCGATCGGCTCCAGAATCACCGCCGCGACCTGGTCGCCAATCTGGGTGAACATATCCCGGACGGCCGGCAAGCTGTTGTACGGCAGGGTGATGGTATCGGCAACGGTTCCTTCGGTGACTCCGGGACTGCTCGGGATACCGAGTGTCATCACTCCGGAGCCAGCGTTGGCCAGAAGTGAATCGGAGTGACCGTGGTAGCAACCGGTGAATTTGATGATCTTCGGGCGCTCGGTTACTGCCCGGGCCAGCCGGATTGCGGTCATGGTGGCCTCGGTGCCGGAGTTGACGAACCGGACGCGCTCGATCGATGGCACCATGCTGACGACACGACGGCCAAGCTCGGTTTCGAGTTCGGTCGGGGTGCCGAAACTGGTTCCACGCGCCACCAGTGTATGGAGCATGCTCACCACTTCCGGGTGGGCATGACCGACGACCATCGGCCCCCAGGAACCGACGAAATCGATGTACTCATTGCCGTCGATGTCCTTGATGCGGGCACCGCTCGCTTCGTTCATGAAAACTGGCGAACCGCCAACCGCCTTGAACGCGCGAACCGGGCTGTTGACTCCGCCGGACAGAATCTCCCCGGCTGCTGCGAATGCTGCTTCGGAACGTGAATGATTCATCGGTTGGTTCCCCTCTGGTTCGAATCGGCGACAACTGTGATCAGTTGCCTGAATCAGCTAGTCGGCGAACGCCTCGACACTGAGCTGCTGCCCCTGCAGCCAGGCGGCGACCTCTTTTGCGTGATAGGAAATGATCAGGTTGGCCCCGGCGCGTTTGATCGAGGTCATTGTTTCCAGAATGACGCGCTGCTCATCGATCCAGCCGTTTCGGGCGGCGGCCTTGATCATGGCGTACTCACCGCTGACGTTGTAGGCGGCAATCGGGACGTCGTATCGCTCGCGTGCGCCCGAGACGACATCGAGGTAAGTCATGGCTGGCTTGATGATGATGCCATCGGCTCCTTCGTCCAGATCGGCCTCGATCTCCAGATACGCTTCACGACGGTTGGCCGGATCCATCTGGTGGGAGCGACGATCGCCGAAGGAAGGCACCGACTCGGCTGCATCACGGAACGGGCCGTAGAATGCCGAGGCGTACTTGGCGGCATAGCTGAGAATCGGTGTGTTGATGAATCCGTTCTGATCGAGGCCCTGACGGATTGCGCCGACACGACCATCCATCATGTCCGACGGAGCCACCACATCGGCTCCTGCGGCGGCATGGGAGATGGCTGACTTGACCAGCAGGTCCAGCGTCTCATCGTTCAGGATCTCCTCGCCATTCATAATCCCGCAATGCCCGTGCGAGGTGTACTCGCAGTTGCAGACATCGGTGACCACGACGATCTGATCGTCGATCTCCTTGATCGCCCGCACGGCTTGCTGAATGATGCCGTTCTCGGCGTAGCCGGAGGATCCAATTTCGTCTTTGTGATCCGGAATGCCGAAAAGGAGCACGCTGGAGAGCCCCAGGGATTGCAATTCGTACATCTCACGGGGCAGCTGATCGACGCTCACCTGAAATACGCTAGGCATCGACGGCACTTCCCGACGAACGTTGGTTCCGGCGGTAATGAACATCGGATAGATGAAGTCGTCCGGATTGATGACGGTCTCCCGAACCATCCTGCGCAGGCCCTCGGTTCTGCGGAGTCGCCGGAATCGCCGGAATGGTGGATAGCCGTTGTTATTCATCAGGTGCCCCCTCCTCCTGTGCTTCACAGAGCGCGTTGATCAGCCCCGGAATCGAGTATTCACCCGCCGTGATGCTGACCTCCAGCCCGTGCTGAATTGCCGTAGCTTCGGTAATCGGTCCGATGCAGGCGATTCTGGCCGATGACAACCGGCTTGCATCGCCGTCCAGCATATCGATCAGGTTCGTGACCGTTGATGAGCTGGTAAATGTGACGATGTCGATCTCTCCGGCATCGATTCGTTCGATGACCCGCGGGTCCGGAGTGCCGGGAATTGTTCGATAGACAGGCACGACGTCGACGGTTGCCCCTCGTTCACGCAGGCCGTCTGGCAAGGTGGTCCGGGCGACTTCGGCCCGAGGAATCAGCACCTTTGCCCCATCGATTCCTCGCTCGAGCAGGCCATCGAGCACGGCCTCGGCAACGAACTCGTCGGGCACGAAATCGGGCTGGATCATCGAGCGGCGCAATCGCTCGGCAGTTGCGTTGCCGATCGCGGCCACTTTCGCCTGTCCGAAGTGACGGGCATCCCGGCCGGTCTGTCGCAGCGCATCGATGAAAACATCCACGCCGTTGGTGCTGGTGAAGATCACCCAGTCATAGGTCGGAAGATCGGTAACAGCTGCCTCGGTCTGTTCCGGGAACGGATTGGGGATGATGTCGATCGCCGGAAGCTCAATCGGTTCAGCGCCAAGTTCCCGCAGTGAGCGGGAGAGTATCGGCGCCTGAGAGATCGTCCGGGTCACCAGAATTCTCTGGCCGAAGAGCGGCAGCGATTCGAACCAGTTCGGATCGAGTCGATTCTCTGAGCCGGGGCCGCCAATGCCGAGCGCTTCAGGCTGGAACACGCCGCCGGCCGTGACCTGTTGCGGCGTTCCGGCCCGGGAGATCGTCAACCTGGTGATGTTGTCCTCACTCTGGTGGCCGGAAATCCAGACATCATGCGAAGAATCTTCGCTGGACACCAGCGCCATGGTGCGGGATTGCACCGGCAACCAGACACCGGCAAATGTGGTCGCGATAATCTCATCGGGTACGACGGGGATCAGCTCGATCGGGATTCCGGCTTCCTGGATCGCTGAAGCATCGGCCTGTCCGGTTGAGGTGGCGAGCGGATTATCGGGATACCATCGTAGAACCGTGCCGCCTGCCTCGACGGCCTCCAGCATCGTCTCCCAGAGATCGTCATCAGCCGAGATCGGGGTCCCGGAATCGACCCAGCTGGTTGCCCGGTTACCCATATCTCTCGGAAGGTCAGGCGGGGCGATGATCAGGCTGGATGCGATGGCACGATCAAGCGACCGGACCGATACAAGGTCCGGAAGATCGGGCGGGTATCCTGCCAGTACCACGCGACCGGTGCGACGACTCATCTAACGATGCCTGACTTCCATTGAAAGCTCTTCGAGCATTCCAGCGGCCATAAGGTGCGCGCGATCGGCAAGTTCGAACGGCTTACAGTTGATCGTGTCGATGCACATGTGTTCCAGGTTTTCGGTTGCCAGCATTCCGGTCAGCGTTGCCACGTCGCCTTCGATGCGAGCGTGAGCGCCAATCGGCGATGTACAGCCGCCACCGACCGCCCGCAGGAATGCTCGTTCGGCCTCGACGCACATGGCTGTCTGTGGCTCGTTTAGCTGTTCCAGAAGCTCGAGTACCCGATGGTTGTCGTCGCGTACTTCGATCCCGAGCGCCCCCTGGCCTGGGGCCGGGACGAACTCTTGAATCGAAAGGTGCTGGGTCACGGAATCGGTCCAGCCCATGCGATCAACTCCAGCTGCGGCAATCACGGCTGCGTCCAGCGGTCCTTCGGTGGCTTTACGGATCCGGGTGTCGATATTGCCGCGGAGATCGGCGATCTCCAGATCAGGACGGAGACGTTTGATCAGCGCGATTCGTCGTCGAGAACTGGTGCCGATTGTGCTGCCAGCCGGAAGTTCTTCCAGTCTGCCGCGATTGCTGATGATGACGTCACGGGGATCTTCACGCTCGAGGATCGCGCCCAGCTTGAGGCCGGGCGGGAGGATCGAGGTCAGATCCTTGACGCTGTGAACGGCCATATCGATTTCGCCGGTCGTCAAAGCAAGTTGCAGCTCTTTTGCGAAGATTCCCTGTCCCCCAAGGATCTGCAATGATGTCTGCTTATCCCGATCTCCGGCCGTCGACACGACCTGGACGTCGCAAATCAGATCGGGAAAATGCTGATTGAGAAGCTCGACGACTCGTTCGGTCTGGCGTAGCGCCAGGGCACTACCGCGAGTGCCGACTCGGAGTGTGCCGTTGTTCGGGAACACCTGCCCCACTGTCCCTTCGGTAACAACGTTCGATCGGTATTCGGTTGAGAATTACTGGCGCAACTCTGGGTGGTCCGGGCATAATCAAAGTGACCACGGAACACGAGCTGGCGGATCATCCTCTGCTTCGCGTGAAGGTGGCAAGTCCGCAAAAGTCTTGGTAAACCTTTATAAATCTATGCAAACCTGCACATCTACTGAATTCTACGCACCTCACCGCTACCCTGTCAATTACCTGTATTGCTGAATCGCTGGCGGGTTTTCCCCGCCCGCACGGGAAACGTGCAATGTTCATCGATCATGTTGCGCGGCTGAATGGGTAATCTGCCTGACAACGTAGCGGAAAAATCCCGTCATTTGCTGAATCTGCCTGATACGGAACCTCTGGAGATTTCAGGGTCAGCGCGGTGATCGTTTCTTTATACTGGTCGCGTAGAATGAGTCATCGATTCTGTTCCGCGCTATGATGTGTGTGATCTGGAGACCCCGATCCAGGTGCTGAAGAGCAACCGGGTCAGGGCTGCTTCTTATGGGGCCGTGGCAGGCCTGCCGCGTTGACCGTGGGGCAGAAATCTGGTAATCTTGACGGTCGTGGGTCTCGCACCCACGCATTTGTGTTGTCTTTTATACGCACGACGCGGGGAGATGTTCAGGTGTACGCTGTTGTAGAAACTGGCGGTAAGCAGTACCGCGTCAAAGTTGGCGATTCGATCAAGGTCGAGAAACTCGATGCCGAACCGGGTGACGATGTCACACTGGATCGCGTGCTGATGGTCTCTGACGAAGGCTCAGTGACGGTTGGTCGTCCGACAATCGGCGGCGCGAAAGTCGTTGCCAGTGTCGACGAGCAGGGCAAAGGCGAGAAGCTGCGTATCTTCAAGATGCGACCGAAGAAGCGCTATCGCAAGGCCCAGGGCCATCGCCAGCGTTTGACGACGTTGACGATCAAGGATATTGTCGGCGCCTGATTGCTGACGCAGAATCATCTCCGCGCTCGACGGTACCTGAACGAAACGTTGAGATTTTGGACCATGCCAGAGGAGGAATGTTATGGCTCATAAGAAAGGTGTCGGCAGTTCGCGTAACGGACGCGATAGCCGTTCAAAGCGTCGTGGCGTAAAGCGCTACGATGGCCAGGTTGTAACCGCTGGCTCGATTCTGGTTCGCCAGTCGGGCACGCAGTTCCGGGCTGGTAACAACGTAGGTATTGGTAAGGACTACACTCTGTTTTCGCTGGTCGACGGCGAAGTGAAGTTCGAGCCGGTGCGTCGTGACAAGAAGCAGGTGAGCGTCTACCCGGCCGTTGAGGTGCAGGCGTAGCGTTCCCAACAGGGGAGAATCATGAGAGCCGGAATTCATCCGAATTACACCGAAGCAACAGTCTCCTGCGCCTGCGGCAACAGCTGGCAGACACGCTCCACCAAGTCCGAGATTCGTGTGGAGCTTTGCCCGAAGTGCCATCCGTTCTATACGGGTGAGCAGCGTATTGTTGACTCTGCGGGTCAGGTCGAGCGCTTCATGCAGCGAATGCAGAATGCCGCCGAAGCGCCGCGCCGCAAGAAGGCCGAGCGCCGGCAGGCCAAACTGGATCAGCGCCAGCGTCAGCGCCGGAGTGGTGATCAGTTGCTGGAATCAGATGCCAGTACTGATGACAGCACTACCGAGAACGAGAGCTAGGAGCGAATTCGCTCATTCCTCGTTCGACAGGTCCAGGATTTCAAAGGCTGAGATAACGCGACGGTATGTAATGCCGTCGCGTTTGGCCGTCTGGTCCCGGTTCCCATAGCCGTTGGTCCCTGATGGAATCTTCTGGCGTGTTCGGTGCGTTAATATAAGTAGTGAAAGCGACTGGACGCTGGAGCGCATCGGTATCCCCCAGTTTGAACCGATGCAGATCAACCAGAGACAGGAGCGTACAGCATATGTCCGGACAGAAGTCCGTTTATCCTCGCCCCGATGATGTCACCGAAGAGACACTCCGTGAATCCGGTTTCAGTGACGACCAGATCAGCCAGCTTCAGCAGATGCGTGAGATGTACCCGTTCATCGAGTACGTCGATTCTCGCCGCGAATGGCATCGATTGCGCTTCGTGAAATGGCTCTATCACAAGGGTGAAATCACCCGATAGCACCTGCAGCGACGGCTGATCGCTTCGCACGGTATCCGAGTTTCGAAACATAGAGGTTGGGAAACCGCATAGGGGTGCAAGTTCTGGCCTCTTGCGAAGGTGTTGCGGGGTGATATACTCCCGTGGAAACGTACTACGAGTTGTGCGGTGGAACACGGGGGACGCTGACCACGGTGCCCATCGCAGGAAGGAAACCAGATTCGATGACCTATGTAATTGCCCAGCCGTGCATCGGGACCAAGGATGCGTCCTGTGTAGAGGTCTGCCCGGTCGACTGCATCCACTCGACTGACGATGCCGAGATGTACTACATCGATCCGAATGAGTGCATCGATTGTGGCGTTTGTGCCGAGGTCTGCCCGGTTGAAGCAATCTTCTTTGAAGACGATCTCCCGGAGCAGTGGTCCGAATACCTGAAGATCAACGCAGACTACTTCGAAAAGTAGCTCTTTCTGACGGTCAATGATAGCGAGCGCCGGACATCTGTTCCGGCGCTCGTTCTGTTTTCGCTCGATGAATCGCGATGCGCGATGAAAGGCAGGATCAGTGATGACCGGATACGCGGGAACGGTTCGCGCTCCAGAGTTTCCGGAGCGGCTCGAATGGTTCAACTCGCAACGACCACTTCGCCTGGCAGACCTCCGGGGCAAGGTAGTGATTCTCGATTTCTGGACGTTCTGTTGAATCAACTGCTTGCACATGCTTCCCCAGTTGGAGAAGCTGGAACAGCAGTTTCCGGATGAACTGGTGATCGTCGGCGTCCATTCGGCCAAATTCCCGGGAGAGCGGCCTGGTGGGAGCCTCCGGAGCGCCGTGCAGCGAAACCGGATCCAGCACCCGGTGGTCAACGACGCCGATTTCCAGATATGGCAGGAGTACAGCGTCCGGGCCTGGCCAACGCTGATGTTTCTCGATCCGTCCGGCATGGTGATCGGCAAGCACGAGGGTGAAGCTCCTGCGTCTGCGTTGATCGCGGCAGTCGGCGAACTGATCACTGAATATGACCGAATGGGGATGATCGATCGATCTCCGATCGAGCCACTGCAGCGAGATGCGCTTCCGACCAGCTCACTGGCGTTCCCCGGCAAAGTGCTAGCTGACGACGTCAGCCAGCGACTGTTCATCGCTGACACGGGGCATGATCGCGTTGTGGTCACGTCGCTCGATGGCGAGGTTCAGCAGGTCATTGGGTCCGGCCAGCGGGGCACGACTGATGGAGCGTTCGCAGAAGCAGAATTCTGGCAGCCACAGGGGCTGGCACTGAATGGCGATACGCTCTACATCGCTGACACCGGGAATGGCTCGATCCGGGCGGCGGATCTGGTTGGCGGAGAGATCCGGACGGTTGCGGGAACCGGCGAGCAGGGCCACGGCATGCCCGAGGCCGGTGCGGCGCTGGAGACGGCGATTCGGTCTCCGTGGGACCTTGAGCTGGTCGACGGCTGGCTCTACATCGCGATGGCCGGAACGCATCAGATCTGGCGGCTCGACCTCGATTCCGGGCGCATCGAACCGTATGCCGGTGATGGTGTGGAAGCGATCCGGGATGGGGATCGCGCCCGCGCATGGCTGGCACAGCCGAGCGGACTCGCCAGTGGAAACGACCGTCTGTACTTCGCTGACAGCGAGACAAGCGCTATCCGCTATGTCGAACTGCCACCAGGCGATCAGGTAAGCACGCTGGTGGGTACTGGGCTGTTCGATTTCGGTGATGTTGATGGAGCGGGTGACCAGGCTCGTCTACAGCACCCGATCGGGCTGACGGTTCACGCCGGAACGGTCTACGTCGCCGACAGCTACAACCACCGGATCAAACGGTTGAATCCGGAGACGCGGGAAGTTGCGGCCTGGATTGGCTCTGGGGAGCCGGGAGATGACGATGGCGTCGGGAGCGATGCCAGTTTCGATGAGCCAGCCGGTCTGAGTGTAGCCGGAGGCACACTCTACGTTGCCGATACGAACAATCACCTGATTCGGGCGGTTGGGCTCGGTTCGGCAGATGTCCGGACGCTAGAGATCACCATTGATTGACGTTCTGGAACGCTGGTTTGCCGGCAGGCAGGGGCCAACCCGTGGCCAGGCACACTTTACAGAATGCGGGTCTGGTGCTAGGCTAGGATTACGTTTTGCGTCAGTGCAAGTGTTGCATTCGGCTGTCACAGGTCGTCGAGAACGATGCTTGCACGTAGGGATTCCGTCGACGCCATTGGCTTCGCGCGAGAAGCAATCGTGGCGTGCCAGGAAACTGCGTGAGCCCGATAACTCCCAACCCCCGCAGGCGAGCGGCAGATGATACCCCATCTGCCGCTCGTCTTTTTCATATAACGTTCAACTCGGGCTGATGGTTGCTCCAATCCCACAGGACATGGGGATCGTTTCAATGGTTGCATGGTATACCCATAGGGGGTATAGTTATCTCACGATGATTGATTATGAAGGAGTACCGCGTGAACCATGAACAGACCGGAATCGACACCCCTGAAACCAGCGATTCCTATCAACAGGACAAGGCTCGTATTCTGGCCCGATTGCGCCGCATGGAGGGGCAGGTACGTGGCGTGCAACGAATGGTCGAAGAGGACAAGTACTGTGTCGATATTCTGACGCAGATCTCCTCGATCATGGCCGCCGCTCGTGGAATCGGCCTGGTGATTCTCGAGGATCACATCCGTGGATGTGTCACCAACGCCGATGATCAGGAAGCTGCCTTGCAGGAAGTGATGGACGCACTGGAGCGATTTACGAAGAGTGTTGGTTGATCGCGGAATCGATGGATCCCGGCATCTCTGAATCGGGATGGACCATCATTTCGATCAGCGCACGTAGTGAACCCGGTAGTGAACGATGACCAGTACACCAACCAAGACTGACCAGAACCAGACTGAAGAGCAGGCTCACGAGGCGACGTTGCTCGTCTCCGGAATGACCTGTGCCTCCTGCGTCCGGCGAGTCGAGCGCGGCCTCGAAAAGCTCGACGGTGTGGGATCGGCCAGCGTCAATCTGGCGACTGAGCGGGCTCGTGTCTCCTATGATCCGTCTACGCTGTCTCCTGACGATCTCCGGGCTGCGGTCGAAAAGGCAGGCTACGGAGTCGATCAGATCGATGCTGGCGATCCTTCGCCTGCCTCGAACGGGCATGCGCCGGCGTCGGCCGCTCCCGAGCCTGGCGAGATCACGCTCGATGTCGAGGGAATGACCTGCGCATCGTGTGTCCGCCGTGTCGAGCGCTCATTGAGCCGGGTGGACGGAGTCAGCCAGGCGAGCGTCAACTTCGCCACCGAGCAGGCCACCGTCTCCTATGACCCGGCATCGGTCGATATCAACGCACTGACGGCGGCGGTTGAGAAGGCGGGATTCGGCGCAAGCGTTCCGCAGGCACGCGAGTCTGCGAGCTCTGCGCAACATGCCCAGTCCGCTCAGGAACAGGTTGACCCGCGAGAAGCGGCCCGAGAGCGGGAGATGAACGATCTCAAGCGCAAGTGGATCGTCGGTCTGGCGATCGGCGCGGTGATGATGATCGAGATGTATGTCCCGCTCGGGATCGACATGGAGTATCTGGCACCGCTGATGCTCATTCAGGCGGCGATCGTGCAGTTCTGGGCTGGCTCGATCTTCTACAAGGGCGCCTGGGCTGCCGCAAAACATTTCACGACCAATATGAACACGTTGGTGGCTATCGGCACCAGTGTCGCGTTCGGCTACAGCGCATTCGTGACGCTCTGGCCCGGCCTGGCCGCACAATGGGGATTTCCGTTCCATCTCTATTTCGAGACTGCGGTGGTCATCATCGCGCTCGTCCTGATGGGGCGCTGGATGGAAGCCCGAGCCAAGAAGCAGACGAGCTCTGCCATCAAGGCGCTGGCCGGATTGCAGGCACGCACGGCACGGGTCATTCGTGATGGTGTGGAACAGGATATCCCGATTGAGTCGGTTCAGGCTGGTGATCACGTCCGAGTTCGACCGGGCGAGAAAGTGCCGGTCGACGGGGTGATCGTCGAGGGCGCATCGGCACTCGACGAGAGCATGCTGACTGGCGAGAGTGTGCCGGTGGAAAAGAGTGCCGACGACCAGGTGATCGGTGCCACGATCAACAAGACCGGAAGCTTCGTGTTCCGGGCAACCAAGGTTGGTCGAGATACCACGCTGTCTCAGATCATGCGTATGGTCGAAGAAGCACAGGGGTCGAAGGCGCCGATGCAGGCGATGGTCGACACCATCTCGAGCTACTTCGTGCCGATCGTGCTGGTGGCGGCCTCACTCGCGTTTGCTGTATGGCTCGCCTTCGGACCCGGACTGATCTTCGCGCTGACCGTGATGATCGCGACACTGATTATCGCCTGCCCGTGTGCGCTCGGACTGGCTACGCCGACGGCGATTATGGTCGGAACCGGAAAAGCGGCCGAGAACGGCATTCTGGTGCGCGGTGGAGAAGCGCTGGAGATGACTCGCCGCATCGACACGATCGTGCTAGACAAGACCGGCACCCTGACACAGGGCAAGCCGACGGTAACGGAGATCGTTACGGCCAACGGAATGCCGGAGTCCGACGTTCTTGGTCTGGCCGCTGCCGCGGAAGTCGGCTCAGAGCATCCCCTCGGTGAGGCGATCGTCAATCGAGCGCAGGAACTGGGGCTCGATCTATCGCAATCAGAAGGTTTTCAGTCGATCACCGGCAAGGGTATCGAAGCTCGTGTCGACGGACGTCAGGTGCTGATCGGCAATCGGGCACTGATGGATCAGTACAGCATCGAGTTGGATGGGCTGACGGCCCGGGCGACCGAGATGGCTGCTGGAGGCGTCACGCCGATGTATGTGGCGGTTGACAACACCGGAGCCGGGATCATCGCTGTGGCTGACACGCTGAAGCCGGAGTCGACCGAAGCGGTCGCCAAGCTCAAGGCACTCGGCCTGGAAGTCTGGATGATCACCGGCGATAACCAGGCAACCGCAGAAGCGATTGCCCGGCAGGTCGGTATCGATCACGTCCTGGCTGAGGTCCTTCCGGAACAGAAGGCCGAGAAAGTCGTCTCATTCCAGGATGAAGGCCGTACGGTGGCGATGGTCGGCGACGGGATCAACGACGCCCCGGCGCTGGCTCAGGCGAACCTCGGCATTGCGATCGGCACCGGAACTGACGTCGCAATGGCGGCATCGGACATCACGCTGATTGGTGGCGATCTCCGGACGATCGTAACCGCGATCGCCCTCTCCCGGAAGACGGTTGGCGCGATCAAGCAGGGTCTGTTCTGGGCGTTCGGGTACAACACGCTGCTGATTCCAGTGGCGATGGGAATTCTCTATCCGTTCTTCGGATTGCTGCTGAATCCGGTTCTGGCCGCCGCAGCGATGGCGATGAGCAGCGTCTCGGTGGTAACCAATGCGTTGCGCTTGCGAGGCTTCCGCCAGCCAGACACGGCGGAGGAGATCCTGAACCCGCCCCTGAAGGCTCGGATTGGCGAATATGCGTACCTGGTCGCGATCGGCGTGGTGGCGATCATCGTCGGTGGCTTCGCGCTGGTGTTGGCGAATCCAGATCATGCCGAGGGACATGCCCCAGGCGGACATTCTGATCACGGCGCAGTGGTTGAGCCGGCGCCAGTAGCGGATCACGGACAGCCCGGGATCGTCCTGGAGGATGAGCGGTAGTCGATTGAAAAGTGGCCCTCACCCCGACCCTCTCCCAATACTGGGAGAGGGAGAGATTTAATCGATTGCCATTTGATTGAACAAAACAGTTGGTCAATTTCGCTGTGCGGAGTCTATGGCCGCCAGCCGGTGAGTTCCCCAGCCTGATCGACCTGCCGGCCGATGAACGCCTCGGCGATGCGTGCGGCTTCTCCGCTTACGAGGCGAATCGGAACGTCGTGTTCCTGAACGATGGCCAGGCAGTCGACATACTCCGGAGCAACATCCGTTACTCGACCTCCCCAGATCTTCAACTTGACGCGAACTTCTCCCCACCGGGTGGTGACGGTCTCGATGCGTCGTCCGGCTTTGACTCGCTCGATCGGGGTCATCCGCACGCCGAGCGTCGTTGAATGCTCCATTAGCACGGACTCGAGCACGGTTCGGTGGGGGAGATCGCAGATGACGCTGACTTTGGTTGCCGGCCGGCCCCGCTTCATGGTGATGGGGGTGAGGTAGACGTCGAAGGCGCCATGCTGGAAGAGCAGATCGGTCAGTGGTTCGAAGAATTCCGGGTTCATGTCGTCGATATTCGTCTCCAGCAGGACTTCGATCTCTCCGGCTTCAGCGGGAGCAGGTTCCGGGCTGATTTGCGACTCAGGAACCAGTTCTCCGATCCAGACCCGCAGCGCATTCGGCCAGTCGAACTCCTTGCTGCCGTAGCCATAGCCGACAGCCGTAGTGGTCATCTCCGGTCGCTCAAATTTCGCCAACCGGGTGAGGATTGCCGCACCGGTGGGAGTGAGCAGTTCGGATTCCACGTCCCGTTGTTTGAGTGGCGCTTCAGCCATCGCAATGAGTTCCGCGGTGGCCGGGGCAGGGACCGGTAACAGACCATGGGCTGCCCGCACGAACCCGGTGCCATCTCTCAGTGTCCCCGAATAGACCTGTTCGATACCGAGGAGTTCCAGTCCGGCGGCGGCACCAACGATATCCACGATGGAATCCACCGCCCCGACCTCGTGAAAATGCACGTCCTCGACCGGCATCCCGTGAACTCTGGCTTCGGCCTCGGCGAGTCCCTGAAAGATATGCAGGGCGCGTCGCCTGGTGCCATCACGCAGGCTGGAGTTCTCGATCATCGAACGGATGTCACGCCAGTGGCGGTGGTGATGTTCTTCCCGGGTGGCGATCACCTGAACTCTGATCCCGGTGATGCCGTGCTGCGCCCAGGGCTCAGCCGTGAGTTCGTATCCGTGGAGATCGAGGTTGGAGAGTTCACTGCGGAGCGCATTGAGGTCCAGGCCAGCGTCGATGAGCGCTCCGAGCGTCATATCTCCGCTGGCACCGGAGAACGGATCGAAGAACGCGACGGGCATCGGCTGGCCTTCCGGTGGTATCAGGTAGTGGCGGGTTCGGTGCCGCCCTCATGCTCGATCCGTAGCTGACCGCAGGCAGCGGCGATATCGACTCCCCGGGAGTAGCGTACCGAGGTCGGGATTCCACTGTCGTCGACTATGTCGGCAAACCGCTTGATCTGGTCTTCTGTCGGTCGCTCGTAGGATGGTTCAGCCGGTGTCGGGTTGAGCGGAATGATATTGACGTGGCAGAGCAATCCCTTGAGCAGGCGTGCCAGCTCACGAGCGGTCTTCTCCGAGTCGTTGACATCCCTGATGAGGCAATACTCGAATGAGATCCGGCGCCCGGTCGTATCGACGTATCGCCGGCAGGCACTGATCAGTTCCTGGACATTCCATCGACGATTGAGCGGCACCAGCGTGTCTCGCTGCTGATCGGTTGGCGCGTGAAGTGAGATCGCCAGTTTTACCTGCAACGGATCTGCGGCGAGTCTGTCGATGAACGGCACCAGGCCAGACGTTGAGACGGTGATCCGGCGTGCGCCGAACTTCATGCCTTCTGGATCATTGAGAATCCGGGCCATACGCATCGTGGAATCGTAGTTCTGGAACGGCTCGCCCATTCCCATCATCACGATGTTGGTGAGCTGACGATCGAGCTCCTGCGTTCGCCGGGCTGCCGCGACGACCTGCCCGACCATCTCTCCGGTCGAGAGATTCCGGGTCAGCCCCATCATGCCGGTCGCGCAGAAACTGCAGCCGACGGCGCACCCGATCTGGCAGGAAACGCATACGGTCACCCGGTCCGGGTAGAACATCAGGACGGTTTCAATGTGATTGCCATCGTGGGTGCGGAAGAGCAGTTTCAGCGTTTCACCGTCATCGGTCTGAATCTCCTGTACCGGCTCCAGCTGCGTCAGCGGAAGCTCGTTTGCCAGATCATCCCGAAGCGCTTTCGGCAACACGGTCATCGTATCGTAGTCCGGTGCAAGCTGCTGGTAGGCCCAGTGATACAGCTGGCGAGCACGATAGGCGGGATGCCCTGATTCGCCCAGTTTCTCTGTCAGTTCGTCCAGTGTCAGATCGTAGAACGTCTGTGGCGTACCGCGACGAACCCGCACTGGTGTGGCTGGTTCCTGATTGATAATTGTCGGGTCGTCGCTGGTCATCATTTAGCCTTAGTCACTCATATCTTCCCAGGAATCGGGCCGATAGCCGATCCCTTCGAGTTCATCCATGATCTCGTCGATCGAGACGTGATCGGCATCGTACCGGAGTTCGACCACATCGCTCTGAAAGTCGGTGCTGTGGTCCAGAACGCCGTCAATGCTGTTCAACTCGGACGCGACCGCGCCCGCGCAAGACTGTCAGGTCATGCCCAGATTCTGGAGCATGACGTGTTGTTCACCAGATGCTGAAGCTCCGGGAGAGACTGATTCTTCGTCGTCACCCGATAGAGCCGTTGTCGCAATCAGGAAGGCGCCAGCGCCGACCATGAAAAATGCGCCGAGTGCAAGCAAGATCGTACTGAAAGATTTCCCCATCGATGTCATCTCCGTCAATCAGTAGAAGGGTCTGGAACATCCGGTCGATGTACTGGTATTAATCTTACCCTGTGTAGCCGGGTTATGCTGCGCAACTACTACCAGGGCGATGACCGGACACTGCGACGCTGAAATGCTGGCTGTACCGGGGTAGCCGCATCACAACATCGTAGTGGTTATCTGGAGACTAAACCGGGAATACCGTCGCGAAGTAATCCGCCCAGATAGCGAGGGCGAGGAACCAGATGCCAACTCCGATGAGGACCATCCCGCCAAAGCGTTTTGCGCTTGATGAAGCGATTCGAAGTGAACGAATCGTCTGTTCGCGAGCGGTCGTCACCAGTATCGCGAGGGTGAACATCAGTGCGAGGATGACGATGCTTGCCGTGAGGAAGGCTCCGATCGCGGCGGCAGTTCCTCCGATGACGAGAGCATAGGCGGCCAGACCGGCCAGAATCGGCCCTGTTCAGCCGAAGCCCGCCACCAGGTATCCGAAGCCGAAGAGTGAGATTCGCCCGATCCCGGCGTTGGCTCCACGTTGTTTGACCGCCCCAACGAGCGGGTCAGCCAGATCCTGAACGGGTGGGATACGGAAGGGAAACACTCCGAGTTGAACCAGTCCGAGAAGGATCAGCAAGGAGCCAACAACGCTCCGCAGGATGACCCCTTCGGTACTGGCGAACACGACTCCTTCGAACACCTGTGTTCCCGCCACCGCGATAATCCCGCCGATTATCAACAGGAACGCTGTGGCACCGCCTGACAGGGCCATCGCAAACGGTAGCGTCTGGCGCCATGATGGGCGATGTCCGCTCCGCTCCTGGCTGGGTGATCTCCCGAACAGACTGATGAGCAGCGGAAACGAACACGGTGAAAAGAAACTGGCGATGCCAGCTCCGGCAGCCAGCACGAAGAGCCCGGCAACAGTGACTCCCGGCAGATCAAACCGTGGATAGATCACATATCCCAGATAGCCGACGAGACTGGCCAGGATCAGCCCGACGAGGATCGCACCGTAGCCGATGATTGAGCGGCTGGTCAGGGTGGACAGAGTGTTGTGCTGTTTCACGGTGCCTCTCACCTTGTGGCGTTCCTTCGAACTCTGATGAGAGGCTACCGTCTCCACTCGACTGGAGAGTCAAGGACTTCTGGGGTTCCTGCATTGAGGGACTCTATGGCCGGGCAGACCACCTCAACGAGTGATCCATCCGAATGCTCCGCGTTGTCCAGTTCGTACAGTGTTCGAGACAGATTATCGCGCATCGCCTGAAGCTGGACGATACGGTCATCGAGTTCCTGCATATTCTGTTCGACAGCCGAGCGAACACAGGGGCAAGGTGAGTGTTCAGTGGAGGCTGAAGCGAGTATCCGTCTGATCTGCTCCAGCCTGAGACCAAGCCCCTGCGCCGCACGAATGAACGCCAGTTGCTGCTGGTGACGATCGGTGAACAGGCGGTAACCGGACTCTGTCCGGGATGCCGTCCCAAGCAACCCGATATCTTCGTAGTAGCGGATCGTCCGCACCGGGACGCCAGTTTTTTCCGCCAGTTCTCCGATTCGCATAGCGATGGTCTCCGTATGTTCTACCCGTACAGCTTGCTGAGTTTGTCGATCGTGAAATCGGGTCGCTGGCACGTCTCGATGATCTTCGCCTCGCGATCTTCCACCTGTTTGACTCCGTCGTAGACTTTGTCGGCGATCTCATGTGGAATCTCGCAGATGCCGTGCTTGTCGCCATGAAGCAGGTCTCCTGGCTTCACGGTCAATCCGCCGACGGTGACCGGTGTGCCGACTTCAACGACATGAACATAGGCGTGAGACACCTGCAACTGTGCCGAGAAGAAGTGGAACCCGAGCGCATGAACCTCGTCCAGATCGCGGACACCACCATTGGTGACGGTGCCAATACAGCCGAGTGCGCGGTGGATATTGGCATTCACCTCACCCCAGAAAGAGCCAACGGGCGGATCATCAAGGTCTTCGATGACCACGATCCTCGGCCCGGGAATCGACAGGATATGCTCCCACATCTCTCGTCGGGCGACTGCTGATCCCTCGGCCGGCTTCTGTGCTGCACGGATCTTTGCGGTGACGGCGTAGCCGACCATCGGGGGGAGATCGGGAAATCGGCAGGCGATCTCCGCAGACATGAACCCCTCGTTGCGTGGCCGGATATCGAAGGTCTCGATTCCGTTGGCGATGGCGGGCGATGGAATGGTCTCCAGCGTCTTGAGCACTGCTGGATCGACTGGATTCGTCATTGAATCTCCTTCATATGCTTCGACAGATTCGGTGCAGGCAGAATACCGGATCAGAGAATGTTCGTCTATGCCTGTTGTCCGCAAGTCCCCTGGGTGCTAGAAACGATTCATGCAGTGACTCCGGCAAGCCGGTTGAGCCGGTCTACGAAGGGAATGCAGCGCGATGGCAGATACCGACAACCTGGTAAAGCAGATGCAGCTGAATCTTCAATCGGTGGGAATTCCGGTCCGTGACGATGATCTGGAAGAGATGCGATCCCGGGGATTTCTGGAGCAGGTGGAGGATTTCGAGGAGTACGCACGATCGGTGTCCTCTGAGCCGGTTCCCGATTTTCTGGCGCAATGGGGTGAAGATGTCCCGACGACCGACACGGCTGGATCCGGCAGGCGTGGAGATCTCACGGCTGGTCCACTGTTCGGAAAGCCACACAGTGACGCCGATGCCAGCGGAATTCGCTACGCCAGCATCGTCGAGGTGGCTGGCATGCTCAAACGACGGGAGGTCTCGTCCTACGAGCTGACGGTGCAGGCGATCGAGCGGATCTCCGAGCGGGATCCGGTGCTGAACGCGTTTCAGTCGGTGATTACCGGACAGGCACTGAAAGCCGCCCGACGAGCGGACCAGGAGATGGAAGCCGGAATCGAGCTTGGCCCGTTGCACGGCGTGCCGATCGCGATCAAGGATCTGATGGCGAAGCGAGGAACGGTTACCACGGCCGGGTCACTGATCCATGCTGGCCGGGTCACCGACTACGATGCTGATTCGGTTGAACGACTGGAAGCGGCCGGTGCGGTGATCGTCGGTAAGACCCGTATGTCGGAGTTTGCCTTCTCTCCCGGTTCGAACAATGAACACTACGGGCCGACCAGGAACCCATGGAATCTGGAGCGGGATACCGGCGGGTCGAGTAGTGGATCCGGAGCCTCGGTGGCTGATGGTCTGGTTTACGGGGCGATCGGCTCGGATACCGGTGGATCGATCCGCATGCCGGCTGCGCTCTGCGGTATCGTCGGGCTGAAACCGACCTTTGGGCGGGTCAGCCTCTACGGGGTGGATTCCCTGGCCTGGTCGCTGGATCATCTCGGCCCGATGACCCGTACTGTGGCTGATGCGGCCCTGATGATGAATGTGCTGGCCGGTCACGATACGCGGGATGTCCGGACCCGCCGGGTGCCGGTGCCAGACTACACGGCAAACTTGAACGACGGTGTGCAGGGGTTGCGAATCGGTGTCTTGACCGATGATGGCTCATCCGGTCCGATGGCTTCGAACGAGGTGATGGATGCCTGGCATCAGAGCCTGCGGATGCTCCGGGATCAGGGTGCGGAACTCGTCGAGATCGCGATGCCGGAACTTGATGCGTTGCGGCTGGTCAACGGCGCGGTGGTGCGGAACGAGGCCGCCGTGTATCACCAGGCGAATCTGGCAGCAAAGTATGATCTCTACAGCAGGTTCATGCGGCAGCGGGTGATGTCGGCCTATGCGGCAAGCCCCACATCACTCGGTCGGGCGAATCAGGTCCGGGCATTGCTTCGGCGGGCGTGTGATCGAATCTGGTCACAGGTTGATGTGTTGTCGACACCGGCAATGGCGTATGAGGCTCCGATGCTCGGAGATCCATCGCGGAATACTCTGTTCACTGGGCCGTTCAATACATTGGGATGGCCAGCTGCGGTGATCCCGATTCGGGTGAGTGACAACAACCTGCCGCTCTCCTCCCAGATCATTGGCAAGCCGTGGGATGACGCCCGGGTATTGCGGGTTGCTCACTCGCTGGAAGCAGGTCGGGGGACTGTCCGGTAGTTTTCCGCTTGCTGGCAGCCATTTTGCGGGTATGATTGGGGACAGAGAGGGCGTGGTTGATCCTCGTGCTCACGAGGAACGTCGCCATGTCCGCTCGAACGACGACTCCGTTGACACGGATTACTGTCCGAATTGTTTCGATCAAATCCAGGGAAGGATCAGATTGATGGCTTTCAAGTTGCCAGATCTGCCGTATGCTCACGACGCGCTCGAGCCGCATATCGATGCCCGCACGATGGAGATCCATCACGGCAAGCATCACAACACCTATGTCAACAATGCCAATGCGGCACTCGAGGGCAAGTCTGAACTCGACTCGATGAGCGTTGAAGAGATGCTGCGGAACTTCAACAAGGTTCCGGACGAGATCAAGACTGCCATCCGCAACAACGCTGGTGGACACGCCAACCACTCACTGTTCTGGCAGATCATGGGCCCGAACGGTGGCGGCGAGCCAGGCGGCGAGCTGGGTGAAGCAATCAACAGCACGTTCGGCGGCTTCGATAAGTTCAAGGAGCAGTTCAAGGCAGCTGCAACCGGACGGTTCGGCAGTGGCTGGGCCTGGCTGGTAGTCTCCGGTGGCAAGCTCGAGATTATGAGCACCCCGAACCAGGATAGCCCGCTGATGGACGGCAAGACGCCGATCCTGGGCCTGGACGTCTGGGAGCATGCCTACTACCTCAAGTATCAGAACCTTCGCCCGGACTATGTCGACGCTTTCTGGAATGTCGTCAACTGGGATGAAGTCTCCAAGCGGTATACTGCCGCCAAGTAGCCAGAAACCGCACGACTGGCACATGCACAGTAGCTGAATTCTGGCCGGCCCTTGTGGGTCGGCCAGTTTCTCTGTTCAAAGTTCAAATCTGTTCAAAACAGAGGCTTCTGCTGAGGCGTGCTCTCTCCAGGTTCCACCGAACCATCTCCCCGGATGTGCGCGATCTGTGCTCGCGATCCGTTGATCAGAGATTGCCCGACCAGCAGGTTCCGATGACACTTCGCCGGGTTCTCTTCACTGCACATGATGGCGCAGGAAGATTCCCGGGTGATGTCGAGCAGTTCGTCCAGTCCCTGCTGATACCACGCCTGTTCAGAGATCCAGCCGTAGTCGATCAGATCTTCTGGTCGGAAGCCGCGGCTCTCCCCCGGTCGACCACCAAGTGACTCCCCGAGATAGACATAGCCGATCCCCGCTTCGGTCAGAGTGGCCTCGAGCGCGCGTTTTCGATACTGCGGGTTGAATCGGCTGTAGGGAACGCTTCGGACGTCAACCAGCGTCTCTATCGCGTTCTCCCGGAGCAGCCGGATGAACCGGTCGATGGGGTGGGTGCTGTGGCCGATGGTGTAGATCATTGGTGGGCTCATGAGAACGATCCAGAAACTATCCCGGGTGGCTCAGTC
>REEK01000102.1 GCA_007695115.1 Sphaerobacteraceae bacterium
GATATCCCTCGTCTCAGGCAAAGCCTACCCCTTCAGTTAGACTCGGTTACCAATCGAATCATCGAACACATAGCCGTGCTTTGGCTTCAGGGAAGTGCGATAGTGGCAGCCTTCGAAATAGAGAGTACAACTTCGATCTACTCGGGCCTGCTAAGAATGTCCGATCTTTTGGCCATGCAACCGAATCTAAATATTCCCTTGTTTATCGTAGCTCCCGACGAGCGAAACGCGAAAGTGGTGGAAGAGATCAACCGCCCAACATTTGCCCGCCGAGACCCACCGCTTCATTCCGTCTGCCGATTTATCCGCTTTTCGACTCTTCGCAAACAGTTGCCGACTTTGCTCGACATGAGCCCATACCTGAAGCCAGAGGTGCTGGATCGACTCTCCGAGGCATGTGATTCTGAGATCGATTGATGCTGGCTTCGCTGAGCTATCTGATTGGAATGGATAGTCGCTACGCATGCTCGGGTACGCGTTACTGTGCGTGAGCGTTCTTTCACTTCAAGTTAAATCGTCTCGATAGGGGTGTCATTTCTGGCCTCCATGCCTACCACCGAGTCCTCAAACTCGCCCGCATCATCGCCGACCTGGCCGACAACGACCAAATCGAAACATCCCGCCTGGCCGAGGCCCTCCAGTACCGGCCGAGGGAGTGGGGGTGAAGTGCTGACGAGTCCAATCAACAATTCGAGGCCGGCGAGGTTGTGGCCAGGCAAAGATATCGGACGAAGCGCAGTGAATACTACTTTGCGGCGGTGACCTCGATCTCGAGCATGAGTCCTGGCATTGCGAATTCGGACACGACGTACACGGATTGTGCAGCGCGAATCTGCTCCGCACCGAGCAATGATTCGAAAACGTCAGACGACGCTGAGAGCTCCTCGAGGTCGGTTGTGTACCACTTCATCTCGACGATGTCCTGCCAGGAGTAACCGGCGGCTGTCAGTACCGTTTGAATGTTCTTAATGACCAACTCTACCTGCCCGCGCATATCACCAGCGTGCTGAACATTTCCATCGGCATCGACCGACGATTGTCCTGAGCAAAAGAGCAGCCGATCGAACCTGCTTATCTCGATCGCCTGGTCAAACCCCCTCTGTTCCTGCCAGGTCCACGGGTTGATGGTCCGCTTCTGCACAGCCTTCCCTTTCTACATATTGCTTTGTTCGCGGAGATCAAATGAGATTCTCAGGTAATAATCTAGCGTTCAACATCTCGACGGTCAAGTGACACTCAAGGCGCCTGTCAACTGCTCTTCGAGCTGCGAACTTGTTGCATGCGGAGGGACCAGTGAACGGAGGGCAGATCAATGACCCAAAGGCACACGTGCTCATCATCCGGTAGCCACGATCTCGGCTGCGTGCTCAGACTGCAGCAGCAATGGCATGAGCGCCGATCCGAACTTCCACTATTCGCCGAGACGGGCCACACGGAGGTGGCCGACTACCAGAGCAAATCCTGAATCACTGCGTACACCACCGTTCGTCCGTGTCAGGCGTGCCGTCATCAATCGCCTGCGGCCCCGTCGACCAATCGGAACACCCATCAATGCGTACGGGAAAGGAGAAACATTTCGCAAACGCAGTGGACGAGCACGCGTTATTGACCCACATAACATGTTTCACTACAATTGGCAGGAATTTTTCGAGGCTCAGACATGAGACACGAATGGGATTGAGCAGGCTTGATACGACAGTCAGAACGCTGCATAGGCAACGGGAACTTCCTCTGCGAACTCGATGAATCATCCCAGTGAACATTGAAGACCTGTCAGCTCACGGCTCAATCGGAGCACTTATCTACGTGGCAGCCATAGTCGCGTGGTTGTTCGTGTGGCATGTGGCCGACGGCTACAACCTTATGAAAACCCGCATGAAACCGCTCCTGATTCCCTTTGTGCTGGCGCTCTTCTTCCTCGCGATCAACGCGATCCTTGTGTTCCTGTTCGACGATATCGGGACATCCGACTACGAGGAAAGCCGCTTCGTATTCATCGACTCACGTGCGATGCTGGCAGTTCAGGCTCTCGCGGCCGTCCTTATTGTGGCGACCATCGTCTATGGACTGACTGTCCGACGTCTTCCGTTGGAGTTCATCCGGTTCATGGTGTATTCAGTGGTGTCCATTCTGGGGCTGGTAGCCCCGATCGTCTGGATTCCCGAGGGTTTAACGTCTGGCTTCTTTGTGCTGCGACACTTCCAGAACGCGGCCTTGATGGTCGGATTGTTCCTATGTGTTGCAGGGATCATTGTAATGCTTAGTGACCTGCTTTCTCACGGCGAAGCTCAGATTGTGATCGACCCTCGCGAGCTACTGGATAACGAGAAAGCCGTCGAGAACGACTCTTCAAAGTAGACCCACTCTCAGAGATCTCCTCCGATAGTGAAACAACACCAGGGAACAACACTTTGGTGTCTACGCTGGGTTCCTCTACGCACGTAGCCTTGAATCGACGAGGCTACGGTGCTGATCCGGTAGTCCTTCCGGGAAGGAGTTCCGCAGCTCACCGACCTTGCTCTCCGGCCACCGTGGCCCGGATCAGATCCGCGAAGACCATAAATCCCGACAGCAACGGAGACTGATGATGCAGAGCCTGCAGAAGATCGGCGGCGCGGCGGCGCTGTTAGCGGCGGTTACGTGGCTCGTGGGGTTCGTCGTGTTTCTCGGAATACTGGCACCTGCCGGTTATTTTGATGAGGGGATCGACCCAGCTGAGAAGGTAGCGATCATTGCAGACAACCAGGCAATGGTGTCACTGAGCTATCTCGTTCCTTTCGTGGTCTTCGGTATCGTGCTCATCGTGCTGGCGCTGGCACTCTACAATCGCCTGAAGGGCAGCCTCACCGCCACAGTCCAGACGGCGACAATTGTCGGGCTTATCTGGTCAGGACTGGTGATTGCTAGCGGTATGGTGGCAAATGTTGGCATCAGCCGAGTGGTTGATCTCAACGACGGCGACCCGGCCCTGGCAGGGTCGGTCTGGCTCGCGGTAGAGACGGTTGTGCTGGGACTGGGCGGCGGGAACGAGGTTGCCGGGGGCGTATGGGTGTTGCTCATCAGTTGGGTAGCTTTGCGGGCTCGAGAGTTGCCTCGAGCGCTGAACTACCTGGGCATCGTGGCCGGTCTGGCGGGAATCATCACCGTGGTCCCACTCCTCGATGTGCTCGGCGCCGTCGAAGCCTTCGGACTTGTGTTCGGCCTGGGGACACTCGTGTGGTTCATCTGGTTGGGAATCTTCTTGCTACGCGAGAGCCCGAGCGCTACACATGGTCCTACATCGCACGCGATTGCGTGACATCTTCTCTGGCTTGCTACGTTATCGCGGGTTGCTCACTACTCGCGGCGGAGGCTGCTGGCTGCCGGTCTGACGCGGGCCGCCGCCACACACAGTGGATCAGCAACTCAGCCACAATCAGGTTTGGCACCCATCAGAACCAGACGATGGCGATAGCGATCCCCGAACAGTTGATCTGGAAGCTCTGACTACCCACTTCAGCTCCTCACTGAGGGATCTCACCCATTTAGCGAACCTGACCTGGGAATAGGTGATTCCCACGATGTTGCCTGCCTCGAATTCGACCATTCTTTGGACACAGTGTTCTATCCGCACGGACACAGGTTCGCTGGTTGAAGGGGATAGCCCGATGCAGGCAGGAGTAATCCGGCCGCTGGACCCCGCTCTGAGCGAGGAGGAGCCATGAATACCCGGTTGTTCGTCCTCACGCTATTCTTCGGCGCGTTCGTCGCCAACATGAACGCATTCGCACTTGGACCGTTTCTGGCAGTAATCGCAGCAGATATTGACAGCACAGCCCCGCTCGTCGGTCAGGCAGTGACCGCCGCGCTTATTGCCGGAGCGGTCTTTGGTCTGGTTCTCGGCCCGATGGGAGATCACTACGGGCTCAGACGACTTCTCGTTTGTGCCGCGCTGCTGGCCGCCGCTTCCGGTGTTGGAACCGCGCTGGTGTTCGACTTCTGGAGCCTGGTACTGACGCGCATACCCGGTGGGATTGCCGCTGGAATGCTCCTTGGGCTGGGGATCAGTGTTATCAACACGCGGATTCCAGAGGAAGAGCGGCGAAGTGCGATCGCCTGGGTCGCCAGCGCCGGCGCGCTAGCAGCCATATTCGGCGTTCCGCTCCTGGCGCTGATCGGGGATCAGTTCTCCTGGCGTGCCGGCTTCTGGCTTGTCGGATTCCTGGCACTTGCCTTGTCAATTGCGTACCTGCGGCTCATTACGCCGGACCCGGCAGTTCCGGACGAACCATTCCAGCTCTCGGGGATCCTCAGAACCTATCGGGAGATTCTCGAGGACACTCGGATGACCAGGCTACAGATCGGCAATCTCCTGTGGTCTCTGGTCTGGATAGGAACCTTGACGTATTTCGGCGCCTATCTGATGCAGGAAATGGGCGTCACGGTAAGCACCGTCGGATACCTGTTCATGCTGGGCGGCGCCTGCTTCTTTCTGGGAACCCGTTCCGCGGTCTGGCTTGGGCAAGTCTGGCCACCAAAGTCGGTGATCATTTCGGCCGGATTCATCCTGGGGACGACCGTCATGTTCATATTCAGTGTCCCCACGAACATGGCAGCAGTTGCAATAGCGGTCGCGCTGATGAGCGGTGCCGGTGGAGTAGGACTCCCAGCCATTACGATCCTGATATCCGAAACGGCCACCGGGGCGCACGGAACCGTGATGATGCTGCGTCAGTTTACCTGGGGGACAGGCTCAGCGATCGGCGCGGCCAGTGGTGGGTTGTTGCTGGCACTGGGTGGATATACAGCGCTCGGCGTGGGATTCGCAGCCTTCGCGCTTCTCGCGGTGTACTCGATATTGCTTGCACTTCGCCCCGTGACTGCCAGCAGGCCACATCCAGTTGCAAGTCAGGACCAGCCAGGATGAGTCTTGAAGTGAAAATTCGGTATTTCCACCGATGTTTGAGGCGCGTCCGATCCCTAGACTGCACCACATAGGTTCACCCAGTAGCGAGTCGGAGAAGGAGAGGTTCGTATGCGAAATGACCAGGTTTCCCAACGAGCCCAGTCAATCATGGACTCCGGTTCATTCCGACTGGTGCTGGACTACTTCGTCAACACGTATCAGAAAAGCGTGCTGGAAAGCAGTGACATCGCTGATTTTACGTTCGGCAATCCCCACGAGATGCCTCTTCAGGGGCTTGTCGACGCCCTGCAGACCTGGAGCGTTCCCCAGAACAAGGACTGGTTCGGCTACAAAAACAGTGAACCCCATGCGCAAGCGGTAGTGGCGAACTCGCTGCAACGACTGTTTGGGATGCCGTTCGAGCCAGATGACATCGCGATGACAACCGGCGGATTCGCCGCAATTACGACCTCGTTGAAGGTGATAACCGATCCCGGAGACGAAGTGATCTACAGCCTGCCGCCCTGGTTCAGCTACGAACCGCTCTGCGCCGAAGCACAGGTCTCGCCTGTGAAAGTCACCATCGATCTGGAAACGTTCGACCTGGATCTCGAGGCGATCGAGCAAGCCATTTCCGAGCGAACCAGGGTGCTCATCGTGAACACGCCCCACAACCCGACCGGGAAAGTCGTGCCGCCCGAGACACTTGGCCGGCTGGCCGAGATCCTGGAGAACGCGTCCCGGCGAATCGGCCGGCGAATATATCTGATCACCGACGAACCCTACAACCGGATCGTCTTCGATGGGATGGAGTACCACAGCCCGCTGGAATTCTATCCGTACTCCTTCATGTGCTACAGCTATGGGAAAACGTTGCTCGCTCCAGGTCAGCGAATGGGCTACGTCGCGATGCCGCCCACGATGCCGCTGGATGAGCGACGAGAGCTTCGCGGGGCCATGACCGCAGTTCAGATGGGCAGTGGCTTCCTCTTCCCGAACGCGCTACTTCAACACGCGATCGGGGATCTGGAAGCTATGGTCATCGACATCGATCATCTGCAGCGTAAGCGGGACCATGTCGTGGACGCCCTTCGTGAGATGGGCTATGAGGTCCATCGACCGGAAGGCGCGTTCTACCTGTTTCCCAGATCGCCGATCCCGGATGATCAGGCCTTCACCGACATGCTGATTGAAGAGAACGTTGCGGTGTTGCCCGGGGTGTTGTTCGAGACACCCGGTTATTTCCGAATCTGTCTCACGGCCAACGATGAAATGATCGAACACGGGCTGCCCGGGTTTGCGAGAGCAATGGAGCGAGCATCCGTTGAGATTGCAGCTGACTGATTTACGAGCACACACCTGGCTAATGTGTTGGAGTGTTACTCGAGCAGGATCAGGCACCTTGGAAACAGCAAAGGTGCCTGGTCATCGATCGCGTGCAAATCTCGTACCCCCCTCACACCGCACCGCCCGTGTAGATTACAATTGACAGTAGATGAAGTCCGGCCTAAGCTAGTGCCGGTTTATGCCCGATCGTGCCTCGGCGAGTGCGTCGCTGGCGGCTTCTGCAGGTTCATTTGCGATCCATATGCGCACGATGAAAATTCGCGAGACCCCATGATTGGCAATCGCCATCGAATCACGCTCCACTTTCGAGAGCAAACGGACACGGACACGGACATCATTTCTTCAATAGACAGAGAGGAGCTCAATCAGCGTGTCTGATGAGAACAACAAGACGGCGAGCAACAGCGAGAGCGAAAACCCGGTCATCCCCGCCCCAACTCCAGAGGATCCAGCGCCCCGAACCATCAAGGACTGGTGGCCACATCAGGTCGATCTCTCGGAGCTTCACCAGCATTCGTCACTGTCCAACCCACTGGACGAGGATTTCGACTACTCCGAGGAATTCAAGAAACTCGATGTCGAAGCGCTCAGACAGGACCTGATCAACCTGATGACCGACTCGCAAGAGTGGTGGCCAGCTGATTACGGGCACTATGGCCCGCTCTTCATCCGGATGTCCTGGCACGCGGCCGGCACCTATCGCGTCATCGATGGTCGTGGCGGCGGTGGATCTGGAGCTCAGCGCTTTGCGCCACTCAGCAGCTGGCCAGATAATGCTCACCTCGACAAGGCCCGTCGACTGCTGTGGCCGATCAAGCAGAAGTACGGTCAGAAGCTGTCCTGGGCTGATCTCCTGGTCTACGCTGGCGACGTTGCCATGCAGTCGATGGGATTCAAAACATTCGGCTTCGGCTTCGGCCGCGAGGATGTCTGGGAACCCGAAGATATCAACTGGGGCGCGGAAGAAGAATGGCTGGGATCCGAGCGCCACGATGACGATGGATCGCTCAAGGGTCCGATGGCCGCCGATCACATGGGTCTGATCTATGTGAATCCGGAAGGTCCGCAGGGCAAACCCGATCCACTCGAATCAGCCAGGTTCATCCGGCAGAGCTTTGCCCGGATGGCGATGAATGACGAAGAGACCCTGGCGCTGATCGTTGGCGGGCACACGTTCGGCAAGTCACATGGCATGGCACCGGCAGAAAAGGTCGGTCCGGAGCCAGAAGCAGCTCCAATCGAGCAGCAAGGACTGGGCTGGAAGTCCAGCCACGGCAGTGGCAAGGGCAACGACATCACCACCAGCGGCATCGAAGGCGCCTGGACCAGCCAGCCGACCAAATGGGACAACGAGTTCCTGAGAAACCTGTTCGAGTTTGAATGGGAATTGACCAAGAGTCCAGCCGGTGCATACCAGTGGACGCCGAAAAACCCCGAAGCACAGGGCATCGTTCCGGATGCACACGATCCATCCAGAAAGCACGCTCCGATGATGCTGACGACTGATCTCGCATTGAAGGTCGATCCGATCTACGAACCGATCGCCCGACGCTTCTACGAAAATCCAGAGGAGCTCGCGGACGCCTTCGCTAAAGCGTGGTTTAAGCTGCTGCATCGTGACATGGGGCCGATCGATCGCTATCTCGGCCCGTGGGTACCGGAGCCACAGATCTGGCAGGATCCGGTCCCGGCCGTTGATCACCCACTCATCGATGAGGCTGACATTACGGCACTCAAGGGCAAGATCCTCGCATCCGAGCTATCCATTTCCCAACTGGTCTCAACAGCCTGGGCATCGGCGGCTACCTTCCGTGGCACGGACTTGCGTGGCGGCGCCAACGGTGCACGGATTCGCCTCACCCCGCAGAAGGACTGGGAAGTCAACAACCCGCCTGAACTGGCGAAGGCTCTGCAGGTTTTCGAGCAGATTCAGAACGAGTTCAACGGCGCACAGTCCGACGGCAAGAAGGTCTCGCTGGCCGATCTGATCGTCCTCGGCGGGTGCGCTGCGATTGAGCAGGCAGCAAAGAACGCCGGTTTCGCAGTCAGCGTCCCCTTCACTCCGGGCCGCACAGATGCGTCGGAAGAGATGACCGAGGTCGACACGTTCCAGTACTTGGAGCCGATCTACGACGGCTTCCGCAACTATGTGAAGTCGAAGAAGATGACGGCGCCAGAGCTGCTCCTGGTCGAGCGCGCGAACCTGATGACGCTAACGGCTCCGGAGATGACGGTGCTCGTCGGCGGAATGCGGGCGCTCAACGCCAACTTCAAGCAGGCACCGCACGGCGTCTTCACCGATCGACCCGAAACGCTGACCAACGACTTCTTCGTCAACCTGCTCGATATGGGCACAGAGTGGCGGGAATCGAACGCCGACGACCAGGTGTACGAAGGTGTCGATCGCACCACCGGCAAGACGAAGTGGACCGCCACCCGAGTCGATCTCGTCTTCGGTTACCACTCCCAGCTACGAGCGATCTCCGAGGTCTACGCCAGTGCCGACGCACAGGAGAAGTTCGTCAAGGACTTCGTCAACGTCTGGACGAAGGTGATGAACCTGGATCGCTTCGATCTGGACTCCTAGAGTCGCAGCGTTCAGATAGCCACGACAGGCACCACGCAGTTGCAAGGCAAACAGGCTACCCACACCGGGTAGCCTGTTTGCTGGTCGCTAGTATCGACGTGATCATCAATCACTCTCCCCTGACACGGTCACTGAACAAGAACAACTTCAGGAATGATAGACACGGCCCAACACGTGTGCTACTCTGTTGCTATACACTTCCTAATGACCTTTAGGCAAGTTACATCGACAATATTTGGTGGTCACGCATTACACCCTTTATGGCAGTGCTTGCTGCGATGCTGCGTTGAATCCGGAGCTGTCAACCGATTCGACGGCAGTGCCATTATGACCATCCGGTGAGACGGGCTGCGACGCGATCCAGTGAATCAACGCGGCGTTGTTATCGGACAATAAACTCGTCCGCGACTCATATATGAGAGCAGCATGGCGCGTTCTCGTTTGCTGTATCCTGGAAAAGGATTGCTCGATGAGACCATCTTTTGCATTGTGGCTGCGGCGCTACGCGCTGGGTATTGCCGATTCCGGGCGAATGATGCGAGAAAGCATCAACGACTGGACGCTTCCCCCTTCAGCCGATGACCAGATTCGTTTCCTGCACGAGATCCAAGACGCAAAATGGCTGAAATTGCTTGAAGCGGGTCGAGAAGTCCGAGACTCACGAGTTGAGGGAATGGCGGCCGTCGCCTTGCATGAGGAGCGCCTGTCTTCCTTGTGGTCACAGCGCTCCATCGCCACGAAAGCTGCGCGTCAGCTGAACGCTCCCAGTCAACTGGACGACTACAACGCGATTCGCGATTCTATGAAGGCAGCACTTTCCGAAGCAGAACTCTCCGCCGAGGATATCGAAGCAGCGCTGGATCTCCTCGACGAATTGACCCCCGCTGACGCGTCTCGGACGCTCGATGAGGCTCTCAAGCAACTGACAGAAGAGATCCAGTCGGCGGCAACTGAGCAGGCCAGATCGGCAATGGCAGCCACGCTAGCGATTGCCGTGGCACGGTTCAACATTGCCGTCGAATCTCCGAAGAGTTTGGCCACCTCCCCCGATGCGTATGCAGAAACCGTGTTGTCTGATCTTGACGAGCGGGAGCGTAAGCTCTGGCAGGCGCTTCGCGCCGAAGACCGCTTCCTTACCTGGGGTATCGCTCGTGACTTACGCGAAGTGGCAGGACGTCGATTGCTCGTCGGTGCCGTGCCCCACGCAGCTCAACTCGCGCGACAGCGCACGGATGCTCCAGATGATGGGGAACTCGGAGAACAGGCCCTCTTGATTGGGAGCGTCATCCGTCGACTGTTGAGAGCGCTCGCACTCGGGCTTTCTCTCGAATCAGCCTGCCGATGGCCCACTGACGCTCCGTCGTTCCGCTTCTGGTCTCAACTGGCCACTCGAGCCAGCCGCTCAGGCAGTGCCTGGCGATGGCCCTTCCGCACCACCCCGGCAAATATCCTGAGCACCGCAACTCGATCCGAAGGTCGACCACGAACAGTGGAAGGTCGTGTGGCGTCAATTTCGATTCGTCATCGCGCACGCAAGGCGATATCGCTCGTCACTATTGAGCGAGATGGTGCACAAATCGACGCAGTGATTGGGTACATCAAGGCGGATTCGGGCGGATTGGTTCCCGGTTCATGGTGTCGAGTTGCCGGTGTCTGGCGTAACGAATCGACTGATGCTGGGGGGCCTGCTCTGGAGCTACAAAGAATGGCGCTGCGCGATCTTGCTCGAGATGGGTGGCACGAGGCGATCACTGTTGGTCTTACTTCCGTGTATAACCCGATATCACATGGTCTTGCCGCCGAATGGAGTTGGGAGCCGGGCACCAACGGAGCAGGCAACCAGCTCCGCTATGGAACCTGGTAATCGGGTTGGGAGACACAGATGTCAGACTGTAGCGAACTCCAGGCGGAAATGAATAGACTCGCCGAGGAGCTCAACGATGCAACCTGGAACAAGCGCGGTCACGGACTGAAGACTGCTGGTGCCGGAGCGGCTGCCGGTACCGGCGGGGTAATCCTTACTGGATGCAAAGTTGGAATTATAGGAGGTCCCAAGGGTTGTGCCGCAGTCGGCTTGGTAGCCGCGGGTGGCGCAGCTGTCGGAGGAACGCTAACAACCGCTGGAGCATACGTTCATTATCACCTGGCGAGCAAGCGCGAGCGAGCATTGCAGCGTGCCTACAATAACGCCAAAAGTGCCTACTGCACATGCGTCTTTGGACAGGGAGTAACAGTTCTGCCAGAACCCGAATTGCCACCGGAACCACCGGACCCGGACTTCGAAGACCTCGAAGAACTGGAAGAACAACTCGAGCAATGTATGGAAGACGAAGAGCCACTTTGCGAGATGCCCGATGAAGCAGACCAGTACACTCCTGCACCCGACGAAGAGGAAGATGTGGATCGGGTAGGTTCCAGCACCGGCAACGATGACTTCTACATGGGAGGCATGTAGTTGACCAGGGGCTAACGGGAAATGCCTGAATCGCCCCGATGATCTTGTTCCGTCCAATCGCTGACCTTATCCAGGAGCGACGTACGATGCGATTTGTCGCCAATCTTCGCCAGGAAACCATCGACGCATTCGGGGCTCATGGCATTCAGCCAGCAGCCTATTTGCTTTCGTCACACCGGGCATCCCCGGTCAACCTGCGCTCGGCAGCCGAGGTTCGTGCACTCGACATACAACTATTCGCTGACAACGGCACCAAGCCGATGATCGACGCAACAGTGCGTGCATTCCGAGGTCCAGCAGGCGAGATTCGCCAGGAAGTGCTGGATATCCGTCGCAAACTCGATCGAGTCCCACGCGGAGCTGACGTGCCGGACTCGCTTCGCTCCAGGGCTTCCAGTCTCGCTGACGAGGTGGTGAGCCACACTCTGGCGTTATCCGAAAATGTAGACACTGATGAGCTCCTCGATGTACAGCTCGCAATGGATCCGACCGACATTGTCGCTAAGGAGGATTTTGGGACGGCCTGCCTGATTGCGCTTGATCTGGATCGGGAAACAACCGGTTGGCGGGTGTCGCGATTCAACACCCGGAATAGCCGGTCGTTGAGGCTCTGGGAAACAATTCAGAATGATCCCAGGTGCGCAAATGTCCGCGTCCACGCAGTGCTGAGCGCGATGGATTACAACACCGCCCGTGCCGCGGGCAGACTCGCGGCGCTCAAAGGGGTTAAGCATGCCGCACTCGGTCTTGCCGGAATCATGCTCGACCCGAGCGCCGTCGACTTTCATGTGTTCGGGACCGCAACCCTGCTTTTCGAGCGCCCGGCACCAAGACGATACGTGCGTCTGGCTCAAATTCTTCGCGGTATCGAGGATGGCTACCACTCGGCGGGAAAGCAGTTGTCGACCTTTCATTGTCTTGGTCTGGGCGCGCCGCCGTTGCTCCCGATTCCACCTGCAGCCCTCAACGAATCCACCACTATCACCACTGATGCCACCAGCCCCATACACGACGCCGCTCGTGACAAAGTGTTGTACGACCTCGAACTGAATGGGCATCGAGCTAACGGACGGCGAATCGTCGAGCGCATTCTCAACGGTGGAGACTGGCCGTTTCTCAGCCCGTTTACCCAGGACTTTCGAGCGAGGTTCGGCCACGATCCGGCCAGAGCCCGGGATTTCTGGAACGAACAGGGGCAACCAGCTGTGACCGAGGAACTCCTGAGGGATCCGAGCGATCTCACCGAATCGCTGCCACTGTTCAGTGAAGCAATCGAGAGCGTTAGACTTGCGGCATCTCGGGCGCGTATTGCCCATAACCACTGGGTTCTTGGCGAGTTGTGTGCCCGATTTCAGAGTGGCACTCGCAGGCGAGAGACTTCACTGACTGCAATTCAGCAACTCATCGACATGTCAACCAGTTCAACAACAACGCGAGGTCTCAACGCAGCAGCCATCGTGCTCGGCCACGGGAGAGAGTGATGTCCAACCAGTTCTGAGCGCTCACTTCATCATCCAGTCAGCCACCTGAAGTTCCTGTCGAACATCATGCGTTGCCAACCACTCGAGGTGTGTCCGGCACCGTGCGAACATTGGAAGTCATCTAGGAATATTAGGGATAGTATCGCCCCACGGCAGGCGAATCGATGGAGACAGAATCGAGGCCGCCAATCTTGAGCAGATCATCGGCAAATCGAGAGCCAGGCAGAACAGGAAACGTCTGGACAAAGGTGATGTACCCGGATCGCTTCGATATCGATTCATTGTGTCGCAAAGCGTTCAGACAGCAAGGAAAGGCACCAATCAGCCGAAAGGCAATCGGGCTACCCTCACCGGGTAGCCCGTATCTGATGTCGATAGCCTTGAGTCAGCATGCAGTGAAGCACAGCTGGCTCGAACGACGCTGTCCTGCATCACGACAGGCAAGTTCTGCCCCGCGCTGCTCCTGGTTGTCATAGCTTTGTCGCATACCAGTCATCGATGTAATCACAGGGCTAGCCACAAACTGGCATTGTAGTAATGGATGGCACAAGGCGTCTGTCTCCTGATCACCGGGTCACTTGTCGATGCCATGCAATCGCCTCACAGGGTTGCGCGCGCAACTGACAGAACCAGACGGTCAGGGCAGCACACAACCGATCCGTCTGACACGCAAATGTTCCTCGCTAACTTCGATCAATACGTTCGTTTGATTGAGAGAACCCGGATGAGTGATGGTGCGACCGTGGTCACCGATCTGCTTACCCGTCAGTTCGGTGAGCGACTGGCGCTGGATTCAGTGACGCTGAGCGTCAGTGCTGGTGAGGTGTTCGGCCTGCTCGGCCACAATGGCGCTGGCAAAACAACCGCTGTCCGGCTTCTCAACGGCCTGCTGACGCCAACCTCCGGTGTCGCTCAGGTGCTTGGATTATCGCCGGTCGACGATGGTCCGCAGATTCGTGCGCGCACCGGCGTACTCACAGAAACTCCGGCGCTCGATGACCGACTAACCGGCCGCGAGAATCTGCGCTTCTTCGCTCGGGTGTTCGGGCTGTCTCGAGAGGAGGCAACACAGCGCACCGATGAACTGATCGAAATGTTCGGTTTGAGTGACCGCGGCGGCGAGCAGGTTGCTATGTATAGTCGGGGGATGCGACAACGCATCGCGCTGGCCCGAACAATGCTTCACAAGCCCGAGATTCTGTTCCTGGATGAACCAACATCCGGGCTTGATCCTGTCGCCTCCCGGCAAGTTCAGGACATGGTGATCGCACTTCAGAATCAAGGTACGACGATCTTGCTGTGCACTCACAACCTGGAGGAAGCCGAGCGGGTTTGTAATCGGGTAGCCGTCCTTGAGCAAGGACGAGTCATCGCCCTTGGGAGTCCGCGCGAGCTGGCCTCAGAGGTCTCGCCTCCTCAGATCGAAATCGAAGTCGATCCAGCGCACAAAGAATCAGCAGCATCGCTGATCAGCGAGTTACATCCCGAGCTAATACTGAAAACGGATGAAGAAACTCTCGTGAGGATTGAAGGTCTCGCCAGATCGGATATTCCCGTGGTTCTTCGAGCGCTGGCTCTCCGAGAAATCGACGTCTATCAAGTCACCTCCCAGCAGCTATCACTCGAAGACGTGTACTTTGCCCTGCACCAGCGAATGATGGAGCGATGAACTGGAACGCGATCTGGGCAATCGTGGGCAAAGACATCATGGTCGTTCGGCGGAGCAAGGCAGTTATGCTTCCAATCATTCTGGTACCGCTTCTGCTGCTGGTCATCGCCCCTGTAGCCATAATTTTTGCGGCTCAGAACGAGACCGCCGCCCGGGACACGCTCGAAGAGATGAACCGATTCATCGAGCAGATGCCAGCCGGAATGCGCGAAGCTGTTGATGCGCGCGAGACCGACGCTGAAAAGATGATCGTGATGATGATCATCTACATGATGGCTCCGCTTTACCTCATCGTTCCTCTGCTAGTCGCTACCGTCATGGCAGCAGACAGTTTTGCAGGAGAAAAGGAGCGCAAGACCCTGGAAGCGCTCCTGTATGCACCGATGCCCGACCGGGAACTACTGATTGCAAAGATTCTCTCTTCGTGGATCCCCGCGGTGAGCGTGGGCCTGATCGGGTTCATTGCCTACGGACTCACCGTGAACGTCGTCGCCTGGCCAGTCATGGGCGAGATCTTTTTCCCGACTGGAATGTGGATCCTGCTCGCGCTCTGGGTAACTCCGGCCATCGCGGCAATGGCACAGGGAGTGATGGTTCTGGTCTCCTCAAGAGTGAGCACATTTCAGGAGGCGTACCAACTTGGTGGGATGATCGTATTACCGGTTGTGCTCCTCATCGTCGGCCAGGCGGCAGGTGTCGTCTACTTCAGCCTCTGGCTAGTCGTGTTGCTCGGAGCGGTCATCTGGATAGTCAACGCATTCCTCTTCAAGCTGGCGGCAGACAGATTCCAGCGAGAACGCCTGCTTCTTAGCGGGATATAGGTCTTGGAGCTGTGGGCTCAGTTTGGGGGTATGGATGATCCAGTCTTCAGCGGAGGGACGGGACATTTCCGGTCCCGCCCCCGTTTGATGTCGCTGGCTAGCTATCGAACCACTCGGCGCGCCACTCGCGCATTTGCTGAATCTCTTCCTCCTGAGCTTCGATGATCTCCTCGGCCATCTCCCGAAGCTCATCCCGTTCCGTTGTATCGAGAATCGCGCGAGCCATGTCGATCGCGCCTTCGTGGTGGATGATCATCTCATCGATGAATGCCAGATCGAACGGCTCCGCCTCCCGGAACTCGTCCATATCCATGTCCATCCCCATTTCTTCATGGGATATGCCGTGATCTCCGTGGCCACCATCGAACCACTCATCGAGCCAGGCCTGCATCTGATCGATCTCAGCTTCCTGCGCCTCGATGATCTCCTGTGCCATCTGACGCAGTTCTTCCTGCTCGGCTCGATCCAGAGCAATCTCAGCCATATCGACGGCACCCTCGTGATGCTCGATCATCGCCGCAAGAAACGTCTCGTCGTCGAGTTCCATCGTCATGTCGGCGTGATCGTCGGCAGCCATGTCGGAGTGGTCGTCATCGGCCATATCTTGGTCATCCGCCATGTCGGCGTGATCGTCCGCAGTCGTGTCGTCGGCAACTTCAGTCTGGTCGTCCGCATCGACGGCGGCATCCTGGTCATCGACATCGTCGGCACATGCAGCAAGCACTGCAACGAGCAACGCAAGCATCAGTGTCAAGAGAAGTCGCATCGGAGTTCCTCTCAGGTTTCATGGTGTGGTTGTCAGAAAGACTGGTGAATCCAGGGCGGGTGGTCAGCGATTTCTGGCTAACCCGGGAGGATCATAGTCGGAAGCACGCGAGAATCGCCTGACGGTTTGGCCCATCCAGACGTTTCGGGACAACGCTCACTTCATTGAAGAACGTGGAAGGTGCGGGAAGCTGGCCTATCTCCGTGGTCGGCATCGTGTGCAGGTCGACATCGAGATCGGCGATATCCACGCGAACCGTAGCGGACGGCACCGGACAGGTGTCCGCTGGCTGCGCTGGATCCGTATCGGCTGTTGAGATGTGATGACTCGGACTGGTGTGCCCTGCGTGGTTATGATCGCTATCCCCCAGTGAAACATGATCTGCATGGGCGAGCCCCAGATGCAGCACGATGAGCACCGGCAGCAGAACCGCCAGCCGACTCCGGGAGAGTTGTAGTACAACACGTGGTCTATCTAACATCATCCACCTGAATATATCACTGGCCCGAGAAGCTACCCACATCGCTTGAGAAGGTACGTCACGGCCCCGACAGTTTGTTGAATCAACCCGCAGAAGAAGGTGCGTCAGCCACGCTTCAGGTTAGAATAATCGCCGAATCCCGTCGGCTCGTCGCTGATCACCAGAGAGGTCTCGCATAATGGTCTACCTGCCTGAGCACTTCGCCGAAGCCGACATCGAGACCATGCACCAGCTGATCAGTGAGTTTCCTCTGGCTACTCTCGTGACGCTCGGTTCCGACGGGCTCACCGCCAACCATGTGCCGTTCATTCTCGATTCCCGAACAGGCCCAAACGGGAGATTGCTGGCGCATGTGGCGCGAAAGAATCCGGTCTGGCACGATCACGACCCCGAAACAGGGGCACTCGTGATCTTTCAGTCAGCCGACGCTTACGTGTCACCGAACTGGTACGCCACCAAGCAGGAGACCGGTGAGGTGGTACCGACCTGGAACTATCTGGTGGTGCACGTCTATGGATCGATCATCGTGCACGACGACCCGAAGTGGGTCCGTGGCCAGGCGGGAATGCTCACGAAACGGCAGGAATCATCCCAATCGAAACCGTGGAAGATGGCCGATGCGCCACCCGCGTTTACCTCGGTCCAACTTGAGCAGATTGTAGGGATTGAGATCCCGATCGAGCGCATCATCGGCAAGTCGAAAGCAAGCCAGAACCGCACCGATGAAGACCGCGAAGGTGCGATCGCAGGACTGCGCCAGACCGGAGATACGGGAGACGCAGCAATGGCCGACCGGATGGACAAAGGCCGCTAGTGACAGACCGGTTAGCCGGAACGATGCCCGTCCCGCCATGGGGACTGGCGATCGCAGCGATGTTTTCGGTCCAGCTTGGCTCCGCGCTGTCAGTCGGCTTGATCTCCTCCGTTGGATCCGGCGGCACAGCCTGGCTCAGACTGAGCATGGGCGCGATCATCTTCCTGATATTGTCCCGTCCGCCACTGCGATCAATTCAACGTCGAGATGTGCCCGCGCTGCTGGCGCTGGGGATTACCACAGGCGTCGTCACGATAGCGTTTCTGGCCGCGATCGCCCGGATTCCGCTGGGTACCGCTGTGGCGATCGAGTTCCTCGGTCC
>REEK01000157.1 GCA_007695115.1 Sphaerobacteraceae bacterium
AGGAGCCGCAACGGACCACGAAAGTATACGGACTGAACTGACGGCCTGTCAAAAGATCAATGAGTTCTCAGGCTGATGCCGCTACAATCGAGTCTTCGCACAAAATGCCCCGCAGCCGCAATCAGTTAGAGTTTCAACTCAGGCGACCAGGATTTCGGCTCGAATTGTCGCAAGGTAGCGTATGAAGATTCCGGGAGTAACGCGATGACAGAGGTACTGACCATTGGGCAGGCAGCCCAGCGTCTAGGCATTTCATCGAAAACAATTCGATACTACGAAAGCATCGGGCTTCTTCCAGAAATGACTCGAGCGGACAATGGGTATAGACGACTGAACACCCAGGACGTCAATCGGCTCAGGTTCATCAGGCGGGCGAAATCGCTTGGCTTGAAGCTGGAGGAGATTCGCGCATTGACTTCGGCGGCGGAACACGGTGAGTGCTGGCGAATTACCGCTGAGTTGAAGGATATCGTGGATTCCAAGATTCACGAATGCACCCGGCAGATTGAATCGCTGTCTGAGCTACGCACATCGCTCGAACAAGTGTCACTCAGGATTAACACCAGTGACCACGAGAAGCATGAACATGAGCATGAGCATCACCATACCCACGAAACGGCACACACCCCCTTCTCACCGGACTGCACGTGTCTTCCAGACGCCCTTGACCTTTCCCTGCTGGGGGAAGGTATACGCTGATTCCCAGAAATGAAGGGAGTTAGTCCATGAGCCAGTACAGGATGCTCGGAATCTTTGCACACCCGGACGACGAATCACGGATTGTTGGCGGTGCACTCGCGAGATACGCAGATCAAGGCATTAGTGTTTCACTGCTGGTGGCAACCCGTGGCGAAGCAGGGTCCTGTGGAGAACCTCCACTCTGTGACTCAGAAGACCTGGCCCAGTTTCGAGAACGCGAACTTCGTGAGGCATGCGAAATCCTTGGCGTCTCAGACCTCTCGATCCTGGACTACCAGGACGGCAAGCTGGAAGACGTCGACCTGGACGAACTGACCGGACATTGCGTCGCAGCAATTCGACGGCAAAGACCACACGTAGTTCTGACATTTGGACCAGAGGGCCGAACCCTTCATCCAGACCACATTGTCATCCACAAGGCGGCGACGGCCGCCTTTCATATTGCTGCCGATCCCGAGGCATACCCGGACGACGGTTTGCCCGCGCATGCTCCGGAAAAACTCTACTATCACGTTGTCCCGGAGAGCATCACCGAACAGGCAAGTTGGCGATTCCCAACCCAACCAGATCGTGAGGTGACCCTCGTTCTCGATGTCCGCCCGTGGATCGCACAGAAACAACGCGCATCCAACGAGGCTCATCGCAGCCAGGCACATGACCTCATCTTCAAGGGGATCACTGACGAGCTACGGTGGGAACTACTGAGCACGGAGCACTACGTTCTGGCAGCCACGAGCGGACGTCCCATTCCCGCGAGTGAGCACGATATGTTCTCCGGAATCGACGAATGACAACCGCCGATCCAGAAGCTACCGGGGTCGGGCGCACATCTCAGCAGCGTTCGATCCTGATCCTGGTTGTTGTGGCTACAGTACTCGCCAGTCTCGAAGTTGGCCTCGTTGCGGTGACGTTGCCATCACTTGCCGACGCATTCGAGGCTCCCCAGTCCACGATTCAATGGGTGCTCATCTCGTATCAACTGACGATCGTCGGAACACTGATCCTGTTCGGGCGTCTGGTTGATGTGGTTGGTGGGCGAACTCTCTATCTTTCGGGCATGGCTACCATACTGTGTTCAGGGCTGCTTGCCGCCGTCAGCCCACACGTACTCTGGCTAATCGTGGCTCGTGGGTTGCTCGGCCTCGGAGCAGCAATGTTGCTGGCCACCGGCCAGGCACTGATCGCAATTGCATATGGTGAAGAGGGACGCGGGCGGGCGCTCGGTTTCATGCATATGGCGGTAGCTGGTGGATTGATGGCAGGTCCTGCAGTCGGAGGGTTGCTCATCTCAGTCATTGACTGGCGCGCGATCTTTCTGGCTCCGGTTCCACTGGCGCTCGGATCACTGATCTGGGGGTGGCGGGTTCTGCCGGTCTTCACCCGCCCGAAACGCGCCAGGCTGGACCTTGTCGGAGCAGCACTGATCTTCACGATTGCAACGTGCGGGGTCTTCGGACTCATGCGTCTGGCAAACCAGGGCTGGGACCTGTCGACGGGTACATTGATCGTGGGTGCACTGTTCGCTGTAGGCGTGTTGATCGTGGTGGAGCGCAAGCATCCCGCCCCGTTGATCGAGCTATCGCTCTTTGGTCAATGGAGTCTAACAGCAGGACTTATCGCTGCCATTCTCACCTTCATCGCAATGGCATCCAACATGTTTCTGATTCCATTTTCGCTTCAGGATCTTATGGGTCATTCAGCGGCACGATCAGGGTTACTGATGATGGTAGTTCCGCTGGCAATTCTTCCCATCGCCCCATATGCCGGGTCACTTGCCGATCGATACGGTATGCGAGTTCCGTTAGCTGCAGGACTGATCGCCATCACCCTGGCGATTTTCGGAATGAGCCAGTTCAGCACGGGCACGTCAACGATCTTTGCAGTCGGCGTGCTTGCGCTTTATGGAATTGGCGCGGGGCTCTTTCAGTCACCAAACAACAGTGCCGTCCTCGGGGCAGCTCCTGAGGGCCGGGTCGGGACTGTCTCAGGCATGCTCGCCCTCTCGCGGAATCTCGGTCAGGTAACTGGAATTGCCATCGCAAGCACGATCTGGACATACCGCCAATCGCATTACGAACAGGCGACTGACTGGTCCCAAACGCACATCCTGGGTGCGAGCCTCCAGGATACATACCTGGTCCTTGTGGGTGTTGGTGTCCTGGCGATCATCGTTTCCACGCTACGTCGTTGACAATTCGTATTGCTCCAGAAAGCTTCGTAGCATTCACTTCATGAATCATTTCTCCTTTGACAGATAAGTGAGATCCGCGTCAGATCCTCGTGCGGCAATCTCGTCAACGGCTCTGCACTACAATTTACGAAACTGCGCATTCCCCAGACTCACCGTCCGCGTTCAGGAGACAGCCGAATTCACCGGCGGCAGAATCGCGCTGACCAGCCGATCCACCCGAAAGCACAGAATCGCATCAGGAAGTCGTTATCATGGGCAACGAAAATCAGGACAATTGGTGCCTACCCCTCCAGCTATCGCCCAACTAGACTTTCTGGTCTATCGTGGGGTCTGGTTCAATGTTTCGAAAACGAAGACGAGTTTGCGAGCATCGTGGAGCAACAGCAGAGCCTGAACGGCAGGAACACGCGACTCCTGCGTGATAATCGAAATTTCCTGCTCATCTGGCTGGCCGATTTCGTGTCATCGCTTGGCGATCGGGTGCACCAGGTCGCCATGGCTGCGCTGGTCTATACCGTTACTGGATCGCTGACCCAGACCGGTATCGCCTTCGTTGCCA
>REEK01000006.1 GCA_007695115.1 Sphaerobacteraceae bacterium
CATTCCTGATCACTCCGATCATGCCGTTCATCCTTCAATGGGAACGACCAGAGTATCGTGCTACCGCGGCGGCGTTCGCCTTCTCGGTGAACTCACTGTCATTGACACTGGGAAGTCTAATCGGCGGCTGGTCTCCACGACTGTTCAGCAGTCTCTTCGATTTCGAGATTCAGAGCGTCGAAAGCTATCGGCTAGCGCTGTTGCTCGGACTGGGCGTTGCGGCAATTGGCCTCATTCCAATGTACCGGATGGTCGACGCCCGGCTGCGTAGTGGAGAAGATGAAGGCGAATTCGCGGCGCTGCCCGAGTTGCCGCCGACTCGTCAGCAAGTGCGTCGAGACATCATGGTCTTTGCCGGTGCCACAGGGATCTTTGCGCTCGGGGTGGGCGCGATCATGCCGTTCTATAACGTGTACCTCAACTCGATTGGTGCTCGCCCAAGCAGAATCGGGATGGTTTTTGCGCTGGCCGGGGTTGTGGCGGCGATAGTGTGTTTGTTGGTCCCTGTGCTGGCAAAGCGATTCGGAGACCTCAATACTCTCTTCTGGCTGCGCCTGGCTCCGGCACCGTTCTTTCTGTTGCTGTTGTTAACACCCAATCTCGTGGTCGCTGCTATTGCGCATATCATGCGAACCGCGACCACCAGTATGAGCTGGCCGCTCGATTCGGGAGTTGCCAGTCAGGTGTTGCCACCCAGAGCGCGGGCCAGTGGATTCAGCATTCGCAGTGGATTCTGGAACCTGGGGTACGCGATCTCGAGTCTGATTGCCGGAGCAGTCATCGTCACCTGGGGCTATGGACCGACCTTCGTCGCCTTTGCGGTCTGTTCCGCGGTGAGTGCCGGATTGTTTGTGCAGTATTTTCGATCACATCCAAGACGGCAGAATCTGCGCTGATGAGCAACCTGAAGAACGTCATATACCCGGATCGTTAATTGGAGGACATCCGTGGTTAATATGTTTATAATGATCTTTGGGTCTTCGGCGGACGCGACTCCGGGCCCGGAATGTGCGAGGGGATACAAGGGCAATTGGCCCAGATTCCCTTGTGGTCCGGGGATAGTGAAGGTTATCTGACAGGACGTCACTATGGTGCGACAAGAGAACGAATCACCGCGAGACAGGGTCGTTGCGGTTGCCGAGCACTTGTTCAGCGACCGCGGGTACAAGGCAGTGACTCTTCGCGATATTGCCGACGATCTGGGGATACGACAGGCCTCCCTCTATCATCACTTCCCCAAAGGAAAAGAAGAGTTGTTCGTCGAGGTGACCGAGCGCGCTATGCAGCGCCATGCAGTGGGAATGCGAACGACCATTGCCGAAGCTCCAGAAAACGCAGAATGCCAGCTCAAGGCGATTGCTCGCTGGATGCTTTCGCAGCCACCGATAGACATGGCACGGATGGTGCGTTCTGACATGGTCGAGATCGAAGAAGCACAGCGACATCGCCTGATGCAGACGGCGCTACGAAGTCTCATTCTGCCGATCGAGGGCGTGTTCGATCGTGGAATCGAGCGAGAACACCTCAAGAGTATGGGGCACAGTCGATTGCTAGCCAGCTCGTTCCTGTCGATCATCGAAGCGATCCAGGTTTCTGTACGGTTCAGCAGCCGCCGGCCGGAAGATATGGCAGATGAGATGATCGATATCCTGATGGATGGGCTCCGTCCGCGATGAGCATTTGCAGTTTTGCCCTAAAACCTACCGATTGTTAGTTAGTAAGTTGTTTGCATGACTGCGACAGGAAGAACAAGTCAGACCTTTCCACTGCGTGCCTGGCGAATAGTCAGCGGCGCATGGTGTCGGACCTATGACAGTGCGGCTCGTTCTGCTGTTGCCGCTAAGGCGTTCGGCGCCGATCTTGTTTCACCGGACTCACCTTATGAACATCTTATGGCGGAGCACGCCCGGACTTTCCGGTTCGCGACCCGATTTCTACCGGGTGAGTATCGCGAATCCACTATTCGCCTGTACGCGTTCTTCCGATCGCTGGACGACCTGGTAGACGAGTCTCCGGATGATCCTGCGACTATCGAGTCGATCCGCCGGCAACTCGACAGCTGGGAGACCTGGTTGCGGTCTGATCTCTCGAACGCCGCCCCGAATCGTGACATCGGTAATGCTGTAGCTCCGGTAATCATGAACTATCGCATACCACGCACGCTTTTTCTGGATTTTCTCGAAGGACTTCGAGCTGATTTGTATCCGGCAACCCCGAGAACCAGAGACGAGATCGAGCAATATAGCTACCAGGTGGCGTCGACCGTCGGTCTTGCGATGGCTCATGTGTTTGGCTCAACCTGCCCCGGTGCCATCGAGGCCGCTCGCCGACTTGGTATCGCCATGCAACTCACGAATATTCTTCGCGATGTCGGCGGGGATGCCGCACGAAATCGAGTCTATCTTCCTGAAGATCTGTTGCATGCGCATGGCTTGACTGTGTCCGATGTACTGGATCAATGGCAGCAGGGCAAAGGCCCGGACCGACGCCTTATCAAAGTGCTCCAGACGATCTCCGGATGGGCGGACGAGCACTATAAGGCTGGCGTGGCCGGCATTCGCCTGTTGCCGAGGGATGTCCAGATGCCGATTCTTGTTGCCGCCCGGCTGTACCAGCAGATCCTCTATCGTTTGAAGAGCAACGACTACGATTCGCTGCGCCAGCGAGCTGCCACGACTGGGGTGCAGAAGCTTCTCGAAGCGAGACGCTGCATCTTTTCGATTCAACAGCTGCTTGACGAGGCGCAGCCGTCTCAGGCGCATGGTTCTAACAGGATCGGTCCACCTTCGCCCGAGCCAGGTACGAGCGTCAATGCGCGGTAGCTGGTTCAGCGGAGAACAACATCAATCGTTCGCTCGAATTGAAGGGGATTCCGGGGCTTTGCTGCTTCACGGATTTATGGGCACACCAGCCGAACTTCACCCGATATCCGGAGTTCTTGAACAGAACGGATTCTCGACCTATGGACCGCTGCTTCCCGGATTCGGCGAGCGAGTCGACACGTTAAGCGGCGTTGGTCGCGAGGAGTGGATCGGGGAACCCGGACAACTCTGGGAGGAACTTCACCGCGCTGGAAAAGGACAGGTCCTCGTCGGATTCTCGATGGGCGGGGCGATTGCGCTGAATCTGGCACGACAGTACCCGCCTGAGCGATTGATCCTGCTGGCTCCGTTGTGGAAAGTGATGGGCGGTGACTGGCGTCTCCGACTGCTTCCAGTTCTGAAGCGGTTCGTGAAGCAGATTCAACCGTTCGCCGGAGCCGATCTGGACGATCCGGAAATCCGAACGTTCTTCGCTGATGCGATGCCAGATCTCGATCTCGATGATCCTGATGTTCGAGAGATCGTACGAAACGAGATCACACTCTCCACTTCGACGCTGGACGAACTCCGG
>REEK01000005.1 GCA_007695115.1 Sphaerobacteraceae bacterium
GCATCGAGGCCCGCCACCCGGTCAGCAACTTCATCTCTGGCGGTCAGCATGAGAATTGGCACCTGATCACCGGCTTCACGAATCCGCCGGCAGACCTCGACGCCGTCCACCTCGCCGGGCAGCATGATGTCCAGCACGATCAGATCGACCTCGGTGTCTCGCGTGATCTGGAGCGCTTCGGCTCCGGAATCGGTCACCCGGACGTCGTAGCCTTCGAACACGAGGCCACGCCGGAGGAACGATGCGATCGATCGCTCGTCTTCGACGATCAGAATGTTCGCGTCGGGCTCACTCATTGATTATTCCGGTCTCTCACTCTATCCGAGCAGGTGGCGGAACCGGTCCTGGTCCGGGAACGGGCCGATAACCGCCAGGCTCATTCGCTCGGGCTGGAGAAGTTCTCCAGCCAGCTCCTGGATCTCTTCGCTGGTGACTTCGTCGATCTCTTCCATGACCTGCTCCGGAGTCAGAATCTCTGCGAAATGCAGCTCCTGACTGCCGAGCCAGCCAGCCACGGCGCGAGAATCTTCCAGACCCATACTGATTCGCCCCTTGCGCAGTTCCTTGGTTCTGGTCAGTTCCTCAGCAGGAACCGGATCATCACGCAGTTTCCAGAGTTCGCGGATGACGGCAGTGATCGTCTCATCGACTTTTTCCGGGTCAGTGCCAGCGTAGACGACTCCCTGGCCGACATCCTGGTACCCTCGAAAGTACGAGAACACGGCATAGGCGAGGCCGCGCCGCTCACGAATCTCTTCGAAGAGCCGCGAACTCATCCCTGAACTCAGAACCGCATCGATCGAGTCCTGTACCTGGCGACGCTTGTCCAGATAGGAGATAGCCGGCAGCCCGAGACAGATGTGTGCTTCCTCGGTCTGACGCTCCATCACCTTGAGCTTTGGCGCCGTCTGGGTCACGAAGCACGGTTCGAGAACGGCTGGTTTACCCGCGGGCATGTGTCCGAACGTTTTCTCGGTCATCCGCACGACCTCATCGTGATCGATATCACCCGCTGCGGAGATGACGAGCCGGTTCGGGTGATAGTTTGCGTTCATGTAACTGATGATGTCGTCCCGGGTCATCTTCCCGATCGTATCCTCGGTGCCAATGATCGGGCGGCCAACCGGGTTGCCATCCCAGACGAGATCATCGATCACATCGTGGATGTAATCGTCCGGAGTGTCGTGAATTCCGTGAATCTCTTCGAAAATGACCCAGCGTTCCTTCTCCATTTCTTCCTGCCGGAAGGTGGAGTTGAGGAGCATATCGGCCAATACGTTGAACGCTTTTTCCAGATGAAGGGCGGGAACTTTCACCCAGTAGTTCGTGTTCTCCCGAGAGGTGCCTGCGTTGAGAATTCCGCCGACTTCTTCGATCTCACGGGTAATGGTGATCGGGTCCGGACGATCTGCCGTTCCCTTGAATACCATGTGTTCCAGAAAGTGCGAGACGCCGGCATGCTCGTCCGGCTCATGCCGGGCACCGGTCGAGAACGTGATGATAAGACTCGCTGACCGGACGTGATCCATCCGGCTGGTCACCACGCGGACGCCATTTGCGAGTATGGTGCGTTCGATGTTCACGGCGGTGTTCTCCTGCAATGTTCCAGATCAATGGGCCGACGAGTCTCACCAGTTCAGATATGTATGTGCGGCATCGACGATGAGATGAAGGGCAAAGGTTGCGGCTTCCTGCATGATCACAGCTCGATCACCATCCCAGTGCATTTCGTGTGTCTCGGTTCCGGCAGGGGTGGTGCAGGCAAAATAGACAAGCCCGACTGGCTTGCGCCCGGTTGCCCCGCCCGGCCCGGCAATTCCGGTGGTCGACACCGCAAATGTAGCTCCGGTGAGTTGCTGGACGCCTTCAGCCATCGCTGCGGCGCACTCCGGGCTGACCGCGCCACGCTGTTCGAGGATCGATGCCGGGACGCTCAGAACATCCTGCTTCATCTGATTGGAATATGCCACGACGCTGCCAGCGAAGTACGATGAACTGCCCGCCACCGATGTTATCCGTGAGGCTACCAGCCCACCGCTGCACGATTCTGCTGCGGCGACACTGAGCCCGGATTCAGCGAGCAGGTGATTGAGTTGTACTTCGAGCGGCTGGTCCGAGGTCATGTAACCCCTTGTGGGTCGGGTTCGAATTCCGACGTCGCCGCAGTATAGCAGAGGAAATCGATCGTCTGCCCCGATCAGTCGGCCGTTGATGCATGTGGATCAGAGCCGGTACCGGATGCCCGGACGGATGGAATCAGACCCGCCAGAACAACTGACACGGTGAGGATGATGCCGCAGACGAACAGTGCCGGCCGGGTGCCGAATTGATCACCGGCCCAGCCACCGATAAACGTTGAGAAGACGATCGCCGAGTAGAACAGCGTGGTTCGGAGGCTGAACACACGCCCAAGCAGGTTGTCGGGGGTGTGATCCTGGACCAGGGTGACGCCAGGAATCAGCACCAGCGCGCTGCCGAAGCCACTGACAGCAATGAACAACAGCGCCGGGATCAGCGAGCTGACGAGCGCGGTAGCCGTCACCGAGATCCCCATCAGAGCCAGTCCCGAGAGCACCACGATTCCGGTATTGACTCGCTCTCTGCGTCCGAGCCAGAGCCCACCCAGTACCGTGCCGATACTGATTGCCGCGCCGATTAGCGAGTATTCCCACTCACCGCCACTCAGCACGTCCCAGGCGTAACCGACCAGTAGTGGCGTGGATGCCCCGAGAGCGATCGGGCCGAGCAGCGTTACCAGCGTGTTCGCCAGCACCAGCCGATGGTTCCAGACGAAGGTGATGCCCTCGGTGACATCTTTCCATACGGTCTGGCCTGTCTTCGCGATTTCTCCCGCGGGATCAACCCGCATCGAGAAGATCAGAATGGCGGACACGAGATAGGTAAGCGCGTCGAAGGTGAATGCGATCGCAACGGCGGCTTCCTGCGACAGCAGATAGCCGAACAGCAGCAGGAGCCCACCACCCAGCGGGTAGCCGATGATATCGCTGGAGTTTTCCGAGACAGAGCCCAGCGAGTTGGCGGTGTGATAGTCACGGGGAGGGACAATGGCCGGGACAATTGCCCGCCTGGCAGGTTTGAAGACCACGGAGACCGCGTTTACGGTGAAGAGAAGAATGTAGACGATCACGATGGCCTGATCAGCGATGAACGGTATCAGGAGAACTGGTGGGATACGCAACACATCGCAGGCGATAAGGATCGTGCGGCGATCCCAGCGATCGACGAGAACCCCGGCGAATGGCCCGAGGACGAGGTCCGGGAGCGCAGTGGCAACGAAGGCGATACCGGTCTGGGTCAGCGATCCAGTAACGGTATAGACCAG
>REEK01000030.1 GCA_007695115.1 Sphaerobacteraceae bacterium
CGCAATCGACAGTCAGTTTCGAATCTGGTTCACCGATCCTCGCTACTCCGATGATCGACACACTATGGAGCTCGACCACGAGTCGGTATTCCGGGCCGATCCCATGCCCGACGGATCCTGGATGATCCACCGGGTGACCTTCGACACCACACGGCCCAATGGCTTGCTCGTTTCTCCGGACGAATCAACGCTGTACGTTGCTCAGAGCGACTACGGCGCCGATCGCAAACGAGAGCTTCGCGCCTATCCGATCAACGAAGATGGTTCACTCGGCGAGTACAGCGTCCTGCATGACTTCGGGCCGCATCGGGGAATCGACGGTATGGTGCACGATGTCGATGGCAACATCATCGCCTGTGCCGGCTGGCAGAAGAGTGGCCCCGGGCCGATGATCTACGTATTCTCGCCAACGGGTCGAGTACTGGAGACGCATCCGGTTCCGGCCGATCGGCCAACCAACTGCAGTTGGGGCGATGCCGATCTACGCACGCTGTACGTGACCTGCGGTTCAGGGCATCTGCTCCGGGCCAGAACGAACTATTGCGGAAAGCTCTGGTACCCAGAAGCCAGCGCCTGACCCCCTCTCATATAGAAGGAACCCGGCCGGTTGTAGTTCCGGCCGGGTGATCCGGTGCTGCGATCGGTCCGAAATCTGAACGCCTAGTCCGAGAGCCTCGGGTCCAGCGCGTCTCGCAGACCGTTGCCAAGCAGGTTGATCGCCAGAACGGTGACATAGATCATCGCGCCAGGAATGAAGACAAGTGTCCACTGGTGACTGATGAAGCGCTGTGCATCACGCAACATGTTTCCCCAGGAAGGGATCGGAGTCTGAACACCGAGCCCAAGATAGGAGAGTGACGCTTCGACGATGATGAGCACCGGCACGGCCAGTGTCGCCCAGACGATGACCAGCGGAATAACGTTCGGGAAGATGTGCCGGGATATAATCCGCGAATCGGATGCACCGACCACCTTCGCCGCTTCAACGTAGTCCCGCTGCTTGATCGACATCACCTCACCACGAATCAACCGGGCCAGCCCCAGCCAGCCAACGATCGCGATGACCAGCGCCAATCCAATCGGTGACATTGTGAAGATCGAACCGATGAAGACTAGCAGGAAGAGGCTGGGCACCGACAGCAGGATATCGACGAAACGCATGATCACCGAGTCGATCCATCGCCCGTAGTAGCCAGCGATCGACCCCAGCACCCCACCGATTGCCAGTGCACCGAACATCGCCGTAAAGGCCACCGTTGTCGATACCCGGCCACCATAGGCGAGCCTGGTCAGCACATCGCGGCCCAGGTTGTCTGATCCAAGGATGTACCCCTCGGTGAACGGGGGGTGCAGCTGATCCATGAGCGACTGCTCCTGATAGCCCTTCCCGGTGACGAACATCGAAATCAACGGCGCACCAAAGGAAAACAGCAGAATCAGAATGGTCACGATGAGCGCGCCCATTGCGGTCTTGTTGCGGCGGAATCGCAGCCACGACTGGTAGACGTACCCTCGTGGAGCGGTACGCTCCAGATGGCTCATCTGCCCGCCGGCCGTGCCCGATCTCGCCATTGACTGGCGATCGGTAACCTTGTTTTCGCGATTGATTTCAGCCATGCGATTCCCCTGAATCTCTGCGCAACACAGGATGATGACGCGGTATCCGGATACTATTCATAGCGAATCCTCGGATCGAGCACCGCGTACATCACGTCGGCGACAAGGTTGGCGAAGATCGTCAGAACCGAAACGAAGACCACGGTTCCCATGATCACCGTGTAGTCACGGGTGAACGTGGAATCAACGATCAACCGACCGATACCGTTCCAGCTGAAAATTACTTCGGTGATCACCGCGCCGCTGAACAGCTGCGGGATGTCCAGAGCCAGCAACGTGACGAGCGGCAGGATCGCATTCTTCAGCCCATGCCGGAACGTCACCACATGATCCTTCAGGCCCTTGGCCTGTGCCGATCGCATGTAGTCCTGCCGGAGGATTTCGATCATTTGCGATCGGATATACCGGGTCCAGGCCGCGGTCTGCGCGAACGCCAGCACCACTGCTGGCATGATCAGATGCTGTATGCGATCGAGGAGGTCTCCACCCGTACCGATCGTATGCGTTCCTCCAGAAGGTAAGGCCGGAAGCCCCCATTCCCTGAAGAAAACGGAGAATAACATGATCATCATGAGGCCGAGCCAGAAGTTCGGCACCGCAACTCCGCCTACGGCTCCCATCGTGGCCACCTGGTCGAACCAGGTGTTCCGCTTGAGTGCCGCATACACACCAACCGGTATCGAAAACGCTAGAGAGATGACCAGCGCGGTACCAGTAAGCAACAACGTGTTCGGGAGCCGTTCGAGAATGATGTCCAGGACCGGACGGTGGGTACGAAGCGAGAGTCCGAAGTCGCCCTGCGCCAGGTTCGTAACCCAGATGAAGTAACGAGTATGCAGTGGCTCATCCAGCCCCAGGTTGGCACGGATTCTCGCCACATCTTCCGGACTTGTTCCGGGATCGAGCTCGAGGTTGGATACCGGGCTACCCGGCACCAGGTTCGCAAGCGCAAAGGTCAGGATCGTGATCCCGATCAGAAGTGGAATCGTCTGCAACAGGCGACGCAGGATGAAGCGACCCATCAGATGGCCTTCCTGCGAACGCGAATCTCAGAGCGATTCTTGGCGATGCTAGTGGTCATGTACGCCCCTCCGACTGGTGAGTCCCGTTCTCCATGTCGACCTGAGATCGACGAGAACGCAGTTCGTTGAACAACCCGCCCTCCCCGATCAGGACCTGATCGGGGAGGGCCCGGGTCGAACACGACTGCTAGCTCTCGTCTACCCACCATTCGTGCGCGTTGACCGTGAAGTAGACATCATTCGGGAAGATGTTGTGACACCGCTGGTTCACTCCGTAGATGCCCTGCGGGAAGTCCAGGATCACATTGGGAACATCCTCGAGAATTATGTTCTGCATCTCGGTGTAGATCTCACGGCGCTCATCCTGATCGGTGGTCTCGAGCCCCTGTGCCAGGAGATCATCAATCTCAGGGTTGCTGTACCCGTTCATATTGAAGCCACCATCGGTTCCCCACATCGTTTCCTGATGCGGGTCGACACCCCAGGAGAAGCCAAGCAAGGCGATCTCGAAGTCGCCGGTTCCGGTGATCCGATCGAGGAATGCATTCCACTCTTCGGTCTGCGGGGTGCACTCCACACCAATTTCGCGCCACTGCTCCTGCATAACGGCAACGTACTGCTCGCGGATCTCGTTGCCGGCATTCGTGTAGATCTCGAAGGAGAAGCGCTCGCCATCACGCTC
>REEK01000057.1 GCA_007695115.1 Sphaerobacteraceae bacterium
ATGTAGCGAGTCGTGGCGATTTGTCGCTCGTCGTCCCAGAAGTACTCTTCCAGCAGCAGATGTGGTTTCTCCGAAAACAAACCCCGTTCGGCTGACTTCCACCGCGGAGTCTGGTGGCCGATCGCTTCGACCGCCTCCCGGGTATGGACTTCGAGCAGCAGGGTGCCGCCGTCATTGAGGGAGTCGCGTGTCTTTCTCAGGATCGCCGTGGCGTCGTCCGGGTGAAAGACGTTGAACTCGCCGAAGATCATCATCGCCAGATCGCAGGCAGGGCCGAACTCTTCCTCGCGGACGTCGCCCTCAGTGTAGGTACACGTCAACCCGGCCGACTTCGCCTGCTCACGTGCATAGGCGATCGAGGCCGGCGAGAAATCGATTCCGTTGCACTGATGGCCCAGTTGTGCCAGACGGCTGGTGTAGAGACCAGGCCCACACCCGAGATCGAGAATTCGGGCCGATGTTCCTTGCAGCACCTGACGATCGATCCACTCGACGTGTCGATCGATCGTGTCTGGTCGACGGCTGGCCGCGTCGTGCAGGTCCGAGAGATGCTCGTGCAGCATCCGCTGGCTGAACGCGGGATCGTCCCAGGGGATCTTCTCTCCCTCGGCCCACGGTTCGGGAACTGGCTGGCGCTGAACGATGTCGAGAAGGTTCATGAACTGTGTCCGATCTTGATGAGTTTTCCTGATCTATGTCGATCCTCACCCCGTCGGCGTATGCCCAGTCTCCGTCGGCTGGCGGGTGCCACGAGGCATGGCCCACTCGATTCGTGGATCGTGCACCTGCACCTGCCGGATGCCGTGCGGGAATTGTGACTGGATCAACTCGTATTGCTGGCGAAGATCGTCTGGCGGGGTCCAGTCGTGCAGGTACATGACCTGGGCGATCTCCGCCTGGAGCAGTTCTTTGGTGCAGCCAAAACAGGGCCGCATGGTGGAGTAGATCGCTGCCCCACGGACTGCGATGCCGAACCGGGCCGCCGTAAGCAGGGTGTTCTGCTCGGCGTGAACGCAGATGCATACATCGTACCCAGAGCCAGATGGAAACCGCCCCGGATCGTTGCAGCGCTCGCAACCACCTTCATCGCAGTTGATCATCCCCATCGGGGTTCCGTTGTATCCGGTGGCGATGACGCGATCTTCCAGCACCACCACCGCTCCGACGCGGCTGCCGATGCAGTTGGCGCGCTCTCGCACGGCCAGTGCAATTCCCATGTAGTAGGCGTCTCGACCGAGTCTTCCGGTCTGGTGTGTCTGGCTCATCCTGTGGCTCTTTCTCTGGCTTGCTGGTCAGATATCTGGTTTGCATGTCACAAACGATGGTCAATATGCATCCTATCAGTCAATGGGACGTGGTAACGCGATTGTTCCTCGAATTCCACTGGCATGACGGGGAGTGATCTGCGGCAGCTCAACCCGCTCCGGGGTGGGCCGCGTGACCGCTTGTGCTATTATCTGACCGGCTGGTCAGTTTTTGTGGAGAATGGTCAGAATAATGAACAATCGGACGAAAGAGGGTATGGGGACCCACTCTGGACGCACATTCATTGAGGAGGCACGTCGAAGACAGATCGTCCAGCATGCGGTGGATGTTATCGCCGAGCACGGTTTCGCTGGCGCTACTCTGGCACGGATCGCCGAGCGGGCGGGGATCAGCAAGGGAGTGATCTCCTACCACTTCGATGGCAAGGATGACCTGATGTACGAGGTGCTCACGCTCTACGAGAGCGAGGAGCAGGAGTTCATCTACGCGAGAGTCGATGCGCAGGAGACTGCCACAGACGCGCTTCAGATGTATCTCCGGACCAATATCGAGTACATGGCGGTTCATCCCAAGCATCTCAAAGCAGTCGTGGAGATCGTGATTGCGGCCAAGGACAGCAAGGGTAAGCGGAAATTCGATGTCACATCGGTCGAGTGGATGGAAGACGAACTGAGCCGACTCGTTTCGATTCTGACGCGCGGTCAGGAATCGGGCGAGTTCCGCACGTTCGATCCACGAGTGATGGCGATCTCGATCCGCGGAGCCATCGAAAACATTGCGATGTACATCCTGACCTACCCGGACATCAATGTGAGCGACTATGCCGATGAGCTCACCGGGATGTTCATGAGAGCCACGCGAGAGGATAGCGGGTAACTGATGATCAAGACGCAGGGATTGACCAAGAAATACGGCAGCACGCTAGCTGTCGATCAATTGACCTTCGAGGTTCAGCCCGGGATCGTCACCGGGTTTCTGGGGCCGAATGGTGCCGGAAAATCAACGACGATGCGGATGGTTCTGGGACTGGATAACCCCACCGAGGGCACGGTGACTGTCAACGGCAAGTCATACCGGGATCTGGCCGCACCGATGCAGGAAGTCGGCGCGTTGCTGGAGGCCTCTGCCGTTCATGGAGGACGCTCTGCCTGGTACCACCTGCTCTGGCAGGCCCAGGCTGCAGGAATTCCGAAACATCGAGTGGACGACGTGCTGGAGATGCTCGGGCTGAGCGAGGTTGCGGGCAAGAAAGTCGGGGGATTCTCCCTCGGTATGCACCAGCGTCTCGGTATCGCCTCGGCACTGCTTGGCGACCCGCCGGTTCTGCTCTTTGATGAGCCGGTCAATGGACTCGATCCGGAGGGCATCCGCTGGGTGCGAGCGCTGTTCAAGCGATTTGCCGATGAAGGCCGGACGATCTTTGTCTCCAGCCATCTGATGAGTGAGATGGAACAGACCGCCGATCACGTCCTGGTGATCGGGCGCGGAAAACTGATCGCTGATATGCCGGTCGCGGAGATCACCCAGCGCAGTGCTCAGAGCCACGTGAAGGTGCTGTCACCGGCAGCCGATCAGCTTGCACCATTGCTGGTAGCCGCTGGCGCCGACGTTTCCACCGGCGCTAGGAACGAGCTGATGGTGACTGGCATCGACGCTACCGTGATCGGTGAGACCGCGGCTTCCAACGGGATCGTGCTGCACGAACTCTCGCCACGCCGTGCCAGTCTCGAAGCGGCCTTCATGGAGCTTACCCAGGATGCGGTCGAGTACCGTGCGGACGGAAATGCACCGAATCTGACCGATATTCAAGAGACTGCCCGGGAGCTCACCAGCGAGAGGAGCGCCTAGATGACAGTTACGTCGGCGCAATCAAGACCACTCGGCGGCGCCCGCCAACCAGGATTCGGCTCAGTTCTCGCGTCCGAATGGACCAAGCTCCGCTCGGTACGATCGACCTGGATCATCATCGTGCTGACGATCACGCTGTCGATCGGGTTCTCGGCATTGATCGCGCTTGTCCAGGGTGTGACTTTCGACGACTGGGGCCCGCAGGAGCAGGCGGTATTCGACCCGCTGATCAATAGCACATCCGGCTTGTTGTTCGGTCTCATTCTGCTGATTGTGCTCGGGGTCATTTCGGTGACATCGGAGTACAGCTCGGGTACCATCCGGACGACATTCATCGCCACCCCGAAGCGACTACGGGTCCTGGCGGCCAAGACACTCATCGTTGGTCTGCTCGGCATCATCATTGCCGCGATCATCATGCCGGCGATGATATTCGTCAGCCAGATGATCTTTGGCGCCTATGGCATGGAGACCGTGTCGGCCGGTGACGAAGGCGTGATGCGTCTGATTCTGTCGTTTATCTTCGCTGGTGGTTTGATCTATACGCTGATTCCACTGGCGATCGGGTTCATCCTCCGGGGCGCAGCCAGCGCAATCACGCTGTCAATCGGTCTGTTCTTTCTGCCTTGGATGCTTGCACCGCTGCTGCCGAACTGGGTGCAGGAGAACATCATCCGGTTTCTGCCGGACCTGGCGATGGACAGCCTTGGTGGCATCATTGCGGCGGACTCGGCAATGTACCTCTCACAGACACCAGCGATCGTCACCATCCTTGCCTGGCTGGTCGGGTCGGTAGCTGTGGCCGCGTTCCTGTTGAAACGCCGGGACGCCTGACGTCTGGGCAATCAACCATTCATCCAGATCGAGCGGTTTCCTCACGGGGCCGCTCGTTTCGTTCACTGGTTATCGGACAGGTGCCAGTGCGATAACCGGCGCGTTCCCGATAGAAGAAGTTCGGTGATCTGACCTCACGCCGGTATCTTCGCGAGAACGTATCAGTCGTGGCTGGTGCCATGGGTGGAGTCAACCAGATCCAGTCTCCTGTTACCGTTCGACCTGCGCGTTTCTCCGATGCCATGAACCGGGAAAACTGCCGGTCTGCCGAGTGGTGATCAACGATCCGGATCCCGTGGTGTTCGAACGAATACAGTAGCGCGACATTGAGCTCCAGCAATGCCCGATCTTTCCAGAGCGATGCTGACCGTGAGGTGTCTAGCCGCATTCTCCGGGCGATCTCCGGCAGGATGTTGTAACGCGTCTTGTCGGCAAGGTTGCGAGCGGCGATCTCTGTCTGCATGTACCAGCCGTTGAATGGGGCACCGGTCCAGGTTACGCCGCCGATCTCCAGTTCCATATCAGAGATTACTGGTACCGCGTACCAGCGCAGACCGAGCTCGTCGAACCATTCGATGTCCGGGTGGATAATCGGAACCTCGTAAACTGCGTCTGCTGGAACGGGGAAGAGTTCGGGACATTTACCCGGTAGCTGAATCAGCCAGGGCAGGATATCGAACGCGGTTCCCTCGCCCTGCCATCCGAATTCCTGGCATTGCCGAGTGAACTCTAGCGAGTCAGGATCACCGACGATCGATCCATCTTGTTGCAGGTATCCGGCGTAGCGAATCAACTGATGATTCAGGATGCGGACGCCCGGGGGCAAGACCGTGATGGTTGGACGGATACGGCCACCGTTGAAGGCAGCATCGAGATGGTCAACAAGAGCTTGTGCGATCTCCTCAGCCGGGCTAATGTGCCGACAGTCACGCAGGGTCAGACTGCGCCATGGCATACGTCCGATGCAGCGGTTACTGTTTCGCCAGGCCATTCTGGCACCATGTTCCAGTTCGTCATGCGTATGGATATACTGGCCAGTGGCGTCTATCTCGCACTTGATCGACTCGATACGTTGATCAATGTCATCGTGCTTGCCGAGTTCGCCGTAGCATTGGATGATGAAGTCTCGAGCTTCTTCGAAGAGTGATGCGGACTGATATTGCGTTCGATACATCGGTTTTGAGATTCCCATCGCGTCGTATCTGCCAGCCCGCAGTGCCACCATCGATGAGGTCGCTCCCATCTGAATTTTACCGGGTTCATTCAGTTGGCCGTAAGGGTGCGTAGCTCGCAATAGTTGGACATTCGCTGGGCGCTGGAGCCCCTGGATCAAGAAGGATCGACGTCGCTATGCCGCTGGAACTTGCTGTTGTGCTACTCACGATGGTCACCACGATCCTGGTGTACCTGTTCATCAGGTTGCGCGGCCGCAAAAGTCGCTGACTCACTTATTTGCTATACTCACAATAGCGACCCCTTACGTTTTTGACATGCGTAGATCCCACTCGAGTTCCTGTACGTGGCCCTTTTCATGCGTTCATGGGTGGTGAGGTCGGTAATGCGCCGGCGTCGTCGGGTAGCACGACGATTCGCTGCGACGTATCCGGTAGAGATCCGACCACGAACGATGTGAGATTTTTTGGAGCCGCAGACGTATGGACTACATGACAAACACTTTTACCCGTCACGAGATCGACCAGCAGGTCGCCTCACTCGGGCTGGCCGGTCAATTCGTCTGCCTGCATGCATCACTGGAGAGTTTCGGGCATGTTGAAGGTGGCGCGGATACGATTATCGACGCATTTCTCGATGCTGGGTGCACGATCATGGTCCCCACGTTTACCGGTGCGCAGCTCGAGGTTCAGCCGGATCCGGACCAGATGATCGAACGGAATGGCTGGGACACAACCTGGGCACAATCGCTTCCCGCACGAAGCGACGTCGTCTACTCACCTGAGCTCGATCTGGTCGATGAGTCGATGGGTGAGATCTCGGCCGCCGTGCTCCGTCGCGCCAAACGGTGCCGGGGAAATCATCCGCACAATTCCTTTACGGCGATCGGTCCGAGAGCTCATCTGCTGGTTGATGATCAGGCCTGGGATGACGTGTATGCACCGCTCAGAGAGCTGACCAAGCAGCGCGGATATGTTCTGCTTTCCGGGGTGGGATTGAACCGGATGACTCTCTTACATTTTGCGGAAGGTCTTGCCGGGCGACGTCAGTTCCGACGCTGGGCAACTGATCCCAATGGGGATGCCGTGCCCGTGTCGGTTCGATCCTGTTCAGAAGGATTCCCGAATCTGGAGCAATCGCTCGGGTACCTGGCGCAGGAGGCGACGTTGGGCAGGAGCGAATCCCGGCTGTTTCCGGCAGCTGAGTCGGTTACCGCGTCAGCTGCGTTGATTCGGACTGACCCGGGCATCACCCGCTGTGGCGATCCGGAATGCTTCCAATGCCCGCACGCTATTGCGGGTGGCCCGATTCTCTAGTTCCGGGCTCAGGCGTGCTCGCTTCCACCCTATCGCTATCGCGCTGAACTCACCGAGTGACTGATTAGATCCGGATCGGACCTGGTCCGGGATCGATTGACGCTGGTGAGCGACCCGCTATTGTCTCCACCCGTCCGACGAGCCAGAACGCGAGAAGCATCGCCGCAACGATGGTCAGAGTCCAGTCGGGCGTGGGAATCGACCACTGAGCGTCGGCGATGTTTCGCAAGCTGACCACGAACCCACCGATCACCGAGGGAACCGCGATCCGCATCAGCGTGCGTGAGGGCGACCCCGGCTGTAACGCCACGGCCAGCACCACACCGGCCCCGACGAGCGCCAGCACGGCAAACCAGCTGTTCCCGGTGATCCAGATTAGCAGGAATCCAGCGCTCACGATGATCGAATTCAGAAAACAGGCGAGAAACGTCCGGGCAATCGGTCGATCATGACCGGAGTTCAGCGCGGCATATCCGGTCCCCCCGAATACGATTCCCACGGCAAACACGAGAGCAGCAGCCTGTTCGATTCCGGAAAATGGGTGCTCTGTCACCACGGTCATCCCGAAGCGATCACCGAGAAACGAGAGCACGGCCAGCATCGCCAGCACCTGTGATGAGCCGATCGCGAACACCGGGGTCATGCGTTTGCTCGGGCTGGATCGTGTCCGCGTTCTTGCTGATGCGCTACCCATACTGTTGCTACCCCTCAAGTTCTGCTCTGTGCACCAGGGGAGCATATGCTCCTGCCAGTTCCGATCATGCTAAGATGGCGAAGGTTTCAATACCGTCAATTGGTGAGTATGTCACGTTTTAAGCTCCGGGGTTCTGGAGTCGACGACGATCGAGGTCGAAGCCGCCCCACTAACCACGGCTCGATCCGGGGCAAAGGACACTGAAACACGCTCAACGGCATTGAATGGAGAGCCAGACATGACCGCCGGGACGATCGAGGGAAAATCCTCGAACCAGCCACTGGATGCGGATGGCGAGCGCAGAATCGGTCGCTTGCGGCCGTACAACCTGATTGTCGGACTGGTACATCTTACTCAGGCGATCGTTATTCTGGCGCTGAGTAACGATTTCTCTCTGCCGCTCACTGGCACGTTCGGCGCTGGTGAGCCGGGCGCCGGATTCCTCGAGCCAGAAGTTCTCTGGAATGTCCCGATCGGGCCACTGGTGGCGCTGTTTCTCTTTCTTGCTGCCCTCGATCATCTGCTGATGGCAACGCCCGGCATCTGGCAATGGTATTCGGCGAATTTGCGCCGGAATATCAACTACGCCCGGTGGTGGGAGTACATGTTCAGTGCCTCGATCATGATCGTGCTCATCGCCCTGATTACCGGCGTCAGCGATACTGGGGCGATCATTGCGATCGCTGGTGCCAATGCGGCGATGATCTTCTTCGGGCTGGATATGGAGATCTTCAATCGGGACCGAGACAACGTGAACTGGACACCGTTTCTGCTCGGCTGCGTCGCCGGGATCGTTCCCTGGCTCGTCATCGGCTTCCAGTTTATCGGCGCTGAGACTCGGCTACCCGAGGGTGAGTCGGTCCCCGGCTTCGTGTACGGGATCGTGATCTCGCTCTTCATCCTCTTCAACAGCTTTGCGATCAACATGGTCTTGCAATACAAGAAGGTGGGGCCGTGGCGAAACTATCTGTTCGGCGAGTCAGCCTATATACTGCTCAGTCTGACGGCCAAGACCGCGCTGGCCTGGCAGGTCTTCACCGCGACGCTCATCGACTGATCTGCCCTGTCCCGGGTTGCGAGGGTGTTCTCACCGGGAACTACCCGTCACAGGAAGTGGAGATTGATTGACTGACGACTCGCCAACGGTCACTTCGCCGGAACTCCAGCAGGCGATCGGGCATCTCGAAATCGCCGGTTCACCGGTCTGTTTGCACGTCTCGCTCAAGAGTTTCGGGCACGTTGAAGGTGGGGCTGACGCGGTTATCGACGCATTTCTCGCCGCTGGGTGCACCTTGCTGGTGCCAACGTTCACCGAGATGCAGCTGGAAGTCCTGCCGGGTCCGGATCAGATGATCGAACGGAATGGCTGGGACGTCATCGAAGCGCAGTCGCTTCCCGAGCGCACGGAGACGGTCTTCTCACCAGACCTGAATCTGATCGATGACCGGATGGGACAGATCCCGCGGGCGGTGCTTCGTCGCCCTGAGCGGGTTCGAGGGAATCACCCGCACAACTCGTTCGCGGCGATCGGTCCGCAGGCACAATTGCTGATTGAAGAGCAGGCCTGGGATGATGTCTACGCACCGCTCAGAGAGCTGACAAAGCAGCGGGGCTTCGTCCTGCTGGCCGGTGTTGGTCTGAACCGGATGACGATTCTGCACTTCGCCGAGGTACTTGCCGGACGCCGGCTGTTCCGACGCTGGGCAACCGGCCCAGACGGCTCGGCCGTGGCTGTCCCGGTTGGATCATGCTCCGAGGGGTTCCCGAACCTGGAACCGGTACTCGGAATGCTGGCCCGGGAAACGACCGTCGGTACCAGCTTATGGCGCCTGTTTCCGGCAGCCGAAACCGTTACGACGTCAGCCGCATTGATTCGGACTGATCCCGGCATCACCCATTGCGGGAACCCGGAGTGCGTGCGCTGTCCGCACGCGATCGCCGGGGGCCCGAAGCTGTAGTGCCCATATTGTGTCAGTAGAGTGTTCAGGCTGACTCGCCCGAAATCGAGTGCGCTTCGTCAATGGCGTCGGCCATCATCATGCTGCGTCCAGTCTCGTAGCAATCACCATACGTCTCCTCATCGAGTTGCTTCTGCGTGGACTCTATACCGCGCTCAAGCATGACTCTGGTGATCGGAATCGGGATCGCGCCGGTGAAATCGCTCATCGACTCCACAAAGCCCGCCAGTCTCGCGGCGCGCTCGTACTCTCCCACCTCCGCGGCGATGAAGGCGAGGTTGGCAAGCCAGTTGATCAGCAACCAGCGGGCGCCGATCCGCTGACCGGCTTCCAGTCCTTTTCGCAGTCGTTGCAGCGCTGCTTCAGGATCTCCTTCCCGCAGCGATAGCACACCCAGAAGCCCGTGAATCAGACAGATGCCTTCCGGGTATTCGATGCGCTCCCGGATCTCCAGGCTGCGTTCATAGTGCCGGCGCGTCGCTTCCAGATCATCCCGGATAAATGCTGCCAGACCGAAGAGATGCTCATCCCAGGCAATGATCCAGGAATCGTCCAGATCCAGAGCGATCTCCAGACTCCACGTGGCGTAGCGATCAGCTTCGTCGGCATCACCATCAAAGTACGCAACCCTGCCGAGCAGATGCAGGATCCAGGATTCCCACCATCGATCTGCTGCCGACTGAGCCAGCTCCAGCCCCTCGGTGAGATAACGGAGTGCGGCTGTCGAGTCCTGCTGAATGTGCGCGAACCAGCCCGCTCCGGCCAGCAATTTCATTCGCGTGACCGACGGGGTCGACGGAAATTCCAGCGCTCGCATCAACCAGGTGCGCCCCTCAGTTACGTATCCCCGTGTTTCCCAGAACCAGGTCATCGAGGCGACCATGCGCATTGCTGGATCCGGATCACGCTCCGATCGATGCAGCCACTCGAGCGCGCTCCGGAGGTTGGCGATGTCCGCAGATAGTCGTTCCAGCCATTCCACCTGCCCCGGCCCGCGTAATTCCGGCTCGGCTTGCTCCACCATACGGAGGAACATCGCTGCGTGATCCCCGACTACCGTGTCGTATTCGTTCCGCATATGAAGCTGTTCCAGCCCGAACTCGCGCACGGTCTCTAGCATTGCGAATCGGGCAGTCCCATCGGCGGAGGATAGCTGCTCGATCAGATTGTCGTTGACCAGTCTCGACAGGCTTTCGACAGGTTCGACACCGGGAGGCGCTATCGCCTCTGCTGCTTCAAGTGTCCAGCCGCCAATGAACGTCGACAGCCGGCGAAAGAACCGCTGGTCAGCTTCATCGAGCAGATCGTAGCTCCAGCCAATTGCTGCGCGCATCGTCTGGTGCCGGTCTGGGGAGTCCGCCAGTCCATCAGAGAGGAATCCGAGTCGATGAACCAGCCGGGGAACGATCTGCTCCGGTGGCAACAGCTTGACTCTGGCAGCGGCGAGCTCGATAGCGAGCGGTAGCCCATCGAGGTAGGCGCAGATTCGCGATACGGAAGCGCTATTTTCGTCGGTCAACGAAAAGTCAGGGCGAACCTGGCGAGCGCGCTGAACGAACAACTGGATACCGGGGTAACTCTGCAGGCCAGTGATCGTCCGGGTGCCGTCCCATTTGGGAAGCCCCAGCGGAACAACCGGGAACTCATACTCGGCACCGATCCGGAGACCTGCCCGACTGGTGACGAGTATGTGCAGAGCCGAGGTGCTGGACAGAAGCTCGGCGAGATCGGCCGCGGCTGATCGAAGATGCTCGAAATTGTCCAGAATCAGGAGCATTTCTCGCTGCCCGAGAAACCGCAGCAGCCGGGATCGTGGCGTCTCCTGATCACCGTCGCGAATCCCCAGTTGCTGGGCAATGGTCTGCAGGAGCAATTCCGGATCCTGCGTCGACGCCAGTTCGATGTAGGCGACGCCATCGGCGAATCGATCCTTCAGCGCGTGACCAACCGCCTGTCCGATCCTGGTTTTCCCTACCCCACCTGGACCGGTAATCGTCACCAGTCTCGTATCCGGCTGAGTCACCAGGTTGATGACGGCGTTGACCTCGCGATCCCGTCCGATGAGCTGATTTGGCGGTTGGGGAAGCGACGGAGAGGGTGCGGTGCCCGATCGACGCATGGACAGCTGACGCCTCAACGTTCGCCATTCGTCTCGCTCCGGATCGGTGAGTTCCAGTGCATCGGCGATCAGCTCCAGCGTGTCACGGCGCGGAGCCCGGATCACCCCACGCTCGACGTCAGCAATCGTCCGGACGCTGATGCCTGCTCGCTCCGCAAGTTCTTCCTGCGTCAGGCTGGCACCTGTCCGCCGTTCACGCAGCATGGTTCCGAAGTCAGTTGACCCGTTTGCAGGCATCATACTGTCCCGACCTTTTTCACAGGAGACGTAACCGATTCTAACAAGAACGTGCAGCACGACGTCGCGCCAACATGTCTGCCTACAGGGTTACGTGTTTATCCAATCCTGTGGGTGATTCCTGATGGAGTTCGAGCCTGTAATCGCTGATTCTTGAACTAGCTGTACAGCAAGGCCGTGATCATTGATATGACCTGCAGAGCCTGGGCATTCGTGCCCGAAGTCTGGATATCTGCAGATGGGAATACCTATCCGGACGAGCCCCGCGCTGAGTAGCGGGCCAACTTCGGGAGATGAAACAGGAGAAGGAGCGATCATGACTAGCCAGCAACATCGAACCAGAGATACGAGATCTACCAGCGAGGCACTGGAATCACTGAGAGCCAGAGTGCGAGGTAATGTGCTGACTCCCGATAGCAGCGAGTTCGATGAGGCTCGATCCGTCTGGAATGCGATGATCGATCGACGCCCCGCTGTCATCGTTCAGCCCCGGGAGACGAACGACGTCATTGCGGCGGTCAACGTCGCGCGTGAATACGCGCTTCCTCTCTCGATCAAGGGGGGCGGTCACAACATCGCCGGGATGGCGGTCTGTGATAGCGGGGTGATGATCGATTGTTCCCTGATGCGCAGCGTGAATGTCGATACGGCCACCAAACGTGTCCGGGTTGGCCCCGGCGCCGTCTGGGGGGATGTCGATCAGGTCACCCAGCCGTATGGGCTGGTGGTTCCGTCCGGAATCATCTCGACAACCGGAGTCGCCGGGCTGACACTCGGTGGCGGATTTGGCTGGACAACCCGGAAATGGGGCCACACTGCGGATCATCTCCGCAAGGTCGAGATCGTCACCGCCGACGGGCAAGTCCGCCGTGCCAGTGAACAGGAGAATCGTGATCTCTTCTGGGCTATCAAGGGTGGAGGCGGTAATTTTGGCGTCGTCACCCAGTTCGAGTTCGAAGCACGCGAACTCGGGCCGACCGTGACTGGCGGGCTGATCCTCTATCCCATGGAAGACGCGCCCGAGGTGATCCGGTTCTTCCGCGAGTTCACCGAATCGGCTCCGGAAGATCTGACATCGCTACTGGTGCTAAGGATTGCCCCGCCAGCGCCATTCCTTCCCGAAGAGGTCCACGGCAAACCGGTCGCTGGCATCGCCGCCATGTACGCCGGAGACCCCGAGGAAGGCGAACGTGCGATGGCCCCACTCAGAGCGTTCGGCAATCCCCTCGCGGACACGATTACGCAGAAGGAATACGTCACACACCAGTCGTTTCTCGATTCCGGCCAGCCGCATGGTCGGCGCTACTACTGGAAGTCGGAGTACCTGTCAGCCGTGCCTGATGAGCTCGGTCAGATCATGATCGAGCACTGCAGTCGCTTCACCTCACCCCACTCGTCGATGTTGGCGATGCATCTGGGTGGGAACGCCGGGAAGACGGCGTCCAACGACGGCGCAGTCAGTCACAAGTCGGCCGAATACGTTGTCGCGATCCAGGGTGCCTGGGATGACCCGGACACGGACGACCGGCACATCGGATGGGCGAGACAGTTTCACGCTGCGGTCAGACCGTTCTCGACCGGCGGAACCTATGTCAACTTCCTGACCGAAGAAGAAGGTGCTGAGCGGATCCAGGAAGCATACGAGCCGGAAATCTACCGCCAACTGGCGCGAGTCAAGGCTGAATTCGACCCCGACAATCTGTTCAGACACAACAAGAACATCAGACCGGCGAACTGAGACAACCACGTTGCTTCAGAAGCCCAGTTCGCACGCACGACTGGAGAGGATGCTGGATGAAGATCGGATTGATACTGCCCCACTGGTCCGGATCGATGGCCGGACATACCCCAACTGCACCCGAGACGCTCGCGTTCGGTCGTGAAGCGCAGCAGATCGGAGTTGATTCGCTCTGGCTGACCGATCATCTCTACCACGAGCCCTACCTCGATTTTCTGGATCATGGCTATCAGCTTCCCGCGGAACAGCGAGGCGTCCGCAGTGGGTTCTGGGAGAGCTGGACGATGCTCGCTGCTCTGGCGGCCGACACTGCCGACGTGGAGATCGGCACGCTGGTCACCAACACCGCGTTTCGGAATCCGGCGTTGCTTGCCCGCATGGCGGCAACGGTTGATTCGCTGAGCAACGGACGCCTGACTGTTGGATTGGGTGCCGGGGATTTCCGCAGCGAGCATATGTTCCACGGTTATCCCTGGGACCGACGCATCGGACGGTTCGAAGAGGCGCTTCGGATCATTGTTCCGGTGATGCGGGGCGAACGCGTGACCGTGGATGGTGACTTCTACCAGTCCCGGGGTGTGGAACTTCTGCCACAAGGACCACGCAAAAACGGACCACCGATTCTGATCGGCTCAATGCGTGGCGGACCGAGGATGAAACGTCTCACCGTGCAGTACGGTGACGGCTGGAGTTGCTGGCTGGCCTTCGAAGACAGTCATGTCGAGAACTACGCTGCCCGGCTCCAGGGGATGCAGGAAGCCTGCGAGCAACACGGCCGTGATCCGGAGACCCTTTCAGGAAACGTCACCATTGGTATCACGTTGCCCGGACTTGACGGACTGGTTCCGGGCGCCAATCCGATCACCGGCTCGGCAAATGACGTCGCCGAGCAGATCTCTCGCTACGCCGAGCTGGAGGTCGACTGTCTGACTATCTACCTTCACCCCTGCAATGAAGTGGGTCTCGAGTGGTTGGCTGAGGTTCTGTCACTGGTGCAACGGAGATCCACGGTGAAGACCGCTCATTGAACCGCCAGTCGCGACAATTGCCAACGCAAACATGCCCACCGGTCTACCGGTGGGCGAATCGTTCGATGGCTGACTGCGAGCCTACACCATATTGCTGTCCAGGTATTCGATCACTTCCTGGTACTTCGCCCGGGTGACGAGGCCACTCTCGTGGAAGTAGGTCAGCATGGTACGTAGCCGCAGGATCGGCATCACGTTGTAGCCGTGCTCGGCCAGGTGATCTACGCCACCCTGCTCGCGATCCACCAGCACAATCGCATCCCGCACTTCGAGCCCGACGCTTTCCAGCGCACGCGCTGTATGCAGAATACTGGTGCCGCCCGTCATCAGGTCATCGATGATCAGGACGGTCTGGCCCGGGATAACCCGGCCCTCGATTGTTGGTTCGTCTTCACTGGCCCGGACATAGATCAGCGGGTTGTCACTGGTCAGTGAGTACGCGGTCGCGAGGTGGAGCCCACCCATCGGGACACCGGCAACCGCGCCGAAATGGGCGAGCCGGGGGCGACGACGTTGCTGGTCTGCCTGGACTTCGTGATGGACCAGTCTGGCGAACTGCCGCATAACCGTGGGATGACTGATGACCACCCGCGGGTTAAGGTAGATGGGCGATGTGCCGGCCGTCGGGCCGAGATTGAATTCCCCGAATTCAACACCGCCGAGATCGAACAACGCCTGAGCAAGATCAAGATTGGATTCAGCACCGAAGAGCATAATGGTCTCTTGGCCTCCGCAATTTGCAGGCGGTGGGCGCCTGCAGCATCCCTTCCTCTGTGCCGGAGACGATACCATACGATGGGCGGGGTCGCGAACCTGACTCCGGATAGGCACGTCCGATTGCGCATGAATACCACCTGAATGGGAGTTGACCACGTGAACTACCGGGATGCGATCACTTATGTCATCGAGCGCTCCGGCTATGACAAAGGATTCGTTGCCAACCCTTTCGATGCGGAATCGGTGGGACTGCGTCGCACCGAGGCGCTGCTGCAGATGCTCGATTTTCCAGATACTCGCTATCCCACGGTTCACATTGCCGGGAGCAAGGGCAAGGGTTCCACCGCAGCGATGATCGATTCTGCCCTCCGAGCCGCGGGATATCGGGTCGGTCTCTACACAACCCCACACCTGCACACGTTTCGTGAACGGATCCAGATCAATGGGGAACCGATCAGCGAAGCGACGTTTGCGGCGCTAACCGGCGAGATCATCCCGTTCAATGCCCGTCTGGCCGAAGAACACCCGGAGTGGGGCGAAGCGACGGCGTTCGAAGTATCCACAGCGCTGGCATTTCTGGCCTTCGCCCGGGCGCCGGTTGACGTGGGCGTGATCGAGGTCGGTCTGGGCGGCCGTCTGGATGCTACAAACGTCATCAAACCGCTGCTGAGCGTGATCAGTTCGATCAGTCTGGATCACATCAGCATCCTGGGCGATTCACTGGCCGAGATCGCACGTGAAAAGGGCGGGATCATCAAGTCGGGACGCCCGGTGGTCTCAGCCGAGCAGCGTCCCGAGGCAGCATCGACGCTGCAGCAGATCGCCGATGATGTGGGCAGCCAGCTGACACTCGGTGAGCGCGACTGGTCCGTGACCGGAACGACGCGTGATTTCACGGTTTCCGCGTTCAACCGTCAGATTGACAGCCTGCGTTGCGGGCTTGCTGGTCAGCATCAGGTGGGTAACGCAGGTCTGGCAGTCACCGCGCTTTCCGGGCTGGCTGCTCGCGGTTATGCGATTTCCGACGATGCGATTCGTTCCGGTGTCGCCAATGTGACCTGGCCGGGGCGGTTCGAGATCGCCAATCGGTCTCCACTCGTCATCGTCGATGGCGCTCACAATGTCGATTCCTGCGAACGACTCGTTGAGGCGCTTGCCGAGGAGTACCCGGATCATCGGGTATCGCTGGTTGTCGGAATTGCCCGGGATAAGGACGTCGAAGGGATGCTCAGAGTGCTCTCCCCGGCGGCATCCCGGATTATCGCCACCGCGTCGCGCTCTCCACGGGCGACTGACCCTGAGAGCCTGGTCGGCCTGCTCGGGAACGTCGCTCCGGAGGTCGAAGCTGGATCGGCGCAGAGTGTCAAAGACGCGCTCGTCCATCTGATGTCGGGCCCCGAAGATGATCGTCACCTGATCTGCGTAACCGGGTCACTCTACGCCGTCGGGGAAGCCCGGGAAGCGCTGGGACTGGCCCAGACAGCCGATTTCGAACAGGAGCTGCTCTATCGCTGACAGTGAAATATCGTCACCCCCGATTATCGATGGGCACAACGACACGCTCTTGAATCTGCTCGTTCCGTCACGAGGTGGCGGTCGCTCGTTTTTCGAACGATCCGAGCGCGGGCATGTAGACCTGCCCCGGATGCAGGCCGGCAACATGGCCGGCGGCTTCTTTGCCATGTTCGTTCCGACTCCCGAAGAGGAAGTCTTCCGGCAGACCGATCATGGGTACGAGGTGGAGCTGGCCGGGCCGATCGACCAGGGATACGCCTGGAGTCAGACCGACGCGATGTTCAGTCTCCTCGAATCACTTGCCGCCGACCAACCCGACCGTTTCGCGATTACCCTCACAGTCAATCAGATCGATGCCTGCCTGGCTGA
>REEK01000163.1 GCA_007695115.1 Sphaerobacteraceae bacterium
TAAAGCACAGTAGTGATCATCACGATTGTCGAGGTCTGTGGGCTGGAGTAGTTCAAATGGCTGTTTGTAGTCTGCTTCCCAAGAGGATATTCACGCTCGGCATCGGCACCGTCGTCAAGTGCGATACCAGAAGTGTGGAGTGAGAGAGTCAGACCCGTTGATCTGACCCTTAGCGTTCATTTCCCGGAAAGCGCGGTCTCCAACTTCAGACTGCCATTAGCAAAGGGGCAGGCTACAAACGAGGATGACGTTGGAATGATTGAGATCGGGCTGCATTCGCTGGAGCGAGGTGGCCAGGAAACGATCCTGGCCACGCCAACGCTCGCGTCTGTTACTTGTAGAAGTACGGATCAAGCACGCTTACGCGGGTGATTCGATCGATCGGCAGTCCAGTTGAATCCGCCGCTTCGCGAATTGCCTCGGGGCTGGGGCCGTCGTAGACACAGTAGGTTTTCAGCTTGTCATCCCGAACATAGGAATGGACCCATGTCACTCCGTGGTTGGCATTCGCCGAGACCACGTTCATACATACTCCTTCGCCCTCCTCGTTAGCCGGGATCGACAGACCATCCGGAAATGTGCGCTCGACCAGATAGCGGGGCATAGCAGCGTCTCCTTACTGATGTATGACGGGCAAATCCGATTAACACCAGTATGCAGATGGTCTGCTTTGAATGTATCGGTGAGCACCCCTAGATTTTCGAAGTCCGACCCTTATTCTGGAGAACCTGAGTCGAACTCCTGTGCATGGCGCACGGCCTCAGCCCGTGAGTGGACATTCAGCTTGCTCAGCACCGAAGACACATGACTTTCGACCGTTTTGAGGGACACAAACAGACGATCAGCTATTCCGGCATTGCTAAGTCCCTCGGAGAGAAGATTCAGCACTTCGACTTCTCGAGGGGTCAGTCCGGCAGGGTGCTTTTTGGTGCTGGAGCGTGGTCCACGCGGGATATTCCGGACACCAATCCGTCGGAGTTTCCGTTGAACGATCGACACCATGGGCTGAGCACCAAGCTCAGAGAACGTGCCCAGAGCCCGCCGCAACGCACCTTCATCATCGCTTTCAGACAACGCTCTCGCCATCTCGTAGGGACACCCAATTCGTTCCCACTCCCGGGCAGCTGACTCCCAGTCTCCTTGTATCTGCAGTGCAAAGGGTGGAGCAGTCCAGTCTGGAAGGTCGACAGCAACCCCTGTTTTCCACTGCCAGTACGCCAGCTCTCCAAGGAACCAGTGATGCTGCTGTGCTTTGGCAAGATCGTAGTTGGCAACAGATTCCCGTTTTGCTGATTCAATATCTCCGGCAAGCCAGGCAGCCTCAGCGCGAGCGGCGCGCGCCGGAGCAAGTCGCTGAAGCGTATCGGTGCGTTGGGCAAGTTCCAGCACCTTGTCGAGCACGGGCCAGAGTTCCGGGTCGCCGCGCCTGGTGCGCAGCCGCCCGAGCGCAACCAGCGCCATGATCAGGCTGGTGATAGAGACGTATGGTCGCTGAATGACTTCATTCGCTATGTGAGCCGCCCTGCTCCATTCTCCCCGGTAAACCATCGACAGCGCCAGCCAGGCCTTCGCGTACCAGTGATGCAAGTCGTTGTCACGGGCAGAGGAGAAACGAATACACTCCTCCAGCCATGGAATTGCTTGATCAAATTCATACATTTCGCCGAGACCTGACCCGAGCAAGCGATACGCAAGAGCCGCCATCTCGTCGTTATCGGCCTCGAGTGCCAGATCCAGCGCGCGTTGCAGATACTTGATACCCACGTTGTCACCAGCAACCAGAAGAGCAGCGCCAAGCGCCTGCTGGGCACCAATGAGCGTTGGCTGGTGATCGAATTTCCGGGCGAGATCAATCGATCGTCGGCCCCAGGCAACGGCATTAGCGGTATCGCGATCCAGCATCCGGAGATGAGCTGCTACGCGATAGGCTTCCGCCAGTTCAGGGCCCGGGGTTAACGTCTCCAGTGTCTGGATCGCTTCATGACTTGCCAATTCGGCTTCGCTATTTCGTCCAGCGCCGCTATAGACTGAGGCGAGGCAACTGAGGGTTCGCCCTTCGCCCTGTCGATCTTCTATTCGCCGTCTAATGTCCAGCGCCTCGTTGTAAGCATGGATCGCATCGTCGAGTCGATCAATGCGGTGACACTCCTGCGCGTAGCATTCGAGCAGCGTTGCCTGTTCGTATGGATCAAGATTTCGTGCCCATCGCAGTGCCCTCGAGTACTGGGCCACAGCCTCTCGATGAGCCTGCAGTGCTGCGGCCCGCCTTGCCGCAGCTGGCGCGTATCTGAGCACTGCAAGCTCGTTTTGCGATCCCTCTGCATGATGGGACAGCCGAGCCAGTCCATCAGGGTCGTCGGATGCCCCGGACCGCTCGAGTGCTTCGAGAACGACTCTGTGGAGATCGACTCTCCGATGAGCCGGGATCGAATCGAGAATGGCCTCGCGACCCAGTTCGTGGCGGAACGCAAACCCGGATCGTTGATGCGCCAGTACGCCTATCGACAGGCACTCGTCAACGGTCTCGGAATCAGCTTGCGTCACTTCAGCCAGCAACGACGGCGAGATAGTGGGCCCTATTACCGCAGCAGCAGAGAGTACGGATCGAGCCGAGCGTGAGAGACGAGACGCGCGAGCGAGTATGGCGTCTCGCACCGTTTCAGGAATTCCATCATTTCCTGTTGCCAGCACTTCCGTGACGAAAAACGGATTCCCGGCGGTGCGACGGTACAGGGCAGATGGGTCGATCTCGCTATTGCCGGCCAGATTTCGCACCGCCTCCAGAGAGAGTGAAGCAACTTTGATTCGGATCACTGCGGGAGAAGTCGCGATATCGCCAAGCACAACTCTGAGCGGATGCTGTTCGACAACCTCGTCGTCCCGAAAGGTAACCAAAACCAGTGCCGGAACCGAGTCGACACGCCTGCCAACGAACCGCAGGAAATCGAGCGTCGCCTCATCTGCCCAGTGGACATCTTCGAGAATGACTATTTTCGGAAGCCGGCCCTGTGTCATCGACGCGAGAAAGGTTTGGAGCACGCGGTGGCGCTGTCCCCCCAGGTCGAGCAGAGTATTGAGTTCTTCACTGAGTCCGGACGCAATATCGAGTAGCGGACCAAGCGGCTGCGGCGTCTCGAGCGGGTCGCACGAGCCAATATGCACATCAGCCAGGTCACGGGCATGACGTGCAAATGCTCGGACCAGACTTGTCTTACCCACTCCAGCTTCGCCCGCAACGAGAGCAAGCCGCCCCCGTCCTTGAGCAGACAGCTCAAGTAACTGGTGCAGTGCGTCCAGTTCCCCGTCACGTTCGAGAAGGTGCATTGTATTGTCCTGCGGAGGCCCTGCGGCCACTCTCATGGTTTTGATTTACCAGTAGCTTAGCACAGGGTGGTTGAGGGTCGAGGCTGGCTCCGGGCACTTCAGGATGCAGGGTACGCAAAACACGAAGCGACACCCAGGGTGAACCCGGGCGTCGCTTCGTTGAAATAAGATTACGAACTATGAATCAGCTCACGCCTGCAGTCCGTCTCAACGCTGCCGGTGAACCACAGCACTGCTTGTACTTTTTGCCGGAACCGCACGGACACGGATCGTTCCGGCCAACTTTTTCTTCAGCGGTCTTGCGAACCGTCCGCTGAACTGGCCGCTGGTTGCCCATGCTCGCTTCACCCGGTTCGACAACCGGCTTCTGCAGCGCTGGCACCAGCATCGCCTTGTAGATCTGGTGGGCTACGTCGTACTGGATGTTCTGCAGCAGGCGCTGGAACATGTTGTAGCCTTCGCGGCGGTAGATCTGCAGCGGATCTCGCTGGGCAAATGCCTGGAGTCCCGCGCTCTGTCGCATGTCGTCCATCGTCGTCAGATGCTCGATCCACAACCGGTCGATCACCTGCAGCATAACCAGGCGCTCGATCTGACGCATCGTGTCCGGTGTCATGTCAGCTTCACGACGGGCGTAAGCCTCGTCCGCCTTCTCGATCAGGAAGCCAACGATCTCATCCTCATCACGGCCCTCGAGCTCACGGACACTGACCGCATTGCGGTCGTTGACCATGGCGGCAAACGCCTGCTGAACCCGCTCATAGTCAGGATCGGCGTGATCTTCCTCGGGCCAGTTGGCGGCGACCATCACCTCGATCTGCTCATGGACCATCTCGAGCGTGTGTTCGCGCATATTTTCGCCGTCGAGGATCTTCTTTCGCTCGTGATAGATCACCTCGCGATGCCGGTTGACGACGTCGTCATACTGCACGAGATGCTTCCGGAGATCGAAGTTGTGGCCTTCGACCTTCGTCTGCGAGTTCTCGATGGTCTTGGAGATCATGCCGTGCTCGATCGGTGTCTCGTCGTCCATCCCCAGCCGTTCCATCAGGCTGGTCACCTTGTCCGAGCCAAAGCGCTTGAGCAACTCGTCATCAAGCGAGAGATAGAACCGACTGGATCCCGGGTCACCCTGTCGACCGGCACGGCCACGGAGCTGGTTGTCGATACGACGTGCTTCGTGTCGCTCGGTACCGACGATGTGGAGACCGCCAGCCTCTTTGACGCCGTCTCCGAGGACGATATCCGTACCGCGACCCGCCATGTTAGTAGCGATAGTCACCGCTCCGGGCTGGCCAGCGCCGGCAACGATGGCCGCCTCTCGCTCATGCTGCTTGGCGTTCAACACTTCATGCTTGACGCCAGTCCGGCGCAGCATGTTGCTGAGGCGCTCACTGGTCTCGATCGAGGTTGTACCGACCAGAACCGGCCGGCCTTCCTGAACCATCTGCTCGATTTCCCGGCTCACCGCCTTGAACTTGGCCTCTTCAGAACGGAAGACCTGGTCACCCATGTCGATCCGCACCATCGGCCGGTTCGTCGGAATGATGATGACCTCGAGCCCGTAGATCAGGTTGAACTCTTCGGCCTCGGTTTCGGCGGTACCGGTCATACCGGCGAGCTTGTCGTACATCCGGAAGTAGTTCTGGAAGGTGATTGTTGCCTGGGTAATCGTCTCGCGCTGAACGCGAACGCCTTCCTTGGCCTCGATCGCCTGGTGGAGTCCTTCGCTGTAGCGCCGGCCTTCCATCTGACGGCCGGTGAACTCATCGATGATGATGACCTCACCGTCTCGGACGATGTAGTCCTTGTCACGCTGGAAGAGGGCCTCGGCCTTGACCGCCTGCTCGACGAAATGTGTCTTGTCAGAGTGGCGCTCATCGTAGAGGCTCTCGGTATCCGGAATCTGTAGCAGCTGCTCTACCCGGTCGATGCCTTCTTCGGTAAGCGTGACGCTCCGCTGCTTGAGATCGACCTCATAGTGCACGTCAGGGCGAAGCCGTCGGGCGACATCAGAGAACTGCGCATACCGATCGATCTGCTGCTCGGCCTGACCAGAAATGATCAACGGGGTTCGTGCTTCGTCGATCAGAATGTTGTCGACTTCGTCGACGATCGCGAAGAAATGGCCGCGCTGTACCTGCTGTTTCTTGGTGAACGCCAGATTGTCTCGCAGGTAATCAAAACCGAACTCGTTGTTCGTGCCGTAGGTAATGTCGGCTGCGTAGGCTTCTTTTCGCTCTACCTCGACCCAGTGGTTCAGCCGTTCGTCAGGGCTTGGGTCCGGGTTGTTGTAATCAGGGTCGTAAACGTACCCGGCGCTATGAACGATCACGCCGACCGTCTGACCGAGCATGTGATAGATCGGGCCCATCCAGCCACCACCAACTCGAGAGAGGTAGTCGTTGGGTGTCACCAGGTGAACACCTTCACCTGCCAGCGAGTTCAGGTACAGCGGTAGTGTGGCGACCAGCGTCTTACCTTCACCCGTCTTCATCTCGGCGATCCTGCCGGCATGAAGCACTGAGCCAGCGAGGAGCTGGACATCGAAGTGTCGCAACCCGAGCGTCCGCTTTGACGCTTCACGAACCGCGGCGAAGGCTTCGGGGAGGAGATCGTCCAGCGTCTCTCCCTCGGCCAGGCGCGATTTGAACTCTGGCGTCAGTTCACGAAGCTCGGAATCCGATAGTTTTTCGAACTCCGGCTCGAGCTCATTGACCTCAGCTACGAGTTGCCAGTAAGGTTTCAACGCCTTTTCGTTCGGGTCCCCGAAAATCTTGGTAAGCAGGCCTCGCATGGTAAAACAACCTCGGATTTCTGATCAACAGTCGATAACAGTGATGAATACGCATCTAGAAGTGTACCCGACCCTCAAAAAGCAGTCGAACGCGGGCATCCATGTGCAGAGCAATCTTGCCCTTCAGCACAATCCCGTTCAGGTACGCAAAGTAACGGCCCGGGATGACTGATTCAACGCACTGGACTGACGATTCCATCCCGTTCATGCAGCGCGTCTACGCAGTTGTCCGACTCATTCCAGAAGGCCGCGTGACCACCTACGGACGAATAGCCCGTTTCGTTGGAGCAGGACGCTCGGCCAGAATGGTTGGCTTTGCGCTCCACAATTGCCCGGATGATGTCTCGGAACGCGCTCACCGCGTGGTAAACCGGATCGGCGAACTCTCGGGAGGGTGGTCGTGGGGGCATCCGGCGATTATGCGCGGACTGCTCGAAGACGAAGGGATCACGTTCATCGACGAGTATCAAGTCAACCTCGATCGACACCTCTGGGACCCGAACGAGGAACTGGACGTCGATCAGCCACCGCCTACGAAGTGAACGATCTCCAGCCGATCTCCGTCGCTGAGCACCTGTTCGTCGAACTTCTCCCTCGGCACAATCTCACCGTTCAGCTCGACCGCAACCATCCGCGGTTTGAGATCTTTCGAACGAATCAGATCTCCAACAGTTGCAACACCGTCGAGTTGGGTCATTTTTCCGTTCAGTTCAACCTGCATGCGTTCCATCCAGTTCCAGGTCAATCGCCTCGCGATAGCTCCGGGCCGCCCGTTCCGGGTCCTCTTCAGCAAGTATGCCGGAGAGTACCGCCACCCCGCTCGCCCCGGCATCGATGACCCTCACAACGTTGTCCGGGGTAATCCCACCGATCGCGATGACCGGGATCGCCACCGAACTCGCGATCTCTTCAATGAATTCAACACCGCGCCCGGCCTGCCCAGGCTTGCTGCCGGTCTCGAACACGTGTCCGGCGATGAGGTAATCGGCGCCGGCACGCTCGGCCGCTCGGGCCGCCTCGAGTCCATGCACCGAAACTCCGATTATGGCGTCTGGCAAGAGTCTTGTGCGGGCCTCGGGCACACGATCGATCATGCGCTCTGGCAAATGAATCCCGCCAATACCCGGCAGTCCGGCAAGCTCCGGCCGGCCATTCAGGATGACTATCGCGTTCAACCCGAAAACGGAGTCGACGATGCTTCTGGTCAACTTGGTCGCGTGATCATCGGAAAGTTCCGACTCGCGGAGGTGGATTGCCCCTACCCCGCCAGCGACCGCTGACCTGGCTACCCCGGGAAGCGATTCAGTAGGGACGATCGCGGAGTTGCTGATCAGGTGCAGGCGCGGGATATTGGTCACGATCGCGTCCGGCTCAGGGCATCATCCACAACCAGGCGGAGCGATCGGGCTGCACTTTCGATATCTGCCTGGGCAACCACCGACGAGATCACCGCCACGCCATCGGCCCCGGCTTCGATCACCGGTGCGGCGTTCCCGGCATGGATTCCGCCGATGCCGACGAATGGCCGATCTGTGAGCCGCCGAACCTCTCGCATTCGCTCGATGCCGACGGCCTCGCCTGCGTCGTCCTTGGACGACGTTCCATAGACTGGTCCGACTCCCAGATAATCGGCACCAGCCTCGAACGCCCACTCGACCTCGTCCAGATCGGCCGGTGAATAGCCGAGAATCATCGAATCGCCGATCAGTTTCCGGGCTTCCGGGATCGGCAGATCATCTTCACCAAGATGAACGGCATCTGCCTCGATCGCCATGGCCAGATCGATCCGGTCGTTGATGACGAACAGCACGTCTCGCTCGGCACAGATCGATTTGAGCTCCCGGGCAATCGAGACCGCTTCCCGCATCGGAGCATCTTTCCAGCGCAGCTGAATTGCAGTGGCCCCGCCATCGATGGCGTGACGCACAACATCCTGCTCTGACAACCCTCCGGATAGCCCCCGGTCAGTCAGCACATAGACTGTCAGAACATCGGCCAGTCGCTCGGACCACATGGAACGTGCGTTTTGCATAGTTCCCCTATCGAACAACGCCCTCTATCGGGCTGCTTGCTGATGCGTATGCCTTGCGAGGAATCCGACCGGCGATAAACGCTTCCCGGCCAGCCTCGACACCCTTCTTCATCGCCTGCGCCATCAACGCCGGATTCTCGGCCTGGGCGATTGCCGTGTTGATCAGGCAGGCGTCGGCACCCAGTTCCATCGCCAGTGCCGCGTCTGACGGCGCACCGATCCCAGCATCGACAATTACCGGAACTTCGGCCTGCTCTACGATAACCTGAATCAGTCGATAATCCGGGATGCCCTGACCGGAGCCGATCGGGCTTGCCGCCGGCATGACGGTGGCACAACCGAGCTCCTGCAGGCGGAAGGCCAGCACAGGGTCCGCATTCATGTACGGCAAGACGGTGAAGCCTTCTTCGATCATCATCTTCGACGCTTCGTAGGTTCCGACCGGATCCGGCAACAGATACTTCGGATCAGGCTGAACCTCGACCTTGATCCAGTCCGACAACCCGAGCGAACGCGACAGCCGCGCAACCCGGACAGCTTCCTCAGGCGTGGTGGCCCCGGCTGTGTTCGGCAGAATCTGGTATTTCTTCCAGTCGACGTCTTCCAGTACCGAACGGCTCTTCGGATCGTCGAAATCGATCCGGCGCAACGCGACCGTGATCATCTGCGTTCCGGACGCTTCGAAGGCGGCGTTCATCTCTTCGCTGTTTCGATACTTGCCGGTGCCGAGGATCAGTCGGGAAGTGAACTCCTTGCCGGCAATCGTCAGCGGTTTGTTCAACTGTTCGCTTCGATCGTCAATCGTCATCTTGTTTCTCGCTCTCTTGATCAAATTCGGAGAAATTCGGATCGTTCGGCTGGCTACCTGGTTTACCTGTCGGACCAGAGCTGGTGAAAATGGTGGACTGGAGAATGGCCCGATCCAACCTGATACGCGGTCATCAGCGCGCCATAGAGATATTGCTTGGATCGTTCGATCGCGTCGTTCACCTCGTACCCGTGTGCCAGATGAGCGGCGATCGCTGCAGAGAAGGTGCAACCGGTCCCGTGCGTCGCCGTAGTATTCACACGATCTGTCTGGAAGTACGACGCTTTCTCGCCATCCCAGGCGATATCGATTGGCATATCAGCCAGATGCCCACCTTTGACAATGACAATCGCGGGGCCGGACTTGTGAATCTGGCGGGCTGCTTCAATCATATCCGCCTCGGAATCGATCTTCATCTCGGCGAGCACTTCCGCCTCAGGGATATTCGGGGTCACGATCCTTGCCAGTGGAAGCAGGTACTCGCGAACCGCGCGGACCGCCTCTTCCTTCAACAGTCGATCGCCACTCTTGGCGATCATCACCGGATCAACCACGAGATTCCGAATCGCATGCCGTTCGATGCCCTCGCTGACGGCCCGAACGATCTCTGGCGAGGACAGCATCCCGGTCTTGACTGCGTCTGCGCCGATGTCTTCCATCACCGCATCGATCTGGGCGGCGATGACATCGGTGGAAATCTCCTGAACAGCGGTAACCGCCACCGTGTTCTGCGCGGTAATCGCCGTAATGACCGATGACCCGAATGCGCCGAGTGCTCCAAATGTCTTGAGATCGGCCTGGATCCCGGCTCCACCACCGGAGTCTGATCCGGCGATCGTGAGTGCTTTTGGTGGAACTGGTGCCGGCGTTGGTGCGGTCACAGCCGCCCCTCTCGTTGAATCTCGAATCGTCATTACGCCCGGTTCAATGCACAAAAAAATCCGCCGATTGCTGGTCTCGGCGGGTGCGGAGCGTGCAGTATCGTTACTGCTGGTGCCGTCCCTTCGCTGGGATTACCCAGATCAGGTTCGGAGGGTTGGTGAGCCTCGAACTCACTCTCTCAGCGCTGCGCGCACCCCTGGCAACCGGTATTCGTCTGTGCCAGTCAAGGATAGCACGCACCTCGATAACGTCTCAATCCCCGGTTTGGGCAAGGGAAACGGATCTCTGCTACGTTGACATGACCCGCCGACCCTGCTAAGACATCGCAAGCGATTGCCTTACCATTTTCACTGATTTCGCCGCCAATGAAGGGCCAGGACTTATGACAGGTGACCGGCAACGCCGCGACCTCAAGCGGGCCAGCCGCACCGTTCACGCGGGCGAACGCCCGGAACCCCGCGATTTCATTCCGGTAACCACGCCGATCTATCCAACTTCGTCCTTCGTCTACCGTGATCTCGATCGGATGGATGAGGCGCTTGGTGGAGGAGACGGTGTCTATGCCTACACCCGTTATGGCAACCCCACGCTGGAAGCGATGGAGATCGCGATTGCCAGCATGGAGGAGCAGGAAGCGGCGCTCGGGTTCGGCTCCGGAATGGCCGCGGTAAATGCGGCGATTCTTACCAATGTTCAGGCGGGCGATAAGATCCTGGCCTCACGAGACATCTACGGGGCCACCACTACGCTGCTGGGCAACGTCTTTATGACGCTCGGTGTTCCGACGACGTTCGTGGACATCCTCGATCTTGACACCGTCGCCGAAAAGATGGAAACGCTGAAGCCACGCATTGTCCTCTGTGAGACGATCTCCAACCCGCTTCTGCGTGTTACCCCGGTGGATGAACTGCGTGATCTCTGCAAGGCACACGGTGCCATTCTGATCGTGGACAACACCTTCGCCACGCCGCTACTGTTTCCAACCGGGCTGCATGGCGTCGATATCGCGGTTCACAGCTCCACCAAGTATCTGGGTGGACACGGAGACGTCACCGCTGGTGTGGCAGCGTGTTCATTCGAGCGTCGTCAGGAAATGAACGAGATCAACAAGGCCACCGGGAGTCTGCTTGGCCCGTTCGAAGCCTGGCTGGTGCTTCGGGGAATGAAAACCCTTTCGCTCCGCGTCGAAAGACAATGCAAGAACGCAGCTATCCTTGCCGACTGGCTACAGCACCATCCGAAGCTGCAGTGGGTGTACTATCCGGGATTGGCCAACCATGAGAGTCACGAGACGGCGAAGCGGCTGCTTCCCGACGGCCAGTTCGGAGCGATGGTCTCCTTCGAAATCAAGAACGGTACGCGAGAGCAGGCGTTCGAGTTCATGCGCTCACTGGAGATGATCGTCCCCGCCACGACACTGGGAGACGTTCACAGCCTCGTGCTGTACCCACCGATGTCGTCACATCGGGCGCTCACCCCAGAGCAACGAGCCGAGGTCGGAATTACTGACGGTCTGATTCGACTCTCGGTTGGAATCGAAGACCCATCGGACATTATTGCGGACCTCGAGCGGGCGCTCGACCGGGTCTAATTGCGTTGCTGGTTGCCAGTCACCCAGCCTGAAGGAGGAGAAATGTCAGTTGATCAGTCATCGAAGGTTGACGCCATCCGGGCGGAAATGCCGTACGCGCAGAACAATGCGTTCCTGAACGCGGGGAGCTTCGGACCGATCCCCCAGCGCACAATGACCGCAATCCACGATTACATGAAGCTCGAGTTCGAAGAGGGCCGAAGCTTTCAGCGCGAAGCGCAAACAAAGACGATCGCCCGGGAAGCGGCAGCTTCAGCCTTCCGGATTCCGGTGAGCAATGTCGCGCTGACCCGTCACACGACGGACGGCATGAACATCGGCATCATGGGATTGAACTGGGAGCCCGGCGATGAGTTGATCATTACCGATACCGAGCATCCTGGTGGCCAGTATCCGGCATACGTTGTCGCACGTCGATTCGGCGTGCAGCTTCGCCGGGTCAACCTGGGCGACGGCACTGGCGATGTGCTCGGGGCAATCGAAGCGGCCATTAGCAACAAAACCCGCATGATCGTCACATCCCACCTGACATGGAACACCGGAACCGTTCTGCCGGTCAAAGAGATCCAGGAGATGGCGAACAAGTACAACCTGCTGCTGGTCTGCGACGCGGCCCAGTCTGCTGGATCAATCCCGGCAAACCTCGGTGAACTGGGCATCGATGTCTACGCCACACCGGGTCAGAAGTGGCTCTGCGGTCCAGAAGGTACCGGCGCAACATTCGTATCTGACCGCGGCATCGAGCGGCTGTTTCAGACCGTCGTCGGAGGCAGCTCGATGCAGTACGGCTTGACCGAACACATTGGTGGCTACGTCCTGCCGCAATCAGGGGCCAACCGGTTCGAAGTTGCCGGCGTCAACCAGCCAGCGATCGCCGGGTACACATCCAGCGTGTCCTGGATTGACAAAGAACTCGGGATGGACTGGGTCCACAACCGAATTGCCACGCTCGGCCAGTACGCCTGGGACAAGCTCTCGGCGGTAGACGGCGTCCACGTACTCACGCCGAAAGACAAGATGGCCGGCCTGATCAGTTTCACCGTCGAAGGTGTCGAACCACCAGCCCTGGTCGAACGAATGGCGCAGGACAACGTGATCGTCCGGAACATCGGGTTCCCGGTCTGTACACGTCTGTCGACCAGCTTCTACAACACCGAGGAAGACGTCGATAAGGCCGCAGCCTCGATCGACAACGCTCGCCGCGAATTGACCGGCAACTAGCTGATTGAGAAGGACTGACCGGATATGGCTGATTACTCTAATGGGTTGATGCTCACGGACCTGTCATGGCCCGAGATGCGCGACCTCAAGCAGGATATCGAACTGGTACTGCTCCCCGTTGGATCACACGAGCAGCACGGCCCGAACATGTCGCTGAACATGGACATCGCGGCCTCGACGGAGTTCTGCCGGCGCGCCTCGGCAACGATGGCCCCGATGGTGGCTGTCGCTCCACCGATGCCGTGGGGTGTCTCTTTTCACCATATGAACTTCCCGGGAACGATCACGCTGTCGTCCGAGACGTTTGTTCAGGTACTCGTCGAGGTGATGGCCTCGCTCTACCACCACGGGGTCGAGCGATTCCTGATCGTCAACGGGCATGGTGGAAACATTCCGGCGATGAACGTAGCAATCGTGCGGGCTCAGGAAGAAGTTGGCATGACCTTCGTTGGTGCCTGCTCATACTTCGGCTTCACTGGAAGCGAGATTCGGGCAAAGCACACAAAGACCGAGCACACCGGACACGCCTGCGAGTGGGAAACCTCGGTTGCGATGGAACTTGCTCCGCAGGTCGTCAAGCGCGATAGCCTCGCAGCTGGAGAACTGACCGAACTGACCACCGGCTTTCGCAAAGAGATGCAGAAGTATGGTGTTCTGGTGCCGTATCGGTTCGATGAGTTCACCCGCAACGGTGCGCTCGGGGATGCTACCCTGGCCACCCCGGAAGCCGGAAAAGAGATCGTGGATGATGGCCTGACGAACTTCACGCAGTTCTGTCACGACCTCGTTCGCGCGCATCCAGTCTAGAATCCGAACGAATCGCCGGGACGAACCAGTCGTCGTCCCGGCTTCCCCTGACCCACTGGAGGGACGAGCATGGAAGACGCCATCCACCGGAACTGGCCTGCAGGTCATCGAGCTGCACTGATCCTCTCTTTCGATATCGACGGAGAGTACGGTGTGATCAACCGCTATGGCCCGGACGACTGGTACTGGCGCTCCCAGGCCCAATACGACCTCCAGACCGGGATCTGGCGGGTTCTCGATATTCTCGCGGACTTCGATGTCCAGGGAACGTTCTGCTGGGTCGGTCGGTGCGTTGAAGATCGCCCGGACGCCATCAAGGCCGTTCACGAGGCAGGACACGAATCAGCCACCCACGGCTGGGATCATCGCTACTTCCGGGACATGCTTGCCGGTGAGCAGTTCGAAGACATCAAGAGAACCGCTGCGGCGATCGAACAGGCGACAGGCGTCGCGCCCGTCGGCCACAAGTCCCCATCGTGGAGATTCTCGGAGCAAACCGTCAGCGTCGTTCAGCAATCCGGCCTGCAATGGAACATGGACATCGCTGCCCGTGACCTCCCCTGGATCCAGCAACCAGAGAAAAGCCTCCCGCCGATCGTTCAGCTTCCACCATCCCGACTCTGGGACGATTACTCCTACTTTGTCGATCCCATCGCATCGCCAGACAACGCGTACAATATGTGGAGGGATGACCTCGATGTCCTGCGCGCGTCAGGCGGTCTGATGAGCATGACGTTCCATCCCTGGGTCATCGGACGACCGGCCCCATCCCGCGCACTGGTTCACTTTCTGGACTATGTGGCCGGGCTTGGTGATGTCTGGATCGCCCGAGCAGACCATGTCGCAAGCTGGTGGCAGAACAGCAGCCAGTAGAGCGAAACACGATCAGGCTCACGCCTTCATCCGTCCAATATACTGAGTTGATCATCATGCTCCGATCCATCCGATTTCGCCCCGATCAACGACTCTTTTTCGCTGTGCTGGCCGGTCTGCTGATGGTCGTTCTCGTCGCATGCACCGACAACGGAGACACGGAAAGCGATCCCCCGGAGATCAGCATCGAACAGGCACCGACCATGGTTGAGCCGACACCGACACCGGCTCCGACGCTGACGCCAGCGGCAGATCCGACCACCACCCCACCGGTAGAAGAAGAGCCTGAACCGACCAGCGAGCCTGAAGCCGAGCCGACCGCTTTGCCGACGCAGGTCGAAGAGCCTGCGGAAGAGCCAGAACCCGAGATCGAACCGCTGGAGATTCCCGATTCCGCGATTCTCGGTGGCATGACCCACATGTACCAGACATTCAACAACTGTTCGGCGGCTTCCGTTTGTATGCTGCTCAGCCACTACGACATCATGATGGATCAGGAGACGCTGCGCCCTATCATGCGCCCTAACGACGGAACCCGTCACGGCAAGTACGAATACATGGTTCAGTTCTTCAACGAGCAGGGGTTCGAGGCTCCGCTCATGCACGGCGGTGATGTCGATACGCTACGCGCGTTCATCGCCCACGACATTCCGGTGATCGTTCAGCAATGGCTCGATCCCGATCCTGACCCGATCGGTCACTACTCCGTCGTTCGGGGATACGATCACAGTGCGGGCGTCTTTCGTTTGAATGACTCGATGCACGGCGAAGATTTTCACATCGGCTATGAGCAGCTCACCGAGAAGTGGCGAGCCTTCAGCTATCGCTACATCCCGGTCTACCCGCCTGAACGTCAGGCTACCGTCGACCAGATTCTCGGGGATGAAACCGACCGAACAGTGAACCGGGAGCGAACTCTCGAGCAGCTTCGCGCAGAGTTAGAGCATCGACCAGACGATGCCGAGTTGATCTACTCGATCGGGACGAACCTTCACGATCTTGGCCGGCATCAGGAAGCGATCGACGCCTACGAACGGGCCGCCAGCATCGGGCTACCTCCGAAAATGCTCTGGTATGTCTACTGGCCCGCGGCATCCTACAACGAACTTGGCCGGCACGAGGATGCGATTCGCGTTGCCGAAGCGGAGATCACCAGCGCCCAGACATTCGGGGATATGCGTTACGAGCGCGCCAGAGCCTTCGAAGCGCTCGGTCAGACCGATCTAGCTATCGCCGAGTACCATCAGGCGCTTCGCGACGATCCGAAATTGCAACGGGCTGAAGATGCGCTGATTCGCCTCGGCGCGCTGTAGTTGCAGAGCAGCCGTTTGCAGCACCGGAAGTGAGTTTGCTTTGAGCAGCGACGCCCAGGCTTCCAGACGACTGTTCACCGACGGGCGGCCAGTAGCTGTCGTTCTACCTGAAGGCAACGGCACCGAAGTCGCGTTCCTGCGTGCGTTGATTGAACGCGAGTTGCATGAGTTCTCAGCTGAACTCGGCGCACCGGTTCGCCTCGAAAACGGTCTTCCGGGAGACGGGCCTCGTTTCCTGATCGGCCCTGCGCACCTCAACCCCGCCTTTCAACAACTCAAGATCGAGGCGGCTACAGAGCCGACCGTGCAGCTCAACCGGGATCAACGGATTCTGATCGCAGATGGCCCAGACACTGGTTCGGTGGTCGAGAGTCTTGGTCTCCTGCGAACACTCACCGCGAGCGGCGCAGACCGTGTCACGGCCGATGACTGCATCGACATCGCTCACTGCGTCGATCGGGTGCGACGTGAAGTCGAGAGTTCCTATCCGTCATTCAACTTGCGCGGACTCGATTGGCAAATGATCTGCGACGAGCACATACCTCGTGTGCTGAGCTCAGATGAACCGTTTTTCGAACTACAGCGCTGGATCGCTCGTCTGAAGGACATGCACACCTGGGTGCAGCCATCCCCACCATTCGGCCTGCTGCCATACGCGGTTCACGTTGATCGTGATCGCGCAGTGTTCAAGCGGGTTCCGAAATGGACTGCTGCGTTCGATGCAGGAGTCCGCGACGAAGATGAGTTGATTCACGCTGACCTAGGAGACGCGATCGATCGCAACGGCGCACCGAACCATATGCGCCCGTATCTCACTGGTCGGCGCCTGATCTCTGGACCAGTTGGAATGGAGCGGAGCTTTCACGTCCGCCGGCACGACGGCACCCTGACGTCCTTCGTCGATACACCTTCGTTTACCCCGTGGGAAGCTCCGGCTGCCTGGGGTCGTCTG